>JAJZZC010000270.1 GCA_021797775.1 Bacillota bacterium
AGTGGCCCCGGGTCCGCGCGGTGGGGTCCGTGCCCGCTGGCACGGGCGTCGCAGCGGAGGGCACCCGCCGCACCGGGCCACGGGCCGCACGTGCACCAGGGGGCTGCGTCCGCCCCACACCGACGGCCTCCCGCCCACCGCGTTCCCGTGGCGGTTCCTTCTCCCGCACCGCGGGCGCCTGTCCCCTGCCCCCGGGGGCGGGCGACTTCGTCTCCCGCGGACCCCGGCGCCGGTCCGCCGGCTGCGCCCTTGCCGCCGCCAGGTCGGCAGGTGCCCGCACGCCCTCCTCTTCCCGCCTCCCCGCGCCCTGCCGGCCGCCGGGGGCCGCAGCCTCCCCGGGGGCATCCGGTTCACCGGCCAGCAGCAGGCGCGCCCGGGCCGCAGCGCCCGCGTACGCCCCTTGGAGGGCGTCGGCCAGGCCGGCGCTGCCGCGCCAGAACGGGAGGTTGCCGAGCCGGCGCACCAACGGCGCCGGTGCCCCAGGCGTGGCCGCGCCTCCCGGCCCCGCTTCCGTGGCCCCATCCCGTACCCCCGCCCCCGACCAGAAAGCGGCCGGCTCCACCGGCAACGGTTCGGGCGGCGCTTCGGGCTCCTGTCCCGCGGTGGTGGCGGCGGTATCCCCCAGCAGGTCCGCCAGGCCCTCGCGGCGCATGCCCCGCAGCCGGAAGAGCAGGAAGGGGTCGCGGTCGAACTCCTCGCCGAGCAGGTAATAGACGGCGGCGACGTGCTTGCAGGGGTTGGACCAGTCCGGGCAGGAGCACTCGGTGGTGAGGTCGGCGGACCTGGCGGGAAACAGCGCGACGCCGGCCTCGCGGAACGCCTCCTCGATGTCCTCCGGCATGTCCCCCGCCAGCAGCTTGGCCGCGTAGGCCGCGCGCGCGGCGATGGCTCGGCCCGCCGTGGCCCAGGCGTCCGCGTCCAGAGGGCGCAGTTGGATGGTGACGCGGTAGGGGGATGGGCGCGAACCCTGAACCCGGGCCCGCACCACGCCCTCCTCAATCTCGACGGACACCACCTGTCCCTTGCGGGCGTAGGACCTGCCGCGCGCGAGCCGGGCCCCGAGGCCCATGCCCTCCAGCACGGCGATCCAGCGCTTGGCCCACCAATTCCGCCCGAACGCCCCGCGTTGGGTCTGTGCGCGGACGCCGCCCTTGGCGGGCCGCGGCACCGACGGCGGGAAGTAGCCGAAGTCCCCATCGCCCCAGCCGCGCGGCAAGAGCGGCTCACTCCTCTACGGCTTCAGGCCGCAGCGCCAGGATGTCGCGCAGTTCGGCGGTGGACAGCTCCGTCAGCCACGCCTCACCGCTGCCGACGACATTCTCCGCCAGTTCGCGCTTGCCTTCGATCAATGCGTCGATGCGCTCCTCCAGCGTGCCGGTACAGACGAATTTGTGCACCTGCACGGGGTGCGACTGGCCGATGCGGAAGGCGCGGTCGGTGGCCTGGTTCTCCACGGCGGGGTTCCACCAGCGGTCAAAGTGGAAGACGTGCGAGGCGGCCGTGAGGTTCAGCCCGGTGCCGCCCGCCTTCAGGGACAGCACGAACACGGGCGGGCCGCCTCCCGCCGCCTGGAAGCGCTCGACCATGCGCTCGCGCGCCGTGCGCGGCACCCCGCCGTGAAGGAACAGCACCTCGCGGCGCAGGGCCTCGCGCAGGTGCTGCTGCAGCAGGTGGCCCATCTCCGTGAACTGTGTGAACAAGAGGGCCCTTTGCCCCGCCGCAAGCACCTCCTCCAGCATCTCGTCCAGGCGCGCGATCTTGCCGGAACGCCCGGGAATCGGCGAATGGTCGCCCAGGAAATGCGCGGGGTGGTTGCAGACCTGCTTGAGCTTGCTGAGCGTGGCGAGGATCAGTCCGCGCCGCGCGATCCCCTCGGCGTCCTCCAGCCGCTCCTGCACGTCCTTCAAGACCGCCGCATAGAGCGAGCCCTGCTCCCTGGTCAGTGTGCAGTGGACCTTGGTCTCCGTCTTGGGCGGCAGGTCCGGCGCGACGGCGGGGTCGGTCTTGACCCGCCGCAGCACGAAGGGTCCAGTCAGCCGCCGCAGCTGGGCGATCGCCTCCGCATCGGCCGACACCTGGATGGGCATGAAGAAGCGCTGGCGGAAATCGGCCTGGCTGCCGAGGAGCCCGGGGTTGAGGAACTCCATGATGGACCAGAGGTCGCCGACGCTGTTCTCGACCGGGGTCCCGGTGAGCGCCACGCGGTAGCCGGCCGCGACCGCCCGTGCGGCGGCCGATTGCCGCGCCTCGGGATTCTTCACGTTCTGGGCCTCGTCCAGCACGAGGCCGCTCCAAGGGACGCCGCGCAGGGTCTCCAGGTCCCGCGGCAGGAGCGCGTAAGTCGTCGCCACCAGCGCGTGGCGGCGGGCGGCCGCGGCGAAGTCCGCCCCACGCAAGCGGTCCGGCCCGTGGTGGGCGAGGACCGCCAGACCGGGCGTGAAGCGTTCGGCCTCTTTGACCCAGTTGCCGAGGACGGAGGTGGGGCAGACGAGCAGCACGGGCTCCGCGGCCCCCAGGGCACGGTCGCGCGCGATCAGGGAGAGGGTCTGCAGCGTCTTGCCCAGGCCCATGTCGTCCGCCAGGCACGCGCCGAGGCCCCGTTCAGCCAGATAGCTGAGCCAGGAGTAGCCGCGCACCTGGTAGGGCCGCAGGTGCGCGCGCAGACCGGGCGGCGGGTCGAGTTCGGCGAACGCCGCGCCCGCCGCGGTGTCCGGATCGCGAAGCCGCCCCAGCAGGTCGCCGACCCAGCCCTCACCCTGAACCTCCGCGATCGGCAGCCCGGCGGCTCCCGCGCCCGCATCGAAGCGGAGCGCGTCGCGCACGGTGCCGCGCAGGGGCCCGCGACCCTCCAGCAGGGCCAGGCCCGCCAGGATCTCCTCGGCGCTCACCTGCACCCAGCGGCCCCGTATGCGCACCAGGGGCGATTTCAGGGCCGCGAGCGCCTCGAGTTCCTCGCGGGTGAGGACGTGCTCGCCCAGGGCCACCTGCCAGTCGAACGCCACCACGGCGTCGAGCCCGAGGCCGGCAACCCCCGCCGCCGGGGCACGGGCGTGGGCCCGCGCCGCCAGGCGCGCACGGGGACCGCCGCGGCTCCACCAGGAGGGCAGCAGGACCCCGAACCCCGCATCCTCCAGCAACCACGCCGTCTCGCTCAGGAAGGCGTGCGCGCCGGCCGTGTCGAGGTCG
Source organism: Bacillota bacterium (assembly GCA_021797775.1). Classification (GTDB taxonomy): domain Bacteria; phylum Bacillota; class Sulfobacillia; order RBS10-35; family JAJYVN01; genus JAJZZC01. The sequence goes on from JAJZZC010000270.1 coordinate 3,187, forward strand.
AAACCCGTGGGATCGGGTCCGCGCAGGCTTGCCTCGACCTCCAGGCACAGGGCGGCGGCGCGGCCGAGGGCGGCGAGCAGGACCGGGCGCGGGGCCGCGGGCCCCGCCCGCTCGCTCGGCTTCCAGACGCGGTCAGCGGGAATGAGCAGGCTGGGGTCGTCAACGGCCTGCAGGAGGTAGTGGACGCGCCAGGCACCATCCGACGCCGGCTCGACGTCCGCCTCCGGGACATCGTCGCCATCCCCCGCGCCGTCTTCACCCGCCGGTTCTTCCAAGCGGAAGCACAGGCGGAACGAGGGATCGCCGGCCGCGCGCAACGGGGCCGCCCACTCCCGGGCCTGGGCCTCCAGGGCAGCGAGGTCCGCCTGCTTCCCGACCAGCCTGCCGCCCGGGGCGCCCAGCGCGTGCACCCACTGGTCGTGCACGCTGTCCCACGCGGCGACGCCAGGGTCCGCCACGGGTGTCGCCACGCCGCGCGCCAGGTGGTCGACGACGAAACGCACGAAGTGCCGCAGCACGGTGAGCGCGGGGGTGTCCGGGGGCGCCTCGGCGGGCGCGGCTCCGCCACCGACGGCTCGGCAGGCGGCGGGCATGGCCGCCGCCAAGTGCTCGGCGCGCTGCCCGGTGCGGCCCGCGAGCAGCGGCTCCCATACGGCTCGCGCCTGGCCCGCGGCGTCGCGTTCGACGGCGGGCAGGAACATCTGGCGGGCCGCGACGTCCGCCGCCAAGCGCAGCGCCTCGACCCAGAAGCGCAGGTCGGGTCCCACCAGCAGATCCCCGGCGAGGCTCTCGTTGCCCGCGCAGCGTGTGAGCAGCCGCAGCGCCTCCGCAGCGCCGAGGGCGATCCCGTGCAGCGGCCAGGGCCGCAGCGCCGCCTCGCCCCGGGGTTCAGCCTCGCCCAGCGCGGGGTCGGAGGGCAGGGGCAGGCCGGGCGCCGCGGTAGCGGTGGGCAACCAGGCGGAGGCGCGCACCGCCGCCAGCCGATCCGCGGCCAAGCCGGGTACCACGTCTGCCAGCGTCGAGGCGAGTGCCTGCCCGGGGATGCCGAAGGGGGTGGGATCGGTGCGCCGCCCGCCGCGGGGGCCGCGGGGCGGGGTGGGCGCGCCGCGGGCGGGGGCCGACGCTGCCTCCCCCTCGGGGCGCGCGGGCTCGGCCCACACCAGCAGCACGCCTTCTGGCCCGGCGCCCGGGTCCTTGGCCCGGGACGGCGGGGCGGGCACCTCCCAGACGAACCCCCCATGCAGCGACGCGAGCACCGGCAGGTCCTCCTCCCGTTCCCTTTGGCGGGCGGGACACGCCCGCGCCCGCTTTGGCCCTTCGCCTTGGGGGCGCGGAACACCTGGGCCGCTGCGCGCGCGGTGGCCGGGGGGCCCTGTGGCTGCGCGGTAGGCGTGGCCCCGGTGCGTCGCTCACTTTCGGTGGCCGGCGCTGCCGGTGGCTGGTCGCTGTCGCGGGCTCTGCTGGCGCGGGGGCGCGCGGGCTCGCCGGGGCGCCCTCGAGCAGGCGGCGCTGGAGCAGCGCCCGCAGGGGCGGGGCCGGATGTCCCGGGTGCTCGGGGGCGGGCTGCGCACCATCGGCCCCGCGCGGCAGATGTATGCGGAGGGCCTGCCCTTCGGTCTTGGCGTCGACACCGCCTCTGAGGCGGCGCTGTCGGGCGACGGGCTCAGCGGGCGCCTGGGCCTGCGGATGGCCCGTCGCGCCAGGGCCCATCCACGGGTGCCGATCGGACGGGTACATCCGGCCGCTGCAGGCCAGTGCCGCCCACCACAAGCGCGGCGGCACGCCGCTCTACGGCTGTGCTTCCCGCCGCAAGGCCTCGGCCTGCCGCACTAAGCGGGCCAGGGCGTCGGCGGTGCCCCAGGCAGCTGACCCCGCCTCCCCGCGCACGTAGTCCCAATCGATCTCGTCCCAATGCGCCACCGCCATGGCCAAGGCGGCGTCACCAGCCCGGTGGTCTCCTTCCTTCTCGTCCAAGAAGACCCTCTCGAGCAGGACGTCTTCGACGCCGATCACCCGCACGGCCACCCCTTCGACCTCTACGGTGCGCACCAAGCGACGCTCGCCCTCCAGCGGCTCCGGGGGGAAGTCCACCACCACGGGCACGCGCGGGTGCCGGAATACAGCCCCCCGGCGTGCGAAGGCCAGGTCGGTCAGCACGGCGGCCGCCGGCTGGAGACCGGGCATGATAAGATCGAGGTCGAGGGATTCGTAGGTGCCGCCTGTGTAGAACGACACGGCGGTTCCGCCCACGACGACCGGCTCGATGCCGAGGCTGCGTAGCGCCCGTGTGAGGATCGCCGCGGTCACGAGCGAGCGCCGCAGCTGTGAAGGTTCGTCGCGGAGAGCCGCGAACAGGGCCCGGTCGCCGTCCGATAGCGGCATGCGCACACCTACCTGCCGACCAGGCGGAAGGTCTTGTCGCCCAAGCGCTCGACAAACGACGCGCCGAGCCAGAGGTCGCGGGCGACGAGGGCCAAAGCCGCTGCCTCATCGGGGTTGCGCCGCCGTCGCCGTGGCCCCCGGCCGTCACCCCGGACGATGCGGGCGGCGGTCACCAGGAGGGCTTGGTCGGGATCCCAGAAGCGTGTCTCCGACGCCTTGCCCATAATGCGATCATAGCATCTTCAGGGCAGGCCCACTCCCCGGCGATCACGGAGCAGCCCGCCGCCACCGCCACCTCCAGCAGGAAGTTGCTCGCCTCGTGCGCCAGTTGGTCCTGGAGTTGTTCGTAGCGCCGCCACACCGCGTCCCACTCCGCCTGGGCGCGCTGTTCTTCCGCGGATGGACCATCCCGCTTGGCGGGGTCCGCATCCCTTCGCCGTCCGTTGCGTAGCCGATCCACCTTAGCGCGCAGGAAGGAGGCATGGATGCGCAACTCCTGCAGCTTGTCGTCAGCGCTGAAGCATGAGTGGGCCGGGAGCGGGGTGTTGGGGGCCAGCCGGAGCGGGGGCGGGGGTTGGAAGGGCGGAGCGAGGCTGGGTGAGGGGCCGGTCGGCAGGGCTGTGGTCGCCGGGCGAGGTGGCGGATGCCCGGTGAGGGCTGCGGCGGGCACGGCA
>JAJZZC010000271.1 GCA_021797775.1 Bacillota bacterium
AGGAGCCGCGCATCATCAAAGCTCCTCGGTTGACAAGCGGCGGGCGGTGCACGATGGTATCGTCGGGATGCTGGACCTTGACCTCGCGCCGGGAGCTGACACGTTGGGGCGGACAGGACAAGTTCAGCGCGTCTGGCCTTGGACTCGCACGCGAGACCCCGAACCAGTTCTCTTGGGGAGAGTCGCTGGGAACTTCGCATTCCGGCCACGCCCGGGCTCAAATCTAATATTTCGCGGCTCCTAAGCGCCGCGGACCCCGGCCCGCTGGCTCAGCCAGACCCCACCGTGGGGCGGCACGCCGACCGCATACGCCTCCTCGTCCTTCTGCGGCTTGGCGCCCGGCAGGCATAGGGCACGAACCTTGCCCGTGGCGAGGTCCGTGCGCAGCCAGTCCCCGGCGACGGGTCCCCCCACCGCGACACGCACCGGCGCGTCCGCCGTGTTGGCCAGCAGCAGCCCCCTGCGCCCGCCACGGTGCCGGAAGGGCGCCGCCAGCACGGACGCGACGTCCCCAGCCAGCGCGCGCAGGCGGGGTGCCGCCGGGCCGGCATCGCGCAGGCGTGCGCACAGATCGACGGCGGCGTCCATGCGTTCCACGCCCTGCTCCAGCGATGGCGCCAGCGGGCCCTCCCCCGCCGCCGCCGCGGGACCGGCGCCGACCGCGACCACGGCCCCGCCCGCCCCGACCCAACGCAGGAGCGCCTCCTGCACGGACCGCGTCAGCACGCCGCCCGCGGGAAGCAGCACAACCCGGTAGCGGGGGCCGGCGGCGCCGCACCGCAAGGCGGCGGTCCCGTTCCCCCCAGCCTCCGGCTCGGCCGCCAGGAGCGCGGCTTCGTCCACCACGTCGAACGGCACCTGGCACCGCAGGAGCGTTCGCGCCAGCGCGGCGAACCCGGAGGACACACCGCGCGCCGCCGCGAAGCGCGGGTCCCGACCGACGGCCGCGCGGAACTCCTCAGCGGTGGGCACAAAGCCCTCCCACACAGCGCGGATCGGATACAGCAGCGCCACGTCCACCAAGGGCTCCCACTCGTGCACGATCCGGCAGGCGCGCGCTGCGGCCTCGCACCAGCGGCGGTAGCCGCCCTCGCCGCCACCGGCATCGAGGGGGTAGTACGAGGCGTACACGGCCACGCCCAGCGCGGACAGCGCGAAGGTCGTGCCGCGCATCGCCGCGAGGCTTGCCCCGCCTGCGCCGCCGTGGCGCTGCACAAAGTCGGAGATCTCGCACATCACCGGCGCGCCGCCGTTCAGGCGGGCCGCCGAGGCCGCGAAACGAGCCGTCAGGCCAAGGTCCCCCTCGACGATGCGCCGCGGGTCGCTGTCCAGCACGTCGCAGCCGGGCCAGTCCAGCCGGCGCAACTGCGCCATCAGGTCGCCCTCGAAGGCCGCGTGCGTGACCAGCCCCTCCTCGCCGAGCACGTGGCCCGAGGACGCCACGCCGTGGCGCCGGCCCCACGCGCGGATGGGTTCGAAGTAGCGTTCGCCGTATAGGCGGGCCGTCAGCGCGTGGAAACGGCCGCGGCAGCGGCGCGCCTCCTCCGTAACATCCGGGAAGTCCGTGAAAAGGAGCGGTAGGGACGCAAGGAGGTCGTCGCCATACGCCGCGGCGAAGGCCGCGGGCACGTCGGTGGCCCACGGCAGCGCCGGGTACTGCACCGGCGGCGGCGCCAGGGGGTCGTCCACCCGCCGCGTGCCCAGGGGAGGAAGGAATGCCGAGATCCAGGACGGCTCGTCGGTGAACACCGCCTCCACGTGCCGCAGCAACGGGCCCAGCTCGGCGGCGTAGCGCTCGTGGGTCACCGCCACAAAGGCCGCGCCCCCGTCGGGGTGCAGCACGTTCACCATGCGGCGGCTGGCGTGGAAGTTGCGCTCGGCGTGCGTACCCTCGTAAAGGCGGCGGGTAAAGGCGATGCCCACCCGGGTGCCTTCCGCGCCACCCGCCGCCGCTAGCGCCGGGTCCCGCGGGGCGGGCAGGCGCTCCCGGCCGGCCCACAGCGGCTGCCCGTGCGGATCGAGAGCAAAGCGCCAGGCCCCCAGCATCGCCTCTGCCATGGCGGGGGCGCGCCAGCTCCGCGCGGCGGGGGCTCCCTCCCCCTCGTCCAGCGGCAGCCACGCCCAACTCACGCCGACGGCCTCCGTCTCCGGCTGCGCGGCCAGCACCAGGCCGCCTGCGGCCCCGCTGGGATAGCCCTCCTCGTCGTACAGCCACACGCGCAGGCCGCGGGTCGCCGCCGCCCGCACCGCCTGCCGCGTCGCCTCCCAGCCCGCGGCGTCGCACAGGTAGCCCGCGGGCGGGTAGTTGACGACGATCCCGCCGAGGCCAAGGGCCACCAACCGATCCAGGAAGGCGTCCAGCCGCCCGTCCCGGGCCGCATCCGTAGCCGCTCCGTGCACGATCTGCAGCGGGGCGTAACGCCGGAACCCGCGCGCACCGCCAGCGCGCGACCCGGTGGGGCCGGAACGCTCCGACTGTGTGGAAGATGGCATCAGCGCACCTGGCGCGGGGGGCGTGGACAAACGGCGCCGGCCGCTCACCACCGCCTCGGCCCGACCAGGCTTTCGCCCCTTTCCGCTGTTGAACCTATACGTCATCAGCCATCGCCGACCGGCGGACGCACGCGCTGTGGGCGGGGCAGGGAGCCTCGGCCCGCCAGGGTCGCTCACGGACCGTTCTGATCCCTTCTGTGCCGCGGCGCCAGGGCCGCCTGCCCCCGCGCTCGGCTCGCGGGGTGGCGCTCACTCCAACCGGGCAAGGCGCGCCAAGGCATGGCACTGTTCCCGCGTCGCGCCGTACAACTCGCGATAGATCCGGTAGTACGGGGCGTAGCGGGCCACGGCGTCCGGGTCCGGCGCGACCGTCTCGCCGGGCCGGACCCAGGCCGGCAGCGCGCCGAGACCGGGCAGCAGGCCCGCGGCCCATCCCGCCAGGAAGGCGTCGCCGTACGCGGCGCCCGTGGTCTCTGCGGGGATCTCCTGGGTCTCGCCCGTGACATCCGAGACGATCTGCGGCCAGAGGCGGCTGCGCGTGCCGCCCCCCACGGCCACCACGCGGCGCACCTCCGCGCCGAGGCCGCGGATGGCCTCCATGTTGTGCCGCACCCCGTAGGCGGTCCCTTCGAGCAGGGCACGGTAGACGTGCCCCCGTCCGTGGGCCAGGGTCAACCCGGCGGCGACGCCGCGAGCGTCGGGATCCTGGATAGGGGTGCGTTCCCCGCTGAAGTAGGGGAGGATCACCAGGCCGAGCGAGCCGGGGGGCGCGGCCGCGGCCTCGGCGGTGAGCGCGGCGTAGCCCCCGCCGGGGAGGTCGCGCGCGAAGCCGTCGCGGAACCAGCGGGTCAGTGCCCCGGTGGTCGCCATGCCAGCGGCGAGGTCGTAGGCTCCCCGCAGGCAGTAGGCGGTGGACCACATGCCCTCCTGCCGCACGGGCGCCGCGGTGACCAGGATGAAGAAGGTCGTCGTCCCGTACATCAGCATCATGTCCCCGGGGGCGGCCACCCCCGCGCTGAGGGCCTCCGCGGCGGCATCCACCGTGCCGACGGCCACCGGCGTGCCCGGCCGCAAACCCGTCTCCTCCGCCGCCGCGGCGCTGACCCGCCCGGCGAGTTCGCCGGGCCACCCCAGCCTGGGCAGGCGGTCGGACCCGGGGACGAGCGCCGCGTAGCGAGCGGACCAGGCGAGGGCGTCCAGGTCGAACAGCGGGTTGTAGTGGGAGGCCGTGTGCGTGTCCATGACCAGTTCGCCCGTGAGGCGATAGACCAGGTACGAACTGGCCGTTAAGACGTGCCGCGTCCGGGCCCAGACATCCGGTTCGTGCCGAGCCAACCAGAGGAGTTTCGGGCCCACGGCCTGACTGCTGAGTCCCATGCCGCCCAGGCGCAGCAACCCGGCGCTGCCGATGCGCCCCGTCAGTTCGTCCACTTCGGCGGAGGCGCGGGTGTCCACCCCGTACAGGATGCCGGGCCGCAGCGGACGCCCAGCGGCGTCCAGGGGCAGCAGGCACGGTCCGATGGCACTGACCCCGACGGCCGCCACCACGTCGGCCAGCGCCAGGCGCCGCGTCAACTCCCGGCTCAACCGCACGAAGTCCGCCCACCACACGGCATCCGCGTCCTGCTCCGCCCAGCCCGGGCGCGGCACGTCCATGCCGTGCTCCGCCTCCGCGGACGCCACCACCCGACCATCGGCGTCGCAGAGCACGCCCTTGCTGCCGTAGGTCCCCACGTCGACACCCAGGATCAGCTCTCTGGCCATGGACGCCCTCCCGCCCCACTTGTTGGATCGACCCGGGATACGCGGGCGGACCCCGCCCCAGGCGGGCCCGCCCGCACCCGCGCGCCCACACAGAGATGAGGCCCGCCAGCCGTTGGCCGGCTTGCCGGGGCCGCGCGGACCAACCGGCAGAGGCCCCGCGCGGCAAGCGGCCGGGGCGCGGGCAGACCGGCGCATCCCCCCGCCCCACCCTGCCCGCGCCAAGGCGCGCCACCCGGTGGGATCGGCACCGCCGCGCGGCCAGGCGCGCCCCCACCGCGGGTCCACCCGGCCCGGTCCGCGGCGGGGTCAGGCGGCGCACGCCTGCACGCGTTACTCCAGCACCACCGCCTCGACCCCGAGCAACTCGCACACCCGGAGCAGGTCGGGCACGAAGTCCCCATAGACGGCGTGGATGTGGTTGCTGGCGTAGCGGTCCAGGAAGCGCTCGCTGGGGCAGGCCAGCCGGGCAAAGGCATGGGGCCACTCGTAGGTCGTCTGGCGCATCAGTTCCTCATTTTCCGCTGGCGAGAAGCGCACGAACTCGCCGCGCACGATGGCCATGCGGTACGCGCCCACGCGCCTGGTCAGCCGGGCAAAGGTGGCGGCGCCCGGCGCGGCCAGATGGTGCACCGAGGCGCCGCCGGCGGGGAAGTAGAAGCCCTCGGGGTAGAGGTGCACGTGCTGGAGGTTCTCCACCGGGTCCGTGCTGCGGGCCGCGAAGTATGTGGCGTGCTCCCCGGAGTTGACGAGGTCGAAGATCCCGCGCTCGCGGTGGTAGTGCCGGACGTCGGCGAAGAGTACCGGGGTGCCCGCGAGGTGTTTCATGATCTCCATGGTCAGGGCGGCGTCCATGTCCGCTTCCGTCGCGCAGACGATTACGGGTTTCGGCCCGTCCCAGTCGTAGGGATCGTTGAGAAAGGCCTCGGGCACGTCCATCGTGCAGAAGTGGTTGGTCAGCTCCGGTTGGCCCTTGACGCCGCAAAAGTCGAGGCCGTGCTCGGTGACCAACGCGCGGATGGCGTGGTAGGCGCGCACCTGGCGCTCCAGCAGTTCGGGCGTGAGCTGCCGCCCGTCGTAGTGCACGTGCGCGAGCCGTTCCAGCCAGCGGCGCCCCGCCGCCGCCTTCTCGGCCGGCACCTCGGCGCTGCGCCGCACGATCTCCCACTGGTCCACGTGCTCGACGTCGATCCCGAACTCCTTCATCCACTGGTCGGTATTCGCCACGGCGGTGTACATGCCCATGGGCCGCCCGCCGAAGAGGCCGAAGCGCTCGCCACGCAAGGCCCCCACGGCCGCCGCCGCGCGCACGAAGCCGTTGACGGAAGCGAAGACCGCGGGATCTGCGATCTCGCCATACGCCCGCCAGGAGTGCACGCCCAGTTGCTCGAGCGCGCCCGCCGCCGCCAGCATCCCGACCAGCCCCGGATACTGCGGGTGGACGTTGGAGAACAGCAGCAACGGGCCCGGGGCGAAGCGGCTGGCGATGGCGCTGAAGTGCGGGAAGGCCCAGACCGTGTAGTTGAAGATGGTGCAGGTGCAAGCGGAGGCGGCCAGGCGCCGCGCCTCCCGCAGCGCGGTCTCCGCGGAGCAGACGATCGCTCCGGCCACGACCTCGTGCCCCGCCTGCTCCAGGGCTTCACGCAACCGCTGCTGGGACGCCTCGTTGGTCGCCTGCACCTCGTTGGCGACGAACGCGCGACCGTCGGAAAAGGTCAGAATACCAACACGCGCCATCTAGCATGCCTGGTGCACCACACGTGCGGCACCGGCCCTGGGCGCCGGTGCCGCACGTGGTCCGCCCGACCAGGCTACCGCCCCTTTCTGGCCTTGCATTTGTCCCTCGCGGGACCAACGGCGACAGGCGGACGGGAACGCTCTCTTGTGGTCGCGGGCGCGGGATCCCTCGGCACCAGCGCGGATGGCCGCCGGCCCGGGCGCGCCCTGCCGCGTCCGCCGGCCCCGGCTTTCCCGTGC
>JAJZZC010000272.1 GCA_021797775.1 Bacillota bacterium
GCCAGAGGACTACCTGGCGCGACCCGCTACGTTCGGTTGCCAAGCTGCTGGCACGAACGTGCCACCGAACGAGCGATTGGGCAAGGGCGCCGCGCGGCTCACCCCGCGGCTAAAGCCGGGGGCTTGCGGGCTTGCGCCGCGAGTTCGGTCACGGTGCTGCCGTGGCAGGTCCAGGGGCACCCCCGGCCGTACCCCTGCCGCGCCTGGAACACCCCCTGGGCGGGCACGGGCCACGTCTGCCAGCGGCGCGTGGGGACCCCCTCCGCCCGCAGGCCCGCTTGGACCGCCTCGCGGAAGGTGCCTGCGGGGACGTTCAGCCCGAGGTCCTCGGGGCTGAAGCGCAGCACGAACTCGTAGCGCACTGGCGTGCGGTCCGGGGGGGAAGCGACGGGCCGCACGCCGCGCACACCCGCGAGATCCGCCTCCAGGCGCGCGGCGTTCTGGCGGCGGATCTCGTTGTACGCGTCCAGGCGCTGCAACTGGCTGCGGGTGAAGGCCAAGCCCAGTTTGTGGCAGCGGTGCATCCGGCCGAGGCCGTAGGCGTTGTACGCCTGGGTCTCGCGCTCGCGGCCGGGCACCACCAGCTCCCCCAGGTACTGCAGCAGGCCCGCCAGGCGCCACGCCTGCTCGTCGTCGGTGACGAAGAGGCCGCCTTGGCTGCCGGAGGTCAGGCTCGTGCGTGAACAGCGTGTTGAGGCAGGCGGAATAGTGTGGACGATGTCCGCCCCGCGCCCGACCAGCCACGCCAGCCGTCCCCGCTCCGCCCAGGCCGCGAGCGCTTCCCGCCGGCCCTCCGCACCCTCTGCTCGCCGCTGCCCCTCGCCCCGTCCCATGGCCCTCGGATCCTCCCTCGGACCCGGCCCCTGCCGGCTCCGAGCCGCCCTGGTCCACCCCCCAAGACTCCACGACGCCCGGGACAGCCTCGGGCGGAACGGATCCCGGACCGCGGGCCCCGGCGGGCGCCATGCGCCATGCCCGGACCGTGAGGGTGTTTTCGCTGCCACTTGCCCAGAACCGTCTCCCTCGGGCGGGGCGTCGCTGGCGGGCTGGATGGCGCCCGCCACGCCGCACCCCGAGCGGCCCGCCCGTCAGCGGCCCGCCACTGGGAGAAGGAGGGACCGGAAGGAACCCGGGAACACGCGGATAACCTTCCGCCGCACCGGCCGCGGACTCCGACGGCGCCCCGCACCCGGCCACTGCGAAGCGGCACGGGTCCGGCGTCCTTGTTTCTTGGTGCGCCGTCGGCGGGGGCTGAACCGCCAACCGCAGAGGGAGGCCCGACCATGCCCTCCGCCCCCGACCCCGCCGGAGCGCCCGCCCCAGCGGCGGCGCCCGCCGCCGTCCGCGGGGCACGTTCCGCGCCGTCCGTGGCGGCGATCACAGGCTGGTCCGCCGCGGCCATGGCCCTGAACGGCCTGATCGGGTCTTCCTGGGGGGCGGAATTGGTCCCGGCCGTCGCCCACTTCCGCCTGACCCTGCTGGCCGCCGGCAGCCTCTTCGCCGTGCGCGGGGCGGCGAGCCTCGGCGGGTCGGCGGTGGCCGGCGCCCTATCCGACCGCCTCCCGCGCCACGCCCTGCTGGCCGTCTACGCGGCCGCCCTGGCCGCTTTCCTGCTGCTGGTGGCGCTGGCGCCGGCCTGGTGGACCGTGCTGGCGGGGGCAGCCGGCATCTCCGCCACCTTCGGCGGCGTGAGCACCGAGACCAGCGCCTTGACGGCCATCGCGGGGGCGGGGCGCCGCGGGCGGCAGCTCAGCATCACCAACGCCATCTACGGCATCGGCGCGGCGGTCGGGCCCTTCGTCGTCGGGCTGCTGCTCGCCGACCGCGTCAACTGGCGGGTGCCATTCGTCCTCTGGGCGGTCATCGGGCTGGCCGTGCTCCTGCCCTTCCGTTCGCTGGCCCGTGCGCTGCCCAGCCGCCAGGCGTCCGCCCCGGGAGCCGGCGGCCCTGCGGTCACGCCGCTCTGGCGGGCACCGCGAACGGACCTGCTGGTGCTTTGGGCCCTGGCCTTCACCTACAACGGCGTGGCCTGGAGCATCGTGGGCTGGTCGGCGACGTGGCTCGTCCACCGCTTCGGCGCCGGCCTGGTGCTCGGGGCCAGCTCGGCCACGGCCTTCTACGCCTTTCTCACGATGGGGCGGTTCGCCAACGCCTGGCTGTCCGACCACGTGCGCACGAGCCGCCTGCTGGCGGCCGAAGCCCTGCTCACCGCGCTGGGACTGGTGGCCGGCGCCTCCGCGCACGCCGCCCTGCCCGCCATCGCCGCGTTCGCGCTCACCGGCTTGGCCATGGGCGGCATCTACCCGAACGTGCAGGCCCGCGCCGTGGCCCTCATCCCCGATCGGCCAGGCGCGCTGACGGCGTCGGTCTCCATGGCCGGGGCGGCGGGCACCATGACCGTGCCCGCCCTCACGGGGAGCCTCGGCAGCAGCGCGGCGGCGATGGCCTCGCTGCTCGTGTGGGCCGGGATCGTGGCGGCGCTGGGCGGGCTGGCCGCCGCCACCGGACGGCGGGAGGCCGCGCGGTCCGCGGCCGAGGGGTAGCGGGGAGGGCCGTGGCGCGCGCGTAACGCACGGGCGGGTGTCGCTCCAGGCTGGCCATGCGGCGCTGGGCGCGCTCCCCGTACAGGTCCGAGCCCCGCCCGTTCTGACCGGCACGTGGGAGGGCGTGCCCCCCGCCTGCAACCGGGCCAGGGCCGGCGCGCGCACCGGAGCGGCGGCAGCGGAGGGCGCACCGGGGGACGGGGCACGCGCGGCGCCCCGGCGGACTCCCTCAGGGCATGCCTTCCGTCGGTACGCCGCAACGCGCCGCGGCAGCAGCGAGCCGTCTGTCTCGGGTGGCAAGGCCTAATCCCCCACGGCAAGCTAACTCCAGGTAGGCCGCGTCAACCACGGTCAGCGCGTACGCTCTGGCGAGCGGAAGGGCGGCGCGCGGGGGCAGTTTGCGCGGACGCCGCGTCCACCTGCAGCGGCAGGGCCAGGAAAAGGGACGCAAGACGTTCGCGATCTGCCTCCTGGAGGCGGCCTCTGCGCGCCCGCATGAGGAGGCCGTTGGCCACCTCGGACGCCCAGATCGGGAGAAGGTGGCGCCCTCCGCTTCCGTGGCGTTACCCCCTCGCGCTGCGGCTCGTTGGCCCCACGCCCGCCGCACAGGCGGCCGAGCGCCCGCCAACCCGTCTGCCGCGGCCTTCCGTCGCCCACGCAACGAGGACTCGACCCAAGAGTCGGCTTCTGACTAGCCACCCGACTCTCCGCGAGCGTATCCTCTCCCCAGAGAGGGGCGAGATCGTGAAGACCACTGACCCCGATGTCACCAGGCAACTGACGGTGCGATTCCCGGCCCTCGTCTGGACCGATCTCACCCACGAGATGGCGGTGGTCGGGACCCAGTCGATGAACGACGTCGTGGTCGCGATGGTGGCGTCCGAATTGACGCGCCGCCAGCGGGCGCGGGTGCTGGCTGACCTGGCCCGGCAACGCGCGGAGGTCGCCCGCGCGGGCGCGGCGGCGGAGGACTCCACACGGTACATCCGCAGCCTGCGTGAGGGGCTGCGGGACGATGGCTGACGGCGTCTGCCTGGATAGCTCGGTGCTTGTCAAGATCCTGACGCCGGAAGCGGGGAGCGAGGCCGCCGCCACCTTGGCCGCCGACGCGGCCGGTATCTTCGCCCCCGCCTTCGCCTGGGCGGAAGTAGGCAGCGCGCTCCGGCGGAAGGTACGGACGGGCGCTATCGACGCAGAGCGGGCCGTGCGCTGCTGGACAGCGCTGCTCGACCTCCAGGTGACCTTCGTCGACGGCGATGCCGTACGGCGACGCGCGTGGGAGTTGGCCGCCGCGCTCGACTTACCGACGCTCTACGACGCGGCGTTCCTGGCAGTCGCCGAACTAGCGCCGGGCGGTCCGTATCCCATGTGGACGGCGGACGAGCGGTTGGTGGCCGCAGTGGGCACGCGCCATCCCCTGGTGCGGCGGCTGTCCACCGCGGAGTGAGCCTACATCCAGCGGCGGGAAGGCACTCGGGCGGCCGGCCGCCCGGAGGGCAGCGTTCCCGGTGATGGGCGGACAGGCGGCGCCGACCGCCACCGGTCCAGGGTCCCGTAGCGAGGGCACGGCAGCGTTCCCTCCGGCCGGCAGCCCGCCCGGCCCCCGCGCTCCGCCTTCGCGCGGGCAGATTGCGACGGGCATCGCACGGGTGGGGGGGCCGCCTGCTGCACACCCCCCACCGCCGTGCCGACTCCGCAGAGGCTGCGCGCCATACCCCCACCGGGCACAGCCGACGCCGGAGCGGAACGCCCTCCCCCCTGCCCCGCCCTGGGGCGTCACGGGGCGCCCCACAGCACCCCCGTGCCCTGGAGCGGCCCCCTACACCACGGTCGCCGCCGCCTCGGCCACCGTCAGGCCCGGGGCCGGGAAGGCGCGGCAGAACGCGCGCACCTCGCCGGCGATCCGCTTCAGCGCCTCCTCGTCGTCCACCTGGTGCAGCGCCGCGTCCATCCAGGCGGCGATCTGCCGCATCTCCGTCTCGCGCATGCCGCGCGAGGTCACCGATGGGGTCCCCAGGCGGATGCCGCTCGGGCTGAAGGGCTTGCGCGGATCGAACGGCACGGTGTTGTAGTTGCAGACGATGCCGGCACGGTCCAGCGCCTTGGCGGCCTTCTTGCCGATGACGCCCTTGTTCGTCAGATCGATCAGGATCAGGTGGTTGTCCGTGCCACCCGAGACGAGATCGAAGCCGCGGGCCAGGAGTTCCTCCGCCAGGGCCTGGGCGTTGCGCACGATCTGCTGGCCATAGGCGCGGAACTCCGGTGTCGCCGCCTCGCGCAGCGCCACCGCGATGGCGGCGGTCGTCTGGTTGTGTGGGCCGCCCTGCAGGCCGGGGAACACCGTCTTGTCGATCGCCTCGGCCAGCGCCTCGGTGCAGAGGATCATCGCGCCGCGCGGACCGCGCAGGGTCTTGTGGGTCGTCGTCATCACGACGGCGGCGTGCGGCAGGGGGCTGGGGTGCGCGCCCGCGACCACCAGGCCGGCGATGTGCGAGATGTCGGCGAGGAAGTGCGCCCCGACTTCGCGCGCGATCGCGCCGAAGGCTGCGAAGTCGAACTGGCGCGGGTAGGCGGTCGCGCCGGCCACGATGATCTTCGGCCGCTCGCGCAGGGCGATGGCGCGCACCTCGTCCATGTCAATGCGCCCCGTCTCGCGGGTGACACCGTAGCGCACGGGCCGCCAGAAGCGGCCGGTCATGCTGACGTCCCAGCCATGGGTCAGGTGCCCGCCATGCGGCAGGGCCATGCCCATGATCGCGTCACCCGGCTGCAGCAGCGCGCAGTACACCGCCAGGTTGGCGGGCGAGCCGGAGTAGGGCTGGACGTTGGCGTGCTCCGCCCCGAACAGGGCCTTGGCGCGCTCGCAGGCCAGGGCTTCGATCTTGTCGATGTAGCGCTGGCCCTCATAGTAACGGCGGCCGGCGTAGCCCTCGGAGTACTTGTTCTGCAGGACGGAGCCGGACGCGTCGAGTACGGCCTGCGAGACGTAGTTCTCCGACGGGATCAGCCGCAGCGAATCCCGCTGGTAGCGCTCCTCTCGCCGGATCAGTTCGAAGAGTTCCGGATCCGTTGACTGGAGCGCCTGCATCGACTATCTCCCCCATCGCGGACAGCCCCCGCCGCGGGGGGCCGGTGATCTCGCCGCGGGTTGCGCGCGCGTGGCGTAGAGCGATCCGTGGGTGCAGTCTGACGGCATCCGCGGTGGCGGTCAAGCCGGGGGGGGGAGGAACAGCCGCCGACCACAATGAAGGCAGCCCCCCACGACGACCACGACCAGGAGATCACGAGACGCCGCCTGCACTGCCGCGATAGCAGAGGGATGACGGAAAGGGCAGGGGCGTTGGGGCTGAGGGGGCTGGCGTCAGGGGACCAGGGCGACGCCACTCCACGCGCTCTGGAATGTGAACAAGCACTCGCGCCTTGCGGTCGGCGGTCGGGATGTAATCAGGTAGTCGTCCCATCCGCAGCGGAAGGCACCGCGCGAGTAGTAGTAGTAGTAGTAGCAGTGGTGGTAGTACACAGCACAAGCATCACCCATTAGTAGCAAAACCAGGACTTGCCAATCAGATAGAAAAGCTCCCTTGTTCAGCCTGGCCACATGCCGGAAAAGCCCGAGCCAGGCCGAATAGAGGGAGCGCGCTGAGTGTAGGCCAAGACCCTCCAATCGGCAAC
>JAJZZC010000273.1 GCA_021797775.1 Bacillota bacterium
AAGGCCTGACCGGGGCGGGGATTCATCAAGCGGCGAACCGGGCCCGCCGGTCCGGTCACACCCTTTGGGGCCGCCTTGCCAACCGCGGCGCGGATGTTCTGGACCGTCGTCGGCGCCGGCTGCTACCAGTGCGGAAGACAGTAATAGACGGTACGCTCCGCCTCCGTCGCGCGGGCCGGAACGGTTGCGGCGCACCGCCCGTTCCCCGGGCCCGGGCGGTCAGAGCACCCCGGGACGCTCCAGGGACGCCCGGATGGCAGGGACGTGGAGCCGCTCGCGCAACGCCTCGTCGAGGACCGGCGGCCGCCGGCCGAGGTCGTGGCCGTCCGAGCCCACGCAGGCCACCCAGTCCCGGCGCAACCACTCCCGGACCGTCCGGCGGATGCGGCCGCCGGCCCGCAGCACCCGCGCGTTGATCTGCAGGCGCGCGCCGTGCTCGATCATCCGCGCGGCCAGTTCGGGGTCGCCAAGCAGCGGGGTGCGTTCGGCGTGCGCCACGATCGGCGTCACGCCATCCAGGGCCAGACGGAAGAATGCCTGCGTCCAGTAAGGCGGGACGCCGCTCTGGGGGAGTTCCACCAGCAGCGCCCGGCCCGCGTCCGCCAGGGTCAGGATCTCGCCCGCGGCGAGACGCTCCGCCAGGTCCGGGGTGAGGGCGACCTCCTGGCCCGGATACAGCTCCACGGCCAGCCCTTGGTCGGCGCAGCGCTGGCGCAGTTCGGCCAGCGCCCGCAGCACCTGGGGGCGGCGCGTGCCGTACAGGCCCTGGATGGCGTGCGGCGTGGCGATCATGGCCCGCGTGCCGTGCGCACTCGCCATGCGGACCATGTCCAGTGCCGTGTCCATCCCCGCGGGCCCGTCGTCGAGGCCCGGGAGGATGTGGCAGTGGCAGTCCCATACCGGCAGCGGCTCGGCATCCGCCGGAGCCGGGGAATCGGACCGCCGGGTGTGGCGGGGCCAGAGCCGCGGCAAGGAGCGGTCCCCCTCGTCCTGATCATCCCTGATCTTGCTCAGGCCGCCCGCACCCGCCTGACTGGAACAGGGTGAAAGCATGCGGGGCAAGGACGCAGCGCCCTGCCTGCAGCCGCGCGGGGCCCCGGCCCCGCCGCGCCCGGGAGCGGCGCACCGGCTCGCCGCCCCTCCGCGATTGTGAGCAGGGATTGGCGCCGCGGCCCAGTATAATGTGAAATCAGCCGGTGCTGGGTTTTGGCGCCGGCGAGTTAGGCGCGGGAAGGGGGTGGAGTGTATGCGCCAATTGTTTGCGCATCGCGGTTGGGTCGGGAATACGGCCCTGGCCGTGATGCTGTTCCTGATCATGAGCCTCAGCGTGGGGGGGTTGGCCTCGGCCGGCGTGCCGCCGGCGCCGACGCCCACCAACGGAATCGTGCAGACGCTCCAGCAGGCGAACGGCCAGACGGCGGCCACGGTGAGTTTTGACGTCTCGCCGACGACGCCGCCGTTCACAGGGGTCTGGCTGAACATCTTCGGGCCCAGCGGCCAGTCCCTGACGAACGGACCGACGCAGGTGACGCTACCCACGATCGCCAACAACGTGTACAGCATCGTGTACCAGGTGTACCTCAACGTCACGAGCCTACTCGCGAGCATTCCCTCGATCGTGGGCCAGGTGTACGGCACCGCCGGCGGGATCCTCTACAACGTTTATCTCCAGCTCGCCACGCCGGTGCCGGTCAGCACAACCACCACCACCACCACCACGACCACGACCGGAACGCAGCCGGTCACGTCGCAGGGCACGGTGGTGGGCACGCTGCAGACGACCACCCAGACGATCAACGGCGTCGCCACGCAGCTCACCCAGGTTCAGGTCGACGCGACCAGCGTGCAGCAGGCCCTCTCGGCCCTGCCGGCGACCAGCCAGAGCCTGACGATCAGCGTCCCGGCCTCCGCCGTCCCGGCGGGGGGCGTGGTCCAGGTGAACCTTCCGCCGGCGGCCCTGCAGGCCGTCGCGTCCGGCGCCAAGTCCCTGTCCGTCGCAACGCCGTCCGGGACGGTCACCCTGCCCCCGGCCGTGCTGTCCCAGATCGCCGCCCAGGTGGGCAGCGGGCAGCAGGTGACGCTGCAGGTGAACGCGGCCCCGGCGTCCCAGCTCACGGAAATCCAATCGTCCCTGCCTCCGTCGCAGACCTCGACGCTGCAAACGGCCGGCACGCCCGTCGACATCTCGGTGGAGATCACCACTGCCGGCACGCAGGGCGGGACGGTCTTCGAACCGAGCAACGGCCAGCGGGTCGATCTGAGCCTGCCTTACAACAGCGCCCAGGTGACCGGGCTGGAGGCCCTGAAGCTCGGCGTCTACCGCTATGACGTGACCACCAAGGCGTGGGAGTACGTCGGCGGGTCGACCGACCTCGCCACCGGCACGGTCCTGGCCCCGGTGGGGCACCTCAGCACGTATGCGGTCCTGGCGGACAACCAGACCTTCCCGGACATCCAGGGGTACTGGGCCCAGACCGACATCGAACTGATGGTGGCCCACCACGTGGTGGACGGCATGTCCGCGACGAGCTTCGATCCCACCGGTTCCGTGACCCGGGCCCAGTTCGCCGCGATGATCGCCCGCGCGCTGAACCTGCCCACAACCTCGACCGCCTCCTCGTTCAGCGACGTCAGCCCGTCGGCCTGGTACGCCGGCGTGGTGGCGGCGGCGGCGAAGGCGGGGATTGTCCGGGGCTACCCGAACGGGACCTTCGGACCCGACCAGCAGATCAGCCGCCAGGAGATGGCGGTGATGATCGTCCGCGCCATGCGGGCCGCCGGCCAGCCGGCGACCGTCCTGGCCCAGCAGGTGCCCGCGGTACTGTCTCCCTACGGCGACGCCGCATCCGCCGCCCCCTGGGCGCGGCAGGACCTGGCGATCGCGATCGAGCAGAGTATCGTCAAAGGGGTCACCGCGACGTCCCTGGCACCGCAGACCTTCACCACCCGCGCTCAGGCGGCCGTGATGGTCAAGCGCCTCCTGGGATACCTCAAGGCCCTGTAAGAAGGGTCGGCTGGCGGCGGGGCCGGGGGGGGATTTCCCCCTGAGCCCCGCCGCTTCACAATGTCGAACCGGGGGGAACACGGTGGCGAAGGGCGCCGGCCCGCGGCCGCGGGTGGACATCGCTGCGCTGATCTTCCCGGTCCTCCTGCTGCTGGTCGTGCTCGGTCCGCTGCAGCGCGGCCTCTTCTTCGCGCCCGAGCGCGACCCGTTCGAAGTGGTGGCGGCGGTGCTGCTGCTGGCGGCGGGCTTCCACCTCCTGGTCCGCGGGGAGGGACCCCTCTGGGGACACCCCCTGGACTGGGCCGCCCTGGCCTTCCCGCTCGGCTACTGGCTCGCCTACCTGCACCACCCCGTGGCGCCGGCGAGCGCCCTCAGCGCCCTGCTGCGGGCCGCGCTGATGCTCACCTGGTTCTGGACGGTGGCGGCGGTCGTCCGCGGCCGGGCGCGGGTCCTGTGGTTTTGCCGCGCCCTTTACGCCAGCGGGGCGCTGCTGGCGGCACTCGGCTGTCTCGCCGCCGCCGGCAGGTTCCACTTCCCGGCCGCGGCGGTGGACCGGCGCATCCTCTCCACCATCCAATACGCCAACGCCTTCGGGGCGTTGCTGGTGTTCACGCTGCTGTGCGGCCTCGGCCTGATGCAGGACCGCTGGAGCGCGGAGCGCTCGGCGCGGGCGCCGGACCGGAGCGCCGTGCACCTGGGGCTCCTCGGGGCGGGCAACGTCCTGGTGGTCGAGACGCTCCTCGGTACGGTCTCGCGCGGCGCGTGGCTTGTGCTGCCGGTCGCCGCCGCCGTCTGGTGGCTGGGCCTGCCGCGGGGAGGCCGCCAGCGTGGCCTGTTTTTCCTGCTCTGGCCGGTCGGTCTCGCCCTGCTGCTGTCGCGCTCGGTTCTCGACGCCTTCTGGGGGGGACACGGGGCCCACGGCCTCGCCGTGCTGGCGGTGGGGTGCCTGGCGGGCGCGGCCGGTCCCGGCCTCTACGGCTGGGCGGTGCGAGTCTGGGAGCGGCAGCGGTGGACGCCGGAGGTGCGGGCCGTCTTCCGCGCCCTCGGCGTCCTCTACGGGGTCGGGGTGCTGGCCTTCCTCCTGCTCGCCTCGGGCCGGGCCGCCGCCTCCCTGGCCGGGCACGGTTTGGTGGCCCCGGCGGTGGCGGCCAGGGCCGCGTCGATCAGCGCGCAGACGCCGAGCCTGGTCCAGCGCACCGTGATGTGGCGGGACGCCCTGAAGCTGGTCCGCCTCCGGCCGCTGCTGGGCTACGGCGGGGGCGGGTGGGAAGCCCTCTACCACAGTGTGCAGTCCGCCCCCTACTGGTCCACGCAGGCGCACGAAGCCCTGCTGCAGGCGTGGGTCGGCGGGGGGCTGCTCTCGATGCTCGCCCTGCTGGGTCTCGGGATCGGCGTGGCCGTCTACGCCATCCGGGCGCGCGGGGCGGACGGCACCGGGGCGCTGGTCTGGGGCCTGGGCGCGGGCGCCCTCGGGCTCTGGCTGCACAGCCTCGCGGACTTCGACCTGTCTATCCCCGCGGTGGCGCTGCTGCTCTGGGGGGCGGCCGCGATCCTGCGCTCGACCGGTGCGCCGAACGCTCCGCCGGTCCCCGGGCGCTGGCGGTGGGGACTCGCCGGCTGGGTGGTCACCGCCGGAACCGCGCTGCTGGTGCTGGTGCCGGCCATGCGGCTGGAACAGGCCGCCCGGCTCGGGGGCGCCGGCGCGGTGGCCATGAGCCAGAGGCAGTATGCCGGCGCCTACACCGACTACAGCGGGGCCCTGGCCCTGGAGCCGCTGGACCCGACGTTCCTGGTGGACAAGGCCCAGCTGCTGGCGCTCGCCGCCGGCATCGACCACAACCCGGCCGTCCTGCAGCGGGGCGCCGACCTTGCCCTGGCGGCGGACCAGTTCGCGCCGGGCGACCTCCAGGTGCGGGCGGCGGCGGCCGACGTATTGGCCGCGGCCGGCCAGTGGCCGTCACTGGCCAGGGACGCCGCGTCCATCCTCCGCGAGTTCCCCCTGGACACCGCGACCTACGACTACGCCGGGCCCGCCCTGGTCCGGGCGGCCGAGGGGGAGTTGGGCACGGGTTCCTTCACGGCCGCGGGGGCGGCGCTGCGGACGGTGGCCGGCCTCCAGGGGACGCTGCGCGCCGCGGCGGAGGACCGCGCCCCGCCCCGCATCCGGCGCCTCTTCGCCCCTCCGCGGCTGGGCGTCCAGGCGGAGCTGGCGGTCGGGGAGGCCGATGCCCTGCTGGGGGACTGGGGCGGCGCGGAGGCGGTCCTTGGTTCGCTGGTCTCCGCAGGAAATCCGACGGTCACCGACGAAGCCCGCGTCTGGCTGGCGGTGGCCGAGTTGCGCGCGGGCGACAAATCGGCGGCGAATGCCACGTTCGCTCCCCTGTCGACGCAGGGGCGGTGGCAGGACGAGTGGAACCGGGTGTACCAGTGGACGGCATTCGCGCCGGAGGTGGGCCCACGTGGATAACGCGCTGCAGCCGGTGTCCGAGGGCCTGGACCTCCGGCAGATCCTTGGGGTGCTGGGGAAGTGGCGCTGGCTGATCGCGCTGGTCACCGGCGTGAGCGTGCTGACCTCCGGGTTCCTCAGCTTCTTCGTCCTGCCGCGCATCTACAGCGGCACGGCGACGCTGGATGTGAGCTATGCGGCGCCGACGCAGAACCAGGGCGCGCAGCAGAGCAACCCCCAGGGTCTGCAGGGGGTCATCCAGTCAGTCGCCACCCTGCCGCAGAACACCCTGGAGACCTACCAGTGGCAGGTGACCAACCCGGTCGTCCTGGACGCCACCTCCAAGGCGCTGGCCGCCCTGGGCGTCTCCCTCACCCCTGCCCAGCTCTCCACAACGATCAAGACCAGCCTGGTCGCCAACACCAACCTGATCTCGGTCTCCGCGACCGATACCAATCCGGTTGTGGCGGCCCAGATCGTCAACACCCTCACCGCGCAGTACCTGAAGACGGTGCAGGCGCAAAACCACGCCAAGCTGACCCAGGCGGCGGGGTTTCTGCAGGATCAGGCCCAGTCCGTGCAGCGGCAGCTGGCCACGGCCACGGCCGCGCTGACCAAGGCCGAGGGCGGTGCCGGGTCGAGCGGCTCGACGGCCCTGAAGAGCGACCAGCAGGAGCTGGCCACGCTGCAGGGCCAGCTCACCCAGGCGCA
>JAJZZC010000274.1 GCA_021797775.1 Bacillota bacterium
GGGGGTGGCGGGCAGGGGAAGGTCCCCCCACCCCGAAAGGACCGGCCGGTACGGAGCGGATCGCTTCCGAGTGGGGAAACGGCGGGTCGCCGGCCCCGCCACCGGGGGGACACGAACGGCGGCTTTTGGACCAGGGAACGCCAAGGTGGCGCCACGCCGGGCACCCGCGGGGGGACCATTCCGTGCGTCGTGGAGGCGGGCCAGCGGCGGGGCGCCGCATGCGGGAGCCCACCCGGCGACCTACGGCGCTGTGCCGCCCGCAGGGAGGCGATCCGGCACTAGGAAGAAGGGCCGATCACCGGCCGCTCCTGTCCACGAGCGCCGGCTGGACCTTCCGCTCGGGACCGGCGGGGCGGCCACGTACCCGGGGATCGCGCGTTGGCGGCGAATCCGCCGGTCGCTGATCACCCTGTGCGGGACAAATCGGAGCCAAAGGGGGCGAAAGCCTGGTCGGGAGGACGGGCGGCAGGTCGGGCATCGGCCTGTCGACCTCTGGCCTAACCAGGCGGGGGTATGCCCGTTTCGATCGCGATCGTCGGTGCCGGGCAGCGCGGGCTGCAACTGGCCGAGTGGGTCGGACGTTCGCAGCGGCTGCACTTGGCCGCGGTGTGTGACGTGGACGCCGCGCGCGCGGCCGCAGCCGCGCAGCGGCTCGGGGTCCCCGCGGAGACCGATCACCGACAGCTACTGCAGCGCACGGACATCCAGGCCATCCTCGTGGCCACCGGCGCCCAGTGGCACGCCCCGGTGACCTTCGACGCCCTGGCCGCTGGGCGGCATGTGTATGTCGAAAAGCCCCTGGCCGACACCCCCGCCGTGGCGCGGCGCATGGCGCAGGCGGCCGCCGCCGCGGGTACCGTGAACGTCGTGGGCTACCAGCAACGCTTCACTCCCTTCGCCGCGCTCCTGGCCGCCGCATTGCCGCCGCTCGCGCCGGTGCAGGCGCTGCTCACCGCCCAGCGCGGGCCGATGAACCCGCAGTACTTCTTCCCAGACCCGTACGGCGGTGTCGGCGACTACGTCACCCATACGGTAGACATGGCGCTCTGGACCATGGGGGGACGCCCCGGAGGCGTCTGCAGCCACATACGCCGAGGCACCATCCGCGGCGACCAAACATTGGAGTTCCAATCGCTCATCGTCGACTTCGACGGCGGTGAGCGGAGCGCGACGATCGTCACCAGCATGCTGGGCGTCCGAGTGGCGAACCTGGTCGAATACGTGGGCACGCGTGGCACCCTCTGGACACTGGACCAGCGCACCGTCCACGTCGCGACCCATCCCGGCGTGCGGGAGGCCGGCAACCGCGCGCCCGACGGCCTAGAGACCCGGGAGCTAACGTGTCCCGCGGCCGGAGACGCGACCGGCGCATCACTGGAACACTTCGCGGCACGCATCCTCGGGGAGCATCCTCCCGTCGCGCCCCCCGCGGCCAGCTTTGCCGAGGGAGCGGACGCCCTGGCGGTGGCCGCCGCGGCCGTGATCGCCGCCGAACAGGGCCGCCGTGTGCCGCTGAGCGAGCTGGACTAAGGTCCGGGGCGCCAGCGCCGCGGCGGCTCTGGCGCGGACCGTTGCACGCGGGCGCGGGACCCCGCGGGGCGGGGCGGCCTCCGCGCGCGGGTCTGGTTTCGCCTGCGCGCGGAGGCCGCCCCACGCCGCCCCCCTATGGCAAAGCGCCTTGATCTTCACGGCCGGCGTCCAGCATCCCGTCGGTGGCTGCCACAGGTCCCGCGCCTGTAACCCACCGACCAGGTATGCAGCGGATCACGCCACCTCGGGCCGCGCCCCGCGGAAGCTGCACGATCGCGTCGTCCCAGTGGGTCTCGCGCACGTCGGTAGCGGCAGGGCGCACGTCGGCGTCCCTGTCACCGGGCGCCCTCCTCGCCGCACGTCCTCCACCTCACTTGCCGCCGCACCTCCGCCCCGCCACCATGTCCGTTCCGCTCTCCACCGCCATGCCTGGCGCGGGCCCGAGCGGGTGGCCGCCCCGCCCCCTGGACCGCGCGCCCGTTGACGGCCGCTGTCGGTCTGTGCTATATCCGTGTAGTCGAGAGGAATACTTGTATTTACCGAGCGCCGTCGCGCTTGGTGCGCGGGGGGCAGCCCGATGATCGGTAGCCCGCTCACCCCGGAGCAGACGCAACTGGCCGAGCGCCTGCTACGAACCCTGACACCGGAACAGTGCGCCTGGCTAGGCGGCTACTTGGCGGGCTGGCAGGCCGCCACCGTCACGATCCCCGTCCACCCCGTCACGGCGAATGCCCTGCCGGACCCGGCCGCGCCAGCGGGCCCCGATGCCGCGCCCACACCCCCGGGGCCCGCGGTACCGACCACCCCGGCCGCGCCGGAGATCACCGTCGTCTACGGCTCGCAGACGGGCAACGCGTCGGGGCTGGCCCGGCAGTTGGCCGAACGCGCCCGTGCGGCGGGGTTGGCCGTCACGCTGCACTCGCTCGCGGAGTACGAGCCCCGCTATCTGAAGGCGGCGCAGCGGCTGCTCGTGGTCACCAGCACACAAGGGGACGGGGATCCGCCTGACAACGCCATCGCCTTTTCCGAGTTCCTCCACAGCCGCAAGGCACCCCGCCTGCCGCACCTGCGCTACGCCGTCTTGGCCCTCGGTGACAGCTCCTACGCCCGCTTCTGCAAGACGGGCCAGGACCTCGACGAGCGCCTGCGCGCCCTGGGTGCCACGCCCCTACACCCCCGGGCGGACTGCGACCTGGATTACGAAGAGGCCGCCGAGGCCTGGATGCGCGCCGTCCTGGCGGTCCTAACCGCCGAGGCGTCCGCAACCGGGGAGACCGCGGGGTCTCCGGATGCGCCGCCCGTGTCGGCGGCGCATCCGGAGGCTGCCGGCAGGCCCGCCGTAGCCGGCGGGTCTCCCCTCGCCTGCGCGCCCGGGCCAGCGGCGGCGCCCGCCGCGAACGGGGCACTCGGTCTCCCCGCGCTGGCCACGCCGGCACCTGCGCCCGTCCCCAACGGCCTTCCCTACGCGCGGTCGCGTCCGTTCCCGGCCGAGATCCTGGACGCCGTCGACTTGAACGGGCGCGGCTCGGCGCGCTGCACCCGCCACGTCGAACTGTCCCTGGCCGGCTCGGGCCTCACCTGGGAACCGGGGGATTCCCTCGGCGTGGTTGCGGAGAACGACGCCGCGCTGGTGGACGAGCTATTGGCGGCGGCGGACTGGGACCCGCGTACGCCCCTGGCGGACGGGAACCCCTTGGCGGAAGCCTTGCGGCGGCGCTGCGAGATCACGGTCCTGACCCGGCCAGTCCTGGAAAAGGTGGCGGCGATCAGCGGCAGCGCTCCCCTCGCCGATCTACTGCGCCCGGAGCGGGAAACCGACCTGCGCGCCTTCATGGAGGGGCGCGACCTCGTGGACCTAGTCCGGGACTTCGGGTTGCGCGGCATCCCGGCCCGCGAGTGCGTTGGCGCCCTGCGCCGGCTCCCGCCGCGCCTCTACTCATTGGCCAGTGCCGCGTCCGCCTATCCCGACGAACCGCACATCACCGTGCGGCTGGTTGGATATGAGGCCCATGGGCGCGCTCGCCACGGCGTCTGCTCCGCCTTCCTGGCGCGGCGGGCGGCCGGCGAGACGGTCCCCGTATTCGTGCAGAGCAATCCCAACTTCCGCCTGCCCGCCGACCCAGCCGCCCCCCTGATCATGATCGGCCCGGGCACGGGCGTCGCGCCGTTCCGCGCCTTCCTGCAGGAGCGGCAGGAGGGGGGGGCGCGCGGCCCGAGCTGGCTCTTCTTTGGGGACTGGCGCTTCCGGACGGACTTCCTGTACCAGACCGACTGGCAGCACTGGCTGCAGCGCGGGGTCCTGACGCGCCTGGACGTGGCCTTCTCCCGCGATTGGCCGCAGAAGGTTTACGTCCAGCACCGCCTCCTGGCGCACGCGCGCGAGATCTACGCCTGGCTGGAGCATGGCGGGTGCGTGTACGTGTGCGGGGACGAGAAGCGTATGGCCCCCGATGTGCACGCGGCGCTCCGCACCATCGTCATGCAGCAGGGTGCCCGCGATCACGACCAAGCGGATGCCTACCTCGCGGACCTGCGCCGGGAACGGCGGTACCAGCGCGACGTGTATTAGTGACGCCAGCCGGCTTGGACCCAGGACTTGGGGGGGGAACGATGCCCAACAACACACGGGGGCGCATAGCGCGACCACTCCTGGGGGTGGGGACATGTCGGGTGACAATGGCAAGCAGAGTAGCAGCCTGAGCGACGTCGAACGCATCAAGGCCGGCAGCCGCTTCCTACGCGGCACGATCCGGGAGGGCCTGGCGGACCCGCTCACGGGCGCCATTGCCGTCGACGACGCGCAACTGCTGAAGTTCCACGGCGGCTATCAGCAGGACGACCGCGACCTGCGCGATGAGCGGCGGCGGAGCAAACTAGAGCCCGCCTACCAGTTCATGGTGCGGGTGCGCGCGCCGGGCGGTATCGTCACCCCGGCGCAGTGGCTGACCCTGGACGAGCTCGCCCGGACCAGCGCCGACGGCAGCCTGCGCCTGACCAGCCGCCAATCGTTTCAGCTGCACGGCGTGCTCAAATGGGACCTGCGGGCAACCATCGCCCGGATGCACGCGACCCTACTCAGCACGCTCGCCGCGTGCGGCGACGTCAACCGCAACGTCATGTGCAACCCCAACCCCCACGCCTCCGCGATCCACGGGCAGGTGTACGCATGTGCCCAGGCGCTGAGCGAGCGCCTCAGCCCGAAGACCACCGCGTACCACGAAATCTGGCTGGATGGCGAGAAGGTGCTGGACAGCCACGACGGCCGCGACGCGGCCGCAGAGAGCGACGCCGAGCCGTTGTATGGCCCCACCTACCTGCCGCGCAAGTTCAAGATCGGCATCGCCGTGCCGCCCAGCAACGACGTGGACATCTTCAGCCAGGACCTCGGCTTTATCGCTATCGGCGGGGACGCCGACGGCGCTCATCTCATCGCCTTCAACGTGGCCGTGGGCGGCGGCATGGGCATGACCTATGGGGAGCCGACCACCTACCCCAACCTCGCGCAGGTCGTCGGCTCCTGCGCCCCGGAGCAACTCGTCGCCGTCGCGGAAGCCGTGATCGCCGCCCAGCGCGACTTCGGCGACCGTGGCAACCGCAAGCACGCGCGCCTAAGGTATACGATCGAAGATCGTGGGGTCGCTTGGTTCACGCAGGAGCTGAACCGGCGCCTCGGCTGGGAGTTGGCGCCGCCGCTGCCCTACGCCTTCGCGTCCACGGGCGACCGCTTGGGCTGGACCCGCGGCGTCGACGACCGCCACCACCTGACCCTGTTCGTCGAGGGTGGCCGCCTGCGCGCCGAGGCCCTGGCGGGACTGGCCGAGATCGCCCGCATCCACGCCGGGGACTTCCGCCTGACCCCGAGTCAGAACCTGATCGTAGCCCGCGTCCGGGAAGCCGACCGCTGCCGCATCGCGGACATCGCCGCGGCGCACGGCCTGACCGCGGGCGAGCGGCACACGGCCCTGCGCCGCGGCGCGATGGCCTGCGTCGCTTTCCCGACCTGCGGCTTGGCCATGGCCGAGGCAGAGCGCTACCTGCCGCACCTGCTCGACAAGCTGGAGCCCATCGTCGCCGAAGCCGGCCTGCAGGACCAGGAGATCATCGTCCGCATGTCCGGGTGCCCCAACGGCTGCTCGCGTCCATACCTGGGCGAGATCGGCTTCACCGGCAAGGCCCCCGGCCGGTACAACCTCTACCTCGGCGCCGGTTTCCGCGGCGATCGGCTGAACTGCCTCTACCGGGAGAACATCAGCGAGGACGAGATCCTGGGGACGCTGCGGCCGATACTCCACCACTACGCCCGCGCGCGCACCCCCGGCGAGCGCTTCGGCGACTTCGTGGTGCGCGCGGGCTACGTGCGTGCGGTGGCGTCGGGCAAGGACTTCCACGGTGAAGCGACGGCGGTGTCAGCCCTGGCGTAGCGCCGGAGCGGCGGTGACGGGCGTGGGGGCCCGGCCGCCGCTTCTCGGGCAGCGCCAGGGGTGCGCAACGCCGCGGGCTCGTAGGGAACCCCCTGCCCGCAGGATGGGAACGGGGGGACGCGAAAGGGCGGCCGGGGCGGTGGGGCGATGGCCCAGACGGATTGCCTGCCTCAGAGGCGCGGACATCTCGTCACACTCGAAGCGGC
>JAJZZC010000034.1 GCA_021797775.1 Bacillota bacterium
AGTACGTCATCGTCGCGATTAGTACCACATCTAGTTGTTCGATCCACCTGCGGACCTCCGGCGTGCACAACGGGTGAGACGCGCCAGAAGCCAAATGCGTCGAACTCTGAGACAAGACGAGAGGCATTTGGCCACGTTTCCGCGCCCAGCGGCTCATCGGCTGATTCCCAGGGACCTTCGCTGGAAGCACCGCTCCCACGTTCTGCTCCGCCGCGGCAGGACGTGCCTCCGAGTGTCGCTTCGGCCAGCCCATGCCATGCACGGACAGGTGCCCTTCCCCCAGGCCAGGCCCGCAGAGGGGGGACGGCCCCAATGCTGCGCACATAGCCTGCCAGCGGCGGCAGAGAGAGCGGGCAGGCAGGGGGCCGGAGGAATGGCCTGGGGGTTGGCCCTGAGCGGTGGCGGCATCCTGGGGGCGGCACACCTGGGGGTGCTGCGGGCCCTGGACGAGTGGGGGCTCCAGCCGGATACGCTGGCCGGGGCGTCCGCCGGTGGCCTCGCGGCCGGCGTGGTCGCGACGGGTGCTGGGTTGGACGCCCTCCTGGAGTACGGGCGGGCAGTCAGCCGGGCCCCCCTGCGCTACCTGCGACCGCGCGCGTTCTCCCTGTTGGCGGAGATCCTGCCCGAAGACCCACTGCCCCCTGCCGACAGCCTGTTCGACTCCGGACCGTTGGTGGCGGGGTTGCTCGCCCTCTGCCCAGAAGGGGCGCACACCCTGCGCCATTGGCGCGTGCCGACCGCGCTCACAGCGGTGGATCTGGCCAACGGGGAGGCGGTGGCCTTTGTGCGGCGGCCGGCCACTGGCATCGTCGCACCCCGCGGTCGCTGGCGCGCGGTGGAGGACGCGGACCTTGCCACCGCGTTGCAAGCGACCATGGCCATGCCCGGCGTGTACACCCCGGTGCGCAAGGAGGGCGCGTTCCTCGTGGACGGCGGCGTCGCGGACACCCTGCCCGTGGATTGGGCGGCGGCGCTCGGTGCCAGCCGCGTGGTGGCCGTGGACGTCTCCCCCGCTAGTCCAGGCGTGCCGGAACGGGCCGGTATCCTCTGGAGCCTCGCCGAGAGCGCGGCGTACGCGACCGCCACCCTCTCGGCGCTGCGCCGGCCACGCTTTGCCCCGGTGCTCACCCTGACCCCCGATACGCGGGGGGTGCCGGCGTTTGCCTTCAGCGCCTTTGATCGCCTGGTCGAGGCGGGCTACGCGGAGGCTGTGCGCCGCCGGGAGGAGGTCCTGGCCTTCGTCGGGTCCCCACCGCTCGCCAGTCGCGCGCCCGTGCAAGCCTGACCGTCCCCTGGGGGGACCGTGGAGATGCCGCCTCGCGGGGTCGGCCGGCGCGGGGCGTCTCGAACCTGTCTGAGCGGGGGGCGGGTCGCCCCGTGTCGCAACGGCCCAGGCGCCCCAGCCAGCGGGACGTCACGGCCAGGGTCGCGTCGTTCTGGGCGAGTCGCTTGCGCCACAGGCGATTGCTGGCGCAGGCCGAGTTCGGCGCGTACGGCCGGCCGTGGCCCCCGTGACCCCACGGGCGCCGCGGCCGCATCGAGGGGCCGAACCCGTGCGCAGCAAGCGGTGGCAGGCGCGAGCGAACCGGAGCACCGCTCCGCGGTCACCCCCGCTCGTGGCGCCGTCTGGGCGAAGGCCCCCCGCCGGCATGCCGCGATCCTGACGTCACGCCCGCCCCCGCGAGGAGACCAGGGCGCCGCCATGGAACTCTGCGGTGCGGGGCCGGCAGCGCGACCGTGCGCGCATCGGCCGGCGGGCGCATCCCGGCCGAAAGGAGCGGTGGGTGGGTGGCATTTGCGGGCAAGACGGCGGTGGTGACGGGAGGAGCCCAGGGCATTGGGCGGGCGGTGGCTGCGGCCTTCGCGCGCGCGGGCGCCGCCGTGGTGATCGCCGACACCGACCAGGCGGCGGGGGAGGACGCCGCCGCCGAACTCGCCGAGCATGGCGGCCAGGCGCTCTTCTGCCTGTGCGACGTCTCGGACGAGGAGGCCGTCCGCGGCATGGTCGCCGCCACGGAGCGGCGCTTCACCGGCGTCGACGTGCTCGTTAACAACGCAGGCGTCGGCGGCGGCGGGATCCTCACCGGGGACCTGCCGGCCTGGGATCGCGTGCTGGCCATCAACCTGCGCGGCGCCTACGTGTGCGCGCGCGCGGTCGCGCCCTCCATGGCCCGTCGCGGCGGGGGGGCCATCGTCAACATCGCCTCTACACGGGCCCTCATGTCCGAACCAGATGGCGAACCCTACGCCGCGTCGAAGGGGGGCATGCTGGCCCTCACCCATGCGCTCGCCGTGTCCCTTTCCCGGGACGCTATCCGTGTCAACGCCATCTGCCCCGGATGGATCGACACATCCGGTTGGCGACCCCGCGGCGACCGGGAGCCTGCGATCCTTCGTCCCGAGGACCATCTGCAACACCCAGCCGGCCGCGTCGGTCGCCCCGAGGACATCGCGCAGGCCTGTCTGTACCTGGCCGGGCCCGACGCCGGATTCGTCTCCGGCCAGCGGCTGGTCGTGGATGGCGGCATGACGGTCAAGATGATCTACGTGTGAAGGGCCCCTCCCCACGGGCAGCCCAGCCGGGAACCCCCTCTCTGCGATGCGAGGCGGGCGCCCCTCGGCCGGGTAGCGTGCCCCGTCCGCCGTTTTCCCTTGGCAGGGCGGTTGGCATTCGCCCGAGGACCTTTGAGGGAAAGGAACGGAGGGCGGACCGGTGCCGATCGTACCGGGCCCTGAGGAGGCCGGTCGACCGTTGCCGCGGCGGCGGGACGCGCGGCAGCGGGAGACCGGCGATCCCACCGCAGAGGATGTGCGGGGCACCCCGGCGCGGGACGGGTCGCCCGCGAACGACCGCCAGGCACCCGCGCCCAGCGGTGCCGTCCTGGTGCCGCTGGCCGGCCACACCCCTCCCGCGCCCGGTCCCGAGGTGCCACCAGGACAGGTAGCGGCACGGCGGCGCGGCCGGCAGGCGCGCGGCGGCGCGGAGCGGTACGTGTGGGCGGGTGCCGCGCTGGCGGCGGTCGTGCTGGTCCTGATCGGCCTCCGCATCACGGAGGGAGACCGGGCACTGGTGCGCTACCATCATTACGCCGACCTCAGCGCGCGACAATGCCTGTCCCTGCCCCGGCCGTACCTGCAGGGGTGTCTTTACGGCGCCGCGCTGCAACTGGCCGATCCGCGCGCCGCTGCAGAGACGCTGGCGGAGCGGCGCAGGCTGTACGCCGCCTATGCGGCGGGAGGGCCGTTCGCGCGCGCAGAGTGCGTGCTGCTGCCCACGGATGCGGTGGAGGGCTGCATCGAGCGGACAAGCGCGAAGTAGTGGCGGCGGGCACCCAGCCCGCTACCCCACCCCGTAACGGTGGGCATTGGCGATCTGCTGGCGGAGGGAGCTCGCCAGCACCAAACGGCCGCTGGGCGTGGTCAGGAAGTAGAGGGCGGACACCCGGGCAGGGTCGGCCGCCGCGCGCAACGCGGCCAGCCCGGGATTGCAGATCGGCCCCGGCGGCCAGCCCCTTCGGCGGTAGGTGTTGTACGGGCTGTGCGAGGCGAGTTCGGCGGCGGTTAGAGCCGACGTCTGCGTGCCCAGCAGCCCCAGTCCGTAGAGCACGGTGGGGTCGGCGTTCAGATCCATGCCCCGGCGGATGCGATTGAGGTAGACACCCGCCACCACGGCCATCTCACTGGGGGAGCGGACCTCCGACTGCACGATGCTGGCCAGGGTCACCGTCTCCTCCATAGTCAGGCGGGTACGCCGCGCTGCAGTCCGTGCCAAAGCGGGCGTCCACGCCTGTTGGAAACGATGGACCATGATGGACATGACCTGGAGCGGAGTGGCGCCGAGGGGAAAGTCGTACGTCGCCGGGAACAGGTAGCCTTCTAGTGCAAAACGCACACCGCGGCCGGGCAGGGGCAGACCGGTCTGCCTGAGTACGACCGACGCGCGGGCGGCAGCCAGCAACCCCCGGCGTGGGCCGAGGTGGTGCAGCGTAAGGGCCGATACCACGCGACTTGTCGTCCAACCTTCGGGCACGACGACGCGCACGACGGCTACGCGGCCATCCACCAGGGCCCGCAGGATCGCGGCGATGCCCATCCCGCGCCCGAAGAGGTACGTGCCCGCCTGCAGTAGCGGAGCATCGTGGCGGACCCGGACCAGGGCTCGAAACCACCAGGCGCTGCGAATAATGCCGTCGCGGCGGAGCAGGTTCGCCACACCATCCGCCGTCATGCCCGGCCGGACGACCACGCGCGTCTCCGCACGCGAGCCAGGGTCTTCCGGCCGGTACACCGCGACGGCGGCCCAAGCGACAAACAAGAGCGGCAGGAGACCGGCCGACAGAACCAGCCACAACCCCCATCGGGGCCGGCGCGGGGCGGACCCAGCACCCCCAAGGGCGAACATGGTTCTCCGCCGGAACCACCAGAGACGCACTTCGGTTCAGCCCCCGCCCAACGACGGACCGCTCCTGCGCACGGCGGAAGGACCCAGTCGGCCCCCCGGCAGCCACTTCGCGCACCGGCTCGCCCTCCGCCCGCCTTGCGGCGCGCGGCGCCTAGTGGTTAGGCCGACGGGAAGGACGCCGACCTTTGCCGCCCCCCGCATCGGGGCCTCCCTCATCGCCGCCCTCCGCGTCGTCGTCCTCGTCGTCCGCGTCCTCGTCCTCCAGGAGGTCGTCCTCGTCCTCCTCGTCGTCGTCGTCCGCGTCCTCGTCTTCTTCATCATCTTCTTCTTCGTCGTCGTCGTCGTCGTCCCACTCCAAGGCCGCCTCGTCTTCCAGGATCTCATCCCAGCGAGCGGCGACCTTTTCCCACTCCTCGTCATCCTCGATGTCCACCAGTACGTCGTTGCCCTGCTGGTCCTTCTCCACGCGGAGCACGATCGCTTCCTCGTCGTCTTCGTCCTCGGTCGAAGCCAGCACGGCATACTCCCGGCCATCGACATCGAAGACATCGACCAACTCGAACTCGTGTTCCTCGCCGTTCTCGTCGGTCAGAACGACCAAGTCTCCCTCTTCCCGCTCCACCGCGCAGGTCACCTCGCTTGGACCGTTCAGCCCGCCGGCCGCCGCGGGCCCCCGGCTCCCTCTGCTTCGCCGCATCGCCGGCACCCCGGCCAGATTCGGAAATAGGGGCCGGAGGCACCCGCGGGCCTCCCGTCCGCACCCGGACCCCAGTTTACCCGCCACAGGGGCGGCGCCCCACGCTCCCCGTCCCGCGACACGCCCACCACGCAGGGTCGCCGCTGGCTGCCCCGCCGCCCACGCTGGCCGCGGCTCTGAGCGCGCAAGCGCCCGCGCGGGGCTCAACCGGAGCCGCCGCCATCCCCCGGCGACGCCTGCGAGGGCATGCCAAAACATGGCGCGGAACGACCATCGGCCGATCGGCGGAAATCAAGAAAGCCCTGCAGGATGACCGCCGCCGCCACCTGGTCGACTAGAGCCTTGCGCCGTACCCGCGAGGTGCCAGCCGTCCGAAGGGCGTGCTGAGCGATGCGGGTCGTCAGGCGCTCGTCCCACAGTTCGACCGGGATGGGGGACGCCTCCCGCAGGACCTTGACGAAATCCAGCACCTTTACGGCCTGTGGCCCGATCTCACCGTTCAGCGACCGGGGAAAACCCACTACGACCAGGCCCACACGGCGATCGCGAGCGAACTCAAGAGCTGCCTGGACGTCGCGCTCAGGGGTTCTGCGGCGTAGCACCATCACCCCCTGGGCCGTCACTCGCAGCTCGTCGCTGACAGCAACGCCCAAGGTCCGGTCGCCCACGTCCAGACCCATTACGCGCCTAAGCGTACCATCAGCGCTCTGGGATGTCAACGCCAACCAGCCTCCGCTCCACGAAACGCGCGACGCACCATCAGGGCGAAGGTGGCCAGAGCAATGCCGAATACAGCCGCCGACAGGCCGAACGCGCTCCTGATGCCGTAGACGTCACCCCAGAAGCCGCCCAGCAAGGGCCCCACCAGGTTGCCCAACTGCTGACTCGATGTGAGGATGCCGTAGGCGCGGCCACGAAACCCCTCGGGGACCGAGGTCGCGGTGAGGGTCGAGAGTCCCGTGTTGGCGCCTGCGTAACCCGCGCCGATCCCCACACGCACCAGTCCGAAGAGCCAGAGGGAGGGGGTGATCTCCTGCAGCGCGTTGCCGATGCCGGCGGCACCAAGCCCCAACGCTACCACGGGAAGGAAGCCGCCGCGTTCACCCCAGCGGCCCCACTGCGGGGAGAACGCGACCGACGCCATACCCACCAGGGAGAACAGCAGTCCCGCCACCAGCGGCACGGCGCCGATCCCGCGGAACTCACTCACGTAAATGGTGATGAGCGGCTCGATGACGGTGGTGCCGAGCTGGACCAGGGCGGTGACCACCAGCAGGCGGACGAGTAACGGGTTGCGTGCCACCTCGCGCAGGTCGCCGGTGACATCGATGCGCATCCCTCGTCGGGGCGGCTCCGGTTCACGCACCAGCGCCAGGGTCAGCACCGTGGCGAGCAATTGCGCGGCCGCTGCCAGGTAGAAGGTCCAATGGATTCCCCAGAGCTGGACCAGCGCCCCCCCGATGAGCGGACCCGTGATTGATCCCGCCGCCGGCCCCGTTTGCAGCGTACCGAGCGCCCGCCCGAGGCGCGGGCCGGGAACCGTGGAGGCCATGAGCGCGAACGACGCGGGGATAAAGCCCGAGAATGCGCCATTCAGCAGGCGCCAGATCAGCACCATCCAGGGACTGCCCGCGTTGGCCATACCGATCATGACCACCGTAATCGCCACGCCCGAGCGCAGCAGGTTCGGTTTGCGGCCCACCGCGTCCGCCCACGCGCCCCAAATCGGCGACGCAAAGATGGCCGTGGCGAACGCACCGGCGAAGACCACGCCGGTCCAGGTGGCGAGATGGGCCTGTCGCACACCGAGGTCGGTCAGGAAGATGGGCATGAAGGGAATGACCAAGGACCAGGACGCGGCGGTCAGGTAGCAGCCGATCCAGAGCACAAGCAGGTTGCGCCGCTCCTCGGACCGCGTCACGCGCGCTGCCGGCGGCGCGGCGGAGAGGTTGGCCGCGGGCGCCGCCTCAGCCGCCGCAGCCGTCTCTGGATCGGTGTGCGTACGCGGCCATCGGCGTCCCCGGCGCCACGCCACCCGCCCGCCTCCATCCCCTGCGGCCGCCCCCGCAAAGCGCCCGGCAGCGACCCCGCGCCACCCGTCCCACTGGAAAGCGCGTGCCCCCGTCCGCTGCAGGCGGGCGTGGCACGACGCATCCGGCACGCATCGAGCGGGGCCGGCGCCCGCTTGCCCGCGCCACTGGGGCGGCGTCCGCGGAGGCGCTGCAGCCCGTTTGGCCGCCGGCGCCGGGCTCGCCTCGCCCGAGGCACAGAAAGACGGCGCCACCAGGCCGCAGCGGACCCAGAGCGGGCGGGCAGAGGTCACCGTGGGGGGCGGGCCGCGCCGAGGCGCTCGCTCTCGCCACTGCACCGGGGAAGGCTGGCACCCCGCGAGGCGCACCGCAACCGGCGACGACGGAACTCCCACGGCCTGGGGCTGGCAAGCGGCCCACCACGGTGCGGGTCCGCGCCCGCCTGGGGGTGGCCTCACGCACCGCTGGACGGGCAAAGAAGTGCGACCGCTGCCGGGGACCGAAAGCCTTGCGGAACGTCTGAGCCTGGTGCCGAAGGCCGCAGCGCAAGATGGCCTGTTGCCGCGACTCCTAGGCCACGCCGCCAGCCTGCGCCCGCAGTTCGGCAAGGCCCACGGTCAGGGCCGTGGGAACCCCCTCCGCCGGGCAGCCCGCCTGGGCGAAATCCGGGCGGCCGCCGCCGGCGCCCCCGGACGCCGCCGCTGCCCGGGCGATGAGGCGACCGGCGTGCATCCCCTTCCGGACGAGGTCGGGCGTCAGGGCGAAGAGCAGGGTCGCCCGTTCGGCGCCGGGGGCCTCTGCCGCCAGGAGCACGGCGCCGCTACCGAGCTGCGCGCGCAGGTCGTCGGCCAACCCGCGCAGTTGATCGGGCGTGGCCGCCCCGACCTTGCCGCTGACCACGCGGGCCCCGTCGGGCGCCAGGGCGCTCGCATCGCGCAGCAGGCGCGCCGCGTCGTGCCGGACATCCTCCCTCCGCGCGGCGGCCAGGGCGCTCTCGGCCTCCGCCAAGTGACGCTGCAGATCCTCCACCCGCGCGGCCACCTCCTCGGGCCGCACGTGCAGGGTGAGCGCCACACGCTCCAGCTCGGCCTGGCGCTGGTGCAGGAACCGCATGAGCCCCTGGCCCGTGACGGCCTCCACCCGGCGCACGCCCGAGCCAATGCCCGTCTCCACGATGACGTGAAAGAGGCCGACCTCGGCGGTGTTGGCGACATGGGTACCGCCGCAGAGCTCTAGCGACGGCCCCATCCGCACAACCCGCACGCGCTCCCCGTACTTCTCGCCGAATAAGGCCATTGCGCCCATGCGGCGGGCGGCATCCAGGTCGGTCTCCCACCACTCCACCGGCAGGGCAGCCAGCACGCCGTCGTTCACCATGTCCTCGACCGCACGCACCTCCTCGGGCGTGAGCGGTCGCTCGCTTGTGAAGTCGAAGCGCAAGCGGTCCGGAGCCACCAGCGAGCCGGCTTGGTGTACCCCGTCACCCAGCACCTGCCGCAGCGCATGGTGGAGCAGGTGGGTGGCACTGTGGTTAGCCGCGATGGCGCGCCGCCGCGGTGCGTCGACCTCCGCCAGCACCCGATCCCCCGGTCGCGGCGTGCGGGCCCCGTCTTCCTCAGCCGCGCTCGCGCACGCGTGGGCGATGACGCCGCGCCCGGCCCGGCGGGTATCCGCAACCCGCAGCCGGGCCGCGCCTTCCGGCAAGAGCCAACCCTCGTCCCCGACCTGCCCGCCGCCCTCGGGGTAGAACGGCGTACGATCCAGCATCACGAGCACGCGCCCGTCGCCACCCAGCCCGTCATGTCCGACGGCTTCGAGCACCGCGACGACCTCCGCCTCGGCCCGCAGGGTCTCATGGCCGAGGAAGCGCGTCGGCGGTGCGTCCTCCGGCGCCAGATTCGCGCCGTACGCGTGCGCCCGAGCGCGCCGGTCGGCCCGGGCACGCTCCCGCTGCGCGCTCAGCGCCTGCTCAAAGCCCGCGGCGTCCACGGCCATGCCGTGCTCCTCGGCTACGTCCACCGTTAGGTCCAGCGGGAAGCCATAGGTGTCATAGAGGCGGAACACCGTCTCGCCGGAGAGGGTGCCGCGGCCCGCCGCCCGCGCGTCGCGGATGGCGCGATCCAGTAGGCCGATCCCCGCCGAGAGCGTCTCTCCGAAGCGCTCCTCCTCGGCACGCACGGTGGCCGCGATGAGGGTGGCCCGCTCGTC
The DNA here is from genome assembly GCA_021797775.1 of Bacillota bacterium. Classification (GTDB taxonomy): domain Bacteria; phylum Bacillota; class Sulfobacillia; order RBS10-35; family JAJYVN01; genus JAJZZC01. Next base: position 9,338 of record JAJZZC010000034.1, read on the forward strand.
GATCTCTGGATAGGCACCGGCCATCGCCGTGCGGACCGCGTCGCCGAGCTGGTAGAGGAACGGCCGCTCCAGCCCCAAGCGGCGGCCGAAGCGGACGGCCCGCCGCAGGATGCGCCGCAGAACGTACGCGCGGCCCTCGTTGCCCGGCAGGACGCCGTCGGCCACGAGGAAGCTGCAGGCGCGGGCGTGGTCGGCGATGACACGGAAGGGGAAGCCAGCGTCCCCCGGCTCGTACGGCGTGCCGGCCAAGGCCTCCACCGCCGCGATCACCGGACGGAAGAGGTCGGTATCGAAGTTGCTGTCCACGCCCTGCAGGACCGAGGCCACCCGCTCCAGGCCCATGCCGGTGTCGATCGACGGCCGAGGCAGGGGGGACAGCGTGCCGGCGACGGAGCGCTCGAACTGCATGAAGACGAGATTCCAGATCTCCAGCCAGCGCGGGCAATCGCAAGCCCCGATGCCGCACTCCGCGGCGGCGCAGCGGTGCTCCGGCCCACGGTCATACAGGATCTCGCTGCAGGGACCGCAGGGCCCCGTGTCCCCCATGGCCCAAAAGTTGTCCTTCTCCCCCAGCCGGACGATGCGCGCGCGCGGTAACCCCGCCACGTCCACCCACAGATTCGCGGCGTCGTCATCATCGCGGAACACCGTCACCCAGAGGCGGTCGGGGTCGATTCCCAGCACCTGGGTCACGAGCTCCCAGGCGTAGGCGATCACCTCGCGCTTGAAGTAGTCGCCGAAACTGAAGTTGCCCAGCATTTCGAAGAAGGTATGGTGCCGTGGCGTCCGGCCGACGTGCTCCAGGTCGTTGTGCTTGCCCCCGGCGCGTACGCACTTCTGACTGCTGGTGGCTCGGGTGAAGGGCAGATGCGCCTGACCCGTGAAGACGTCCTTGAACTGGTTCATGCCGGCATTGGTGAACAGCAGGGTCGGGTCGTCGTCCGGCACGAGCCCACTGGAAGGCACGCGCACATGGCCGTGCCCTTCGAAGTAAGCGAGGAACGCCTGGCGGATCACCGCGGAGCCCTTCCCGCGCAACACCCCTGACCGTCCCCTCCACCGACCGCCGTTGCCTATGGCTGCGCGCGCCCGGCGGTGGCATATCGCCACGGGCCAAGCGGTCCGGGGCGACACCCGGAACCCCGTCGGCTACCCGCGCGGCTCTGCTGGAAGCTGGGGCACACCCACGGGGCCCACAACACCCGCGCCCGTGCGCTATGACGCTATGTTCATACATGCGCGTCCACGCGCGAGTCCAAGCACTTCACGTCAGCCTACGCGGCGCGCGCACGGCCGTCAAGGCGCGGAGCACGTGCCCCCCCAGTACCCGCAGGCACGCCGCGGCCGGTACGGCGAACAGCATGCCGGCCAACCCTCCCAAGTGTTCACCGGCCAGCAGTGCGGCGATGGTGACCAGGGGGTGCAACCCGACGGACCCGCCGACGATGCGCGGGGCCAGCAGCACGCTCTCGACCTGCTGGATGGCGAGGTAGGCGACGCCCGTCTCCACCGTAAGCGGTAGCCCGCCCTGGACCGCGGCGACGCCGAGCGCCGGCAGGGCGCCGAGGAACGGGCCGAAGTACGGGATGAGTTCGCCGCGGCAGGCCACGAGGCCGAGGGTGAAGGCGTAGCGCAACCCAAGCAGCAGCGCGGCGAGCGTGGCCAGCGCCCCCACCGCCAGCGCAATCAGCACCTCGCCGCGGATGAAGCCCGCGACCACGGCGTCCAAGTCGCTGAGGCAAGCCAGGACGGGCTGCCGGGCCGCTGGCGGCAGCAGGCGGGCGAAGCGCGCCTTGATCAGCGGCAGGTCAGCTAACGCATAGTACGTGAGAACGGGAGCAAGCGCTAGGGAGAAGGCCACGCGGAAGCCGCCGAGCAGGTCGCCCAGCGCCTGGCGGATCGCGCCCTCAGCCCCGCGCTGGGCGCGGAGCAGGGCGAGGTCCACGGCCTGGCGCAGGCCCGAGGGCAGGGGCAACCGGCCATAGCCGGCACGCAGGGCGGCGACGCGGACCCGTACGCCGGCGCTCAGTACCGGGAGGGAGGACGCGAGCCGCTGGAGCTCGGCGACCAGGTCCGGTAAGGCCAGGATAACGAAGGCCGCCACCGCCACGGCCACCAGGGCGTAGGCGGCGAGGATCGCCAGGCGGCGGGGCAGGCCGAGCCGGTGCAGCCGGCTGACTAGCGGAACGAGCAGGTAGGCGAGCAGGGCGGCAAGCAGAAACGGCAGGAGCACGCCGCGCAGGGCGACCAGGGCACCGGCCCCGGCGGCGGCGAGCAGGGCCCACCCCAAGACCGCGCGAGCGCCACCGGCCGGGGGGCGCGCGCCTTCCGCCGCCCGTGCCCCTGGGGGAGGGATGAGGCCGTCCGCGGCCGCCACGGGACGGTCCAGAGCGGGGGCCGGCATGACCATCTGTTCGGGTGCAAGCACGCCGCTCAGTCTCTCACCGGAAGCGGACCCTGACGCCCGCCCGCGCCAGCCCGCCGGAAGTCCTCCCACTCAAGGCCAAGGCTACGGCGGCCCCGCACAACAAGCCCCACCAGAATCCTCGCAACCGGCGCGAGCGCCTGGACATCACGGCCCACCCCCTCGGCCCGTACACCCCACACGCGGCCAACGCGCTCAGACGGCAGCCTCCGCCGGCGCCTCGATGGCGGGCCCCGGCCCGGAGGCGTCGGTGGCCTCTTCCCCACCCGCCACGGCCTCGACCAGATTGCCCTCCTCGTCCACGCGGAAGACGCGCCACCTGCCGGGCGCCCCATGGAACTCCACGCAGCAACGCCAGCAGAAATACTGGTCGGAGGCGACGCGACCGGTTTCGATCCTGTCGCACACTGGACACCGCAACGTATCCGCTTCCTTTCCGAAGCCCGCGCAGGGCGCGGGTCGGGCCCGACCGGCGGCACCTACCCGGTCAGCCCGGAGGCAAGAGCAACCAGCGCCTGGGTCGTTGCCCCACCTGTTCGACTGGGAGAAACCACGGGCCCTCTACCATGTCCGCCACAAGGCCGGCCGAGACGAGGTAACCCTCGACGCGGCCGTCCGCCTCGCTGAAACACACGTCGTCGACGACACCGACGTCCCGGCCCTCGGCGCTCAGCACGCGCAGACCGAGTACCCCGGTGTGGCGCCGACGCAGCCGGCGGACCCGCGCCCCGCTGCCGGCCAGCACCACCGGGTTGTGCAGCATGACCGCCGCACCGCCGATGGCGGCGACCTCCTCAAACGGGATCAGCCGGCGGCGCCACCACGTCCCACCCTGCAACAACAGGCCGATGACGCGCTCCCCGGCCAGATTGAAGAGCAGGTCGGCAACCCGCCCGGCCGGCCGCCCGTCGGCCTGTCCCAGCGCCGGCAGACCGACCACGGCGCTGCGGCGAAGCGTGGGGGCCCCTCCCTCCGGGCGCCTCCCGCTGGGACATGCGCCGCACCGTAGGTTTTCGATCGTCCAGGGGAATTATGCGGGTGGCACGGCACCCTGGGCACCCCACCCGCCGTCAGCGGGGCAGAGGGGGCTCCCGTGCAGGGGTGCCACAAAGCCGTGTCGCGGGCGGACGCGCGCCAACCGGAACGGGACCGCGGCACCGCTTCTCGCCGAGGCGAGCGAAGCCGTACCAAGACGCCCCACGCGTCGCCCTCATCAGATCATGCATCGTCACCGCTGCGCCCGTATCGGCCAGGCGTGTACCGCCACGCTCCTGCCGGACCGACGAGCGGCGCGGTCAACGGCACCGGTACCGCCGGGTCGCACGGGTCAGAGGCGTCTCCTCGGCACGCGGGGCCATACCTTGAGGCTCCCCGCACCCCCCTACCGAAATACGTACCCCCGCACGGCAAGCCCTCTCGGGCTCCCGGCCCAACCGGGCGCAGCGGCCGCCGTGGGCAGGTGGTACTCCGTGGACGGCACGGCCACAACCGCCGTCCGCCCGCCGCGCCCCGAAGCCACCTGGATGCATCCCTGGACATCCCCTGAGCGTTCCCAGAGTCTAGCACCGCGGGAAAGGAATGACCATCCTGGCCGGCGCAGACCAGCGGGGCGGCGACCTCTCCGGCACGCAGCCGCGGGGCGTCCGGTGCCCGTTACGCGGTGGACGCCTCGGACCCCGCCGCCACAACGCCGGGTGGGGGCACAGGGGCCACCCGGGTGTCGCCCGGATTGCCCAGGGCGGGGAGGGCGACGACCGGACGGACTTCGCGCCGGGGCGCGCCGGGGGCGGACAGTTCGCCACGCAGCATCTCCAGATGGGCTTCAAACTGGCTCCGTACCTGAGCGCGGAATGCGGCCGTCTCCCGCTGGAGGACCACCAAGCGCTCCTCCGTGTCGTGGACGCGCCCCTCCGCCGCCTTGACGATGCGCGCGGCCTCTTCCTCGGCCTCGCGCACGATGAGCTGCGCCTCCTTGCGCGCGCTCTGCTTCACCTCTTCGGCCGTTTCCTGGGCCACGATCAGCGCGTTGTGCAGGGTGTTCTCCAACTGGCGGTACTGCTCCACCCGCCCGCGCAGGTCCTCGATATCCTGGCGCAATTGTGCGTTTTCCTTGAGCAAGGCCTCGAAGTCGGCGACAACCCGGTCTAGGAAGTCGTCGACCTCGTCCTCGCTGTACCCGCGCAGTACACGGCGAAACTCCTGATTGTGGATGTCCAGGGGGGTCAGCACCACCGCCCACCTCCTGGGGCAAGCGCCCCCGACCTCGCGGAGTCACGGTACCAGCCGCGCCACCACGGACCCGGCGATCTGCAGCAGCAATAATAGGATGAGGGGAGAGAAGTCGACGACGATCCCACCGGGCATCCGTCGACGGATGGGGTCGAGCAACGGGTCGACGACCCGCGCGGTCATGCGCTCAAGGGTACCGAGCGGCCCACCGCCCTGCGTCAGCCCGGGCACCCAACTCAGCAGGGCATTGATCAGCACGACCCAGAAGAGCGCGCGCAGGGTCGCCTCGACCGCGGCGTACAACAGGAACCGCATGGGCGCGTCCACCACCAAGCGCTGGAATCGCCTGCGGGCATCGGCAGACCGGCCGCGCGCGGGCAGCATCATCCGCGAGGCGCCTCAGCGCCCGCGCCAGACAACGGGATACCAGCGCGCGCACCGCCCATCCCCGCGGGAGACACGGATCGAGCCCTTCGCCGCGGCTGCCCGCTACGATCCCAGGCGCGGCCGACCTCACCGGTCGTCGCGCTCGGACATCCGCAGGCTGAAGGGCAGGGTGACCTCGACCCCGGCCGGCGCAAACAGGACCACCGAGCCGACGCGATGCATCTCGCCGCCGAGGGCGTACGTGCTTCCAGCCAGGAAGTTGACCAGGCGTTGAGTCAATTCCCGGTCCAGGCCGTCGGCGTGTAGGATGACCGGCTTGCCAGCGCGCAGGTGGTCGGCCGCCTCCTGCGCGTCCTCAAACCGCTTGGGCGCGGACACCACCACACCAGGAAGCCCAGCCACCAGCCTGGTCACCGTGGCGCCACGCGACGCCTGGGCGCCGCGTGGCTCAGAGCGCTCCTCCGCCGCCCCCGTCCAGGACGCCGGGCGCGCGGCCCGCACCCGTCGAGCGGCCGGCGCCTGCTCGCGCAGCCGCAGCGGCGTACCCCCACCCTGTGCGGCCAGAGGCACGGCGGTCTCCTCCTCCGGCTCTTCGACCTCTTCCTCGAACCCCAGAAACCCGAGAAGGCGGTCCCACACCCCTGCCACTCCGCGTCCCCCTCGCCCGCGCATCCTTGCGCCCGTCCGGCGTCCACGCCAGCCCTGCCCGGACCAAGCGACCCACCGGGTCCTCTCACCTTCGGGACGGGTACGCGGCATCCTGCCGGGACGCTCCGCCGGCAGGCCGCGCGCGGGCGACAGCGCCCGACAAGCCGCCGGCCTGGGGCATGCCGTGCCGGCACCGCGCAGGTGGGACGACCGGCCTACCCCGCGCGCCGCTCCGAGGGCACCGCGATTCTAGCTGCGGGAGCCGCAAGCCGTGGGGCCGCGGAGCCTGCCGCGGCCGCCACGCGCGTGGCAAAAAGAGGGGTCGCAACAAGGGGAATTTCTCAGTGGCCGCCTAGTACTGTCCTCCGCAGTGCCTGATCCTAGGATGCGCCGCTGCCGTCTTGGCGTCGTTGACATCCGTTCACCGTGCCAAACCGCCTCTTGCCGTGGTCGTGGCCAGTTGTTCACAGCCCTTTCCGTCACCAGTCGATTCCAGTGCGGAGGGTAGTACTAGCCGGGCGGCGGGGTGGCGTGCCCGGCTAGGCGGTCGCCAAAGATGGCCCGCCCGACCCGCACCAGGGTAGCCCCCTCTTCCACTGCGACCTCGAAGTCATGACTCATCCCCATGGACAGTTCGGGGAGCGCCACGCCCGTCTCCGCCTGGAGCCGGTCTCGCAGCGCACGCAGGGTCGCGAAGGCGGGACGCGCCTCCTCCGGGTCAGCCACGGCTGGAGCGATGGTCATCAGCCCGACCGGCCGCAGGAGGTCGTGCCGCAGCACGCGGCGCAGAAGGTCCGCGACCAGAGGGGGGGACACGCCGCCCTGGCCCGGACGCCCCGTGAGGCTTACCTGCAGGAGCACAGCCTGCACCGCGCCAGCGGCCTCCGCGGCCCGTTGCAGGCTGTCCGCCAGTTCGAGGCGATCCATGCTGTGGATGAGGCGGAAGCGGCCGGCCGCGGCCCGCGCCTTGTTACGCTGCAACTGGCCGATGAGGTGCCAGTGCACGCCAGGCAGGGCGGCCATCTTCGGCAGCGCCTCCTGCACCCGGTTTTCGCCGAAGTCGGCCGCGCCAGCAGCCGCGGCCCATGCGAGGTCGGCGGGGGGGAACCCCTTGCCAACGGCCACCAGCCGTACAGTCGCCGCATTCCTGCCCACCCGCGCAGCGGCCACGGCGATACGCGCGTGCGCCCCCCTCAGGCCCCGCGCGATGGACGCTGCCCGCGCCGCATCTCGGTCGCCAGGCTCGGCTCGCCGCTCGCCACTCGGCTCGTCCAGGCAGCCAGCCCCCCTTGTCCGCCGCGCCGTCGCAAAGACACCGGACCGTCCACCGGCGGCGGCGCTGCCCGCCGTCCCAACACGGCCGCGGCACCACGGCTGTCTTCACTTCCGCGCGAGGGGAACGGCACCTGCGAACCACGGGGCCACCCATCCCGGACGCGTCAGCACGGTCGCCCCGGCAGGGGGCAGCCCATCGAGGACCGCGCGGCCGCCTGAGACGCCCAGGAGGCGGACGGCCACCCACCGTGCGCGGCCCCGCCGCCAGACGGCGACGAACGCGTGCTCCGCCCCCCAGGACGGCCGGACCTGGGAGAGGAGCGGGGGCGAAAGTGAGCTGCTGGGACTCCAGCGCAGCGCCGCAAACGGCACATCCACACCACGGGCCTGGGCGAGCCGCAGCGTAAAGATCCCCTCGCGCGGGGGGGAGGGCCCCTCCCCCATGCGGTCCGAAACGAAGGCCACCGCGCGCCAGCCGGCGACGGGCGGCCCGGCCGCCTCGGCAAAGGCCGGGACTGCCGCATGTCCGGGCCACGCCAGCCACGCCGTCGTTGCGGCCCGAGGCGCCCCCCCGTGCGAGGGGAATCCGGCGACCCCCGGGGCACAGAGGGCGTCGGCCTCGGGTTCGGGCAACACGGCCACCCACACCCCGGTCCAACCATCCCCCATCACCCCCAGAGGGGTGCCCGCCGCCACTTCAGCGCCTGGTACTGGCGCGGGCCAGGCCGCCGGGGCGACGTCCGCCGGCACCAGACCGGCATACCCCGCGGCGGGAAGGGCGGCCAACGCGTTCCAACCTGGGGTAAACCACCCTGGTGCGGCGGCCGTCGCCAGCAGCGGGCGGGAGCCGCGCGACTGGCCCGCGCGGGACGGGGGCATAGGGCTTGGCGACTGCCGCTTCCGCCGCAGCCCGCCGCCCCACGGCGCCCCACGGGGCAGGGCCGCCGCCGTCCCCGGGCCAACGGCGACACAGGCCGCACGCACGCACCATAGGGCCGCCAAAGCCCGCCGCCACGCCGGCGCGGCGGCGCCGCGCGCCGCGCCCGACCCTGTGCTCCCGTCCGGCCGCGCGGGCAGGAGGACCGCAAGCGACGCCCCGGCCGGCACCGCGCCGGCACGGGCCACCGCCACCAGCCGGCCCGCCGCCGGCGCGAGGACCGGCCGGCCCGGCCGGAAGAAGGCGGCACGCACGCGCAGCACGGGAGTGAGGGAGCCGGAACGCACGAGCACCCCGCCCCCCAAGGCCGGCACCCAGCGCGGCGCGGCGAGGGCCAGCGCCAACACCGAGGCCACCAGGCTGGCGGCCCACGCGGCACCCCGCCGGTCCCGGGACACCCCGCGGGACGCGGCTCCCGGCGAGCACCAGCACCCCCGGGCCCCGCACCGGCCGATCCCGGCGTCCCCGCGGGCCGGCCGAGAGGGCGACAGTCCACCATCCGGAACCCCGGTGCCCGTTGCGACAGCCGTCACCCCCCCCCCCCGCGGGAGGAGCCCTGCCTGTCCGGCCAGTTCCGGGGCGGCGGCTCTGCACCTGCCCGCAGGCGGCCGCAAGTTCCGCGCGGCTTCGCGCGCAACACTGCCCTGGCGGCGGCTTGCCCCCTCCGATTGAGCGAAGCGCAGTGAAACGCGCACCCCGGCGGGACCCCGGCCGGCGACCGCTGCCTTGTCACTGGACGGAGTGGCGGCCACAGAGACCCGGTCGGGGTCCCCGCCCTCAGCCCGCCGCCAAGGCCAAGGCGGCCACCATCCGGCCGGTCCGGCCCCGGTCCCTCCGGTGCGAGAAGAGCACGTCGGGACGGCAGGCGGTGCAGATCGCCGCCACCGAAACGCCCTCAGCCCGGACGCCGGCGTCCCGCAGGCGGAGGGCGTTGGCCCGCCAGAGGTCGAGGCGGGCGTGCCCCGGCCGCGCTGGGTCGAGCGCCAGAACCTCGTCCGACCACGGCGCGCCCGCCTGCAGGGCCCTCATCACCGGGGCGTCCACCTCGTAGCAGCACGGCCCGACCGAGGGGGATATGGCCGCCAGGAGGTCTGCCGGCAGGGTGCCATACGCGGCGGCCATCGCCGCCACCGTGGCGCCCGCCGCGCCGTCGGCCGTCCCCCGCCAGCCCGCGTGGCACAGGCCGACGGCGCGGCGCACCGGGTCGACCAGATAGACGGCGCAGCAGTCGGCGACCGCGATGGTGAGGCAGACCCCAGGGGCCGAGCTGATCAAGGCGTCCGCCGTGCCGTACGCACCCGGCGCCTCGACCCGGGCCACCCCAACGCCATGCACCTGCCGGACGGAGGCCCAGGTCGCGGGCGGCAGGCCGGTGGCGCGCGCAAAGCGGCCGCGGTTTGCCGCGACAGCCGCCGTCTCATCCCCGACCCCGCCGCCAAGGTTCAGGGACGCGTACGGGCCCGCACTGACCCCGCCGAGGCGCGCGGAAAACACGGCGGTGCAGCCTGCGCCCTCCAATGACGCGACCCGCCAGAAGCCGATGCCGCCCCGCACCTCCCAGGACCAAGCGGCTACCACGTCCACCACAGCAACCCCTCGGTGGCCGAGGCGCGAGTGCACCTGCGCCCGGCCACGGTTTCGTTGTCCCTTGGTCCCGAAGGCGTGTTGACCCAACGGCCCCAGTTAACCGACATCGCAACGCCGTGCCAGGGGGGGTGCCGCGAAAGTCCTCTGTGGCCGCGCGCTGGCGCGAGGCCGTCAGTTCAGCCCGCTGCGGCGCTCCCCGAGGCGCCGTGTGAGGTGGCCAATGCGTAAGCAGCCCCCGGTCGACCCGGCGGCGGAGGGATTCCGGTCGTCCCGCGTGGGAGTGAAGATAGCACACGTTCGGATCCGCAGGCAGGAATGCGGCGCTCCGTCCCTCCGGGTGGAAGCCCAGGGCTTGCGCGCCGCGCTCTCCGATTACCGTGCAGACCCACCTGTGGCGGAGGGGCGGACGGCGCGGCGCACCAGGATCACGTCTGCGCCGATGGTCACGACGTCGTCCCACGGAACGAGGGCCTCCCCCTCGCTGCCGAGCAGGCCGAACAACCTGCTTGCGCCCGGTACGATCAAGCCGGTCACGCAGCCGGTCTCCAGGTCGATCTCCAGATCCGCCACGTTGCCCAACCGCCGCCCGTCGGTCACATCCACGACGTCGCGCACACGCAATTCCGATGCCCGGACCACGCGCCCACCGCCTTCCGCGCCCCGATGGGCAGAGCCTATGTGACGGCTGGGGAGGCGAGCACGAAGAGGGGCCGCCGCGAAGACCCCAGCGTGCGCCGAGCAGCATGCGCACGGCATCCCCGCGGTCACGGCACGCCACGCGTAGAACTCCCCCGAGAGCGTGGCCGGTAGCCCACCACGGCGGCGGAACAGCGCGCCGGCGTGCGCGGCTGGCATCCGCCCGCGGGTGCCGCAGCAAAACAAAGGCGGTCCCTAGGCCCGGCTCCAGCGCCAACACGCCGCTGAAACCCAGCCGCGGCTGCTCCCGTCCGCCCCCTCCGCCAACCGACCGCCCCCGCCGTTTCTCCCCCGCCGCACGACACCCGCCCGGCCCGCGCCCGCGCATCGGCCCGCGCCCGCGGCGGCATACTCCCCGGCGACAGGGGGCCTGCGCGATGACGGGCAAGGTCGAGATCTGCGGTGTCAACACAGCGGACCTCCCGGTCTTGACCAACGAAAAGATGCGCGTCCTCTTCCAACGCATGCAGACGGGGACAGAGGCCGAGCGCGACAGAGCGCGCTCCGCGCTCGTGCAGGGCAACCTGCGCCTGGTCCTGTCGGTGATCCAGCGCTTCAACAACCGCGGCGAACCGGTCGACGACCTGTTCCAGGTCGGTTGCATCGGCCTCATGAAGGCCATCGACAACTTCGACCTTGGGCAGAATGTGCGCTTCTCCACCTATGCGGTCCCCATGGTCATCGGCGAGATCCGCCGTTACCTGCGCGACAACAACCCCATCCGCGTGAGCCGGTCGCTGCGGGACCTCGCGTACAAGGCCCTCCAGGTGCGGGACAGTCTGACCCACCGCCACGGCCGCGAACCGCGCGTCCAAGAGATCGCGACGGAACTCGGCGCCCCGTACGAAGAGGTGCTGTTCGCCCTGGACGCCATCCAGGAGCCCGTCTCGCTCTTTGAGCCCGTCTACGAGGACGGCGGAGACCCGATCTACGTCATGGATCAGATCCGCGACACCCGCGACGAGGACGGTTCCTGGCTAGAGGGGCTCGCCCTGCGCGAGGGCATGCGCCGCCTGGGCGGGCGCGAGCAGACGATCCTCAGCCTGCGCTACTTCCACGGCAAGACCCAGATGGAGGTCGCCGACGAGATCGGCATCAGCCAGGCGCAGGTATCGCGCCTGGAGAAGGCGGCCTTGGTGCAGATGAGGCGGTACGTGTGACCGCCACTGCGCGCGCCACCATCCGGTCGACAGTCCAGGGCCCGACCGCTGGCGGCAGGTGGGAGGGCGCGGTCGGGCACCCGGGAGGCATGCGCGGACGATGGTTGGTCGGCGTGCTGGGTGCCCTCCTGGTGCTGGCGGGCCTCCTCGGCGGCGCCGCCCGCGGCCTCGTCATCCCACAGCTCGGCCCGTCGCTGCGCCTGCGCGTCGTCGGGGCCTCCAACGCGCCGGCAGAGCAGCAGGTGAAGCTGGCCGTACGTGACGCGGTACTGCAGCAGATCGCCCCAGCCCTGGCGCACGCGCGGACGGCGGCTCAGGCCACCGCGCTGGTCCAGGCCCGCCTGGACCGCGTGCAGCGGGTGGCAAGCGCCGTCGCCGGGCGCTTCGGCGAGCGCGCCTCTGTGCGCCTGGGCTCTGTGCCCTTTCCCGTGGAACGCATCGGCTGGCTGGTCTTTCCCGCCGGCCGCTATCCGGCGCTCGCCATCTACCTCGGCGCGGCGCGCGGCCATAACTGGTGGACGGTCCTCTTCCCCCCGCTGGCCTTCGTGGCCATCGGTAAGCGCCTGGATGTGGTCGGCCCGACCGGGCAGGTGAACGCCGCCGACCGTGCCACCATCTGGAGCTGGATGCGTGGCGGGGTGGCCGCCCACGGGCCGGGCGGGCTCACCGGGGCGCGGGTGCAAGTCCGCTTCGCCCTGTGGGACCTGGCGCGCGGACTGGGGCACGACTTCCCGGCCTGGTGGCGCGCCTGGCTCCGCGCGGCGCACGGCTGAGGGGTTGGCGCGGTGGCCAAACGCCGCCGGTCCTTGAGAGGTCGCGGCCCGGACGCCGTTCACGAACGGGGTAGTTCCAGCCCCCGCCGGCCGGCGGTCCCGCGTGAGCGCGGCAGAGCCCACCCTGCGCGGGGCACGCCCGGCCGGTGGGGTCTGCCAGACCGGCGTGGGATGCCACGGCCGGCGCATCGCGCTTGTGCTCCCTGCCACCCGTGGCAACGGCCATCGAGCGGGGGGGCCACGCCAGTCTGGTGACGCACCGGGCTATGCGGGGCGACGCTCCGCGCCCGAAGATGCAGCGCCCACGCGCGGGGCGAGGGTGCGCCGCGCGCTACGGCCGCACGTTGGGAAAGGCGGCACCCAGCACCACGACCACGCGGGCGCTCAAGCCAGGGATCGACCGTGTCTGCACCGTGCACCCCAACGTCTCGGCCAGGACGCGGGCCACTTCCGGAACCGTGTGCGTGCGCGCGATCGCAACGTTCACGTAAACGTGGTTGTGGCGGTAGTTCGTCCTGCTGGCGGTCCGCGGCGGCAACGTGGCGATGCCCATGCCTTGCAGGACGCTCGTAAAGTAGGTGGCGCGCGGCTGATTGCCCGCGGCGCCGTCCTCTACCCGCACCGTCACGCCGCGCAGCCCGTGCAGCACGCCGCTGAAGAGCGCGGCGGTCTCCTGGTGAATCACGGACACGTTGGGCAGCAGCACGTCCGCCTGTCCCGGCGTGACCCAGTTGGCAATGGCGCCGGTGCTGTACGAGAGCACGGAGGTGTGGATGGACGCCTTGGGGAGGCGGAGCACCGCGCGGGCCAGACCCGGCAGCTCGTTTAGCGGCAGGTTCGTATCCACCGTCCCCGAGAGCGCCCCGACGATAGCTGGCAGGCGGAAGATATTGAGCGGCCGCAGCAAGGCGCTACGTAAGGCCATGAGCAGGGCCATCTGGTCGGCTTGGCGGCCCAGGTCCTCGCCAGGCACGGCGTGGCGCTCCCGCGCGAACTTCAGCGCCTCGGTCCCGTTCATGTGCTGGGTGCCCGCGGGAATGCTGAGCACCGTGCACGCGTTCTCCAGCGCGTTCGGGTAGCAGGGATCGTAGATGCGCTGCGGGACGTTCACGGTCACACCGCCGACGGCATCGACCAACCTGACCAGCGAGGTGTAATTGACCACGGCGTAGTAGTCGACCGGTATCCCGAAGTACTTCTCCACCGCCAGCGCGGCGCCGGCCGGCCCGACGTTCTCGTAGGCCGTATTGATGCGCTGGTAACCGTAGCCGGGTACGTCCACCCAGAGGTCACGCGGCACGGAGATCGCCGACGCCGTGTGGTGCACGGGGTCGTAAGCGACGAGCATTATGGAATCGGTCAATTGAGGGGCGGCGTACGAGGGCGCCACCTCGGTCCCCATCACCAGGATGGTCACGGGATCGGATGGGCGGTAGGGGACGATGGCGGACGGGCGCCCCTTGCCATGGGCCGGGCGCCTGGTCACCACCAGCGGGCCCAGGGCGCGCATGGCCAGCCCGAGCGGCCCACCCGCGCTGCGCACGCCGAGCCAGGCGCCCGCCGCGACCACGGCCGCGCCCAGCACCGCCGCCAGCCAACGGGCGCGCCGCCCCATGCGCCGCCGGACCTGCCGGCGCGGCGCGGTACCGGAAACCGGCGGATGCGCCACGAATGCTCCACTCCCTCTCCAGACGGCCTGTGCCCGACGACCATGGCCAAGGCGACCACCCCCAAGGCCGGCAGCGCGCCGGGCCGGCGCTGGGCGGCAAGGGCTGGCAAGCCTCTTTGGCGAGGCTTGGCCCAAGGTCTCGGGGTCCCGGCCAAAGCCCGCCGACGGGCTTTGGCGAGGACCCTGCTAGCCCGGCCATCCCTCTTCAGAAGGATCGGCGGACCGCGCGGTAGCATACGGCCGGTCACAGGGGGCTGTCGATGGCTGGATGGACCCATGGGGCCTGGCACCCAGCCGCCGACCGGCCTGCGGGAGGGGGGCCGCCCATACGATGCAGCCTTGTCTCAAACCGCCCGAAACACGCCCGGGAATGGCGACGGAAACCGTTCTTCCCTCGCTAAGTTACAGCCTCGCGGGGACCGCACCCGTGCTGGGCGCCGTCTGTTCACCGGCTGCCGGGGTCTGCAGCAACGCGCTGGCGGAGCAGCGGCAGCACTTCGGCGTAGTCTGGTTGGGGGGAAGGCGTGCGGCACGCTGACGCCCCATGGCGCCGCAAGGCACGCCCTGCTGATGGCCAGCGCATCCAGGGCAAGGCCCGTCCAGGGTCGCTGCATGGTGCGCCGCGTCGTCAGAACCGGCAACTTGGCCGTCCTCCTTCTTGCGGTTGCGGGCGGCGGGCGGTCGCCCCGCAAGGCCGCGGCGCCAGTGTGCACTGGCTGGCACCCCATCCTCGGCGAGCGCCGGAAGCCCGACGGGGCAGCGCTCCAAGGGGCATGTACCCCCGGAGGCGACGCCCCTGAACCCGGCACCCATGGCCCCTGGATGAGGCACCCCGGGTGAGGGGCGGCTCAGGGCCCAAGCCGTCCATCACCCGGTCCACTGCATCTCTTTGCGCAGCCGCCGGATGATGCGCTTCTCCAGTCGGGAGATGTAGGACTGGGAGATGCCCAGGCAGTCCGCCACCTGCTTCTGGGTCCGCTCGACTCCGTCCCGCAGACCGTAACGCAGTTCGACGATACGGCGCTCGCGGCGGGTCAGCTTGGTCAAGGCCCGCCGCAGGACGGCGCGGTCCACCTCCTCCTCCATATCGCGGTAGATCACGTCGGCGTCGGTACCGTGGACGTCCTGCAGGAGCAGCTCGTTCCCGTCCCAGTCCACGTTAAGGGGTTGGTCGAAACTCACCTCACCGCGGGTGCGCGCGCTGCGGCGCAGGTACATGAGGATCTCGTTCTCGATACACTTGCTGGCGTATGTCGCCAGCTTGATGCGCTTGCTCGGGTCAAAGGAGTTCACCGCCTTGATCAGCCCGATGGCCCCGATGGAGATCAGGTCCTCGATGGCGATACGCGTGTTGTCGAACCGGCGCGCGATATACACCACCAGGCGGAGGTTGCGCTCGATCAGGGTGGGCTTGACCGAGGTGTCTCCTGCCGCGAGCCGGCGGATCAGCGCCTCCTCCTCGGGGGGGCTCAGCGGGGGAGGCAGAGGGTCGCTGCCGCTGATATAGTGCACCGCCTGGGGCGCCCTCAGGAGCGGCAAGAGGCGGAGGCGCAGCCACCAGCGGGCGCGGGGGACCCAGGCCGCCCACGGGCCGCGGCCGGCGGCCCGCCAAGCCACCGCCCAACGCCCGATGGCCCCCCGGCGCCCAGCCGCCTGCTCGGGGGGAAGTGGCACCGCCCCGGGCGGGACGCCGCCAGCGGCACCCGGGGGACCCGACCGGGCCGCCGCCAGGGCCCGGCGAGCGGGCGCGGCCACAGGGGGACGGCCAGGTCCGCGGACATCCCCAGGCGCCGGACCCCCACCCGTATCCTCAGAGGCCGAGCGTGGCAGCGCCATGGACGCCTCTCCCCTCTTCCGTGTCGTCCTCCGGCTGGCCGCTCTCTCTACCCGCCCTGGCTGCGGCGACAAGGCACGCCGGCACCAGGGCGCGGTAACCGGCCTCCGGGTCCAGCGGCTCCGGGCTGACCCCCACGATCGCCCGCACCGGGATCCAGCGCCCGTGCGCACGCAGGCGCAGGTGATCGGGGCGCAGGCCGCACAGCAACCCTCGAGCCCCGACCGTGCGAAAGGGGATGAGCCGGACGCGTCGCGACCACGCCTCGCCGGGCTCGGCCGCGGCGGAGACCTCGGCGAGCGCGTCGGGGATCCCCGCGGCATCGCCCGCCAAGCAGGACAGCAGGGGCGTCGGCAGGAGCCCGCGGAGCACGGTCGCGTCGACCAACACGGCTGGGCCCTCGCCCCAGGGCTCCCTCAGCACGTTGCCCGTATCGACCAGCGCACGGCACGTGGCGCGCCTGCCTCCCAGGGTCACCTCCAGATCGCAAAGCCAGCGCGCGCCCCGCTCCGGGCGCCAGCGGTCCCAGGCCAACGCCCCAGCCAGGAGGCAGCCCCCGAGGGCCAGGGTGAAGGCCCACCAGGGGATCGCCGAGCCGGTCGCCGGCACGGCGCCGAGCGCGAGCAGCAGCGT
The DNA here is from genome assembly GCA_021797775.1 of Bacillota bacterium. Classification (GTDB taxonomy): domain Bacteria; phylum Bacillota; class Sulfobacillia; order RBS10-35; family JAJYVN01; genus JAJZZC01. The sequence goes on from JAJZZC010000034.1 coordinate 25,591, forward strand.
CAGTCCCGCCAACAGCGCCGCGGCCCCGTAAAAGAAGGCCAGCAACCGTAGCGCGAGGCGTACGGGGACCGGGGCGTAGGCGAGCAGGATCATCAACGCGGCGGCGGCCGCCGCCCCCAGAGGGCTGAATGCGGCCGGCCACGGCAGCAGGAACGCCGCCACCCCGTACACCCCGCCAAAGGCCGCACCGGCCATGAGGCGCCAGAGGCGCAGGGGCGCACCGCAGAGCCGGCCGGCCACCGCGAGTAGGGTGAGGTCGGCGGCCGCGTTGAGCAGGAACAGTAGGTCGGCGTAGACTCGCATGCGCCGCCTCCCGTGGTCGGGGCCGCGTCCCCCAGAGAGACGGACTCCCGCGCCGCCCCGTCCCTCATCGCTATGGGCGGGGCGGCGCGAGTATAACGAGGTCCAGTACGCGGAACGTGTCACCCAGGGCTGGCGAACGCGACCGGCTCATGGGGCGGCCGCACCCCCAGAAAGATCGGGGGTGGGCGCGACGTCGCCGCGCGCCGGAGGGACGGACGGGGCCGCGGGGCGGTCCGTGGGCCGCGCCCTCCGCACGGACCGGCCGCCGGTCGCCTCCAGGCGCGCCCGCTCATCGTGGGCCAGCCGCGCGAGTGCCTCCGGGCGCAGTTCCGTCAAGACGTGTAGCCGGCCGCCCGCCCGGCGCACCAACTCCGAGAGATAGCGCTCGTTCGGCTCCAACCCGATGCAGCAGAGCGCGACGCGGGCGTCCCGCAGCCGTGCGGCCTCTATCAGGGCTTCGTCCAGCGGGCTCCCCTCGCCCATGGCCGCGGTGGGAATGCCGTCGGTCACGAGCAGGAGGAGGGGGTTCTTGGCACGCGCGCCTCCGAGGTAGCGGCGTGCCGCGCGCAGGCCGGCCGCCAGTGGGGTCAGGCCGGAGGGGGCAATGCGCCGCAACCCGCGTTCGGCGGCGGCGTAGTTCCGCGTCAGCGGAACGGCCAGGACGCAATGCCTCTCCTGGAAGGTCATGACCGCCACGCGGCCGCGACCGGTGAGCACCAGGTGCCGCGCCAGCGTGCGCGCCGCCCGCATCCGGCCGCCCTCCATGCTGGCAGAGGCGTCGAGCAACAGGCACAAGTCGACGCGGCGTGGCCGCACCCGCGTCCGGACCCGAAGGTCCTCCTGCAGGACGCGCAGCGCCCCGGCCACCGCGCCCCCCCAGCTGCGCATCCGATCCGTGCCCGTCCGGCGCGCCGCCGCCAGGACCGTCTCCGGCCCCGCGACCTCTCCCCAACGTTCGCCCGGCCGAGGGGCGGCGACGGCGCGGGCGGCGCTGCGCCCCGCCTGCCCGCCCCCGCCGCCTGGCAAGCGCAGGCGCCCCGCGCCGGGGATCACCGCCCGGGCTGCGGCCCGCAGCGCGAGTTCGACCTCGCGCAGGTGCCGGGTGAACACCCGGCGCAGCGCCTCCCCCTGCGGCGTAAGGCGCCAGAGCGAGCCCGCGCCTTCGGCCCATCCGCCCTGGACGAGGCGCGCCAGGGCGGCCCGTGCCGTGGCAGGAGACGATCTGGCCACGGGCAGGGCGGCCATGGTACACGGTGCGGCGAGCGCCTCGAGCAGCCCGCGCGCCGCGTCTACCCCGCCGAGATCGTCGGCCAGGCGCGCCGCCTGCGCCAACCAGGCGTCTGGCGGGATGGGCACCTCCGACTGCGCGGGCGCCGGCTCGATCCGGCCTGGCCCGGCCGGCGCCTTCCCCTCACTTCCTGGCGCACCGCGGTGCGCTGTGCGACCGCCCGCCTCCGACGCGTCCCCGGGCTCGCGCAGGTGGCTGTCGGTCAGCGCCTCGTACTGCCGCAGGCCGTCCCCCACCTCAAGGTCCGCCCCGGCCAGGGCCGCCACCACCCGGAGCGGTCTTCGCGGCTGCAGGCCCTGCGCGGCCAACGCCCGTTCGAGCGCGGCGACCAGAAAGAAGCAGAAGGCCGTGTCCCCGCGGGGCAGCCGGCCCGCGAGGTGCACGTGTCCGCGGTGCGCCGCCATCACGCTCACGCGCCGGCCGCCGGTGAGCGCCCCCCCCACACACCCGCCGCCGGCCGCCGTCTGCACATCGAAGGCGTCGGCGTGCAGCAGGGCGCCGAGGCCCGGCAGCACCCGGCGATACGCCTCCAGCGCCGCGTGAAAGGAGGCGGCGACCGCTCGGGGGGGCATCGCGCCCGGCGCGTGGAAAACATCGAGGTGCACGATCTGGCTGCTCTGGCGGCGGCCGTAAAAGAACTGGCCGGCGTCGCGGTCGGTGAGGACCGTGATGGTATCCGGGTCCGAAGGGTGGAGCACGTGCACCCGCATGCTCGCCACGGTGGACTCGCCGATGCGTGCCCCGCCACCCAGGGCATCTAGCAGCAGCCGCCCCGCCGACGCCGCCGCGGCCAGGGACCGGGGTGGGAGCAGATCGCCGCGCGGCGACGCGAGCCCGGCGCGCGGAAACGCCCCGCTGGCGTCGTTCACACCAGGTCTCCGCGGGCCGCGGGCGCCCCGCTGGCAGCGGTGCCGGCCGGAGAGGCGGGCGACCACATCTCCGCGGGCGGCAGTTCCGCGAGAAAGCGGGCCGGGGCGCGGGGCGCCAGGGGCGGCAGGTGGCTGGGGTCGGCCAGGCGGAACGCCGGTGTGCCCGGTCCATCCTGTGCGGCCGGGCCGGAAGCCGGCGCCCCGGCTGCGGGCGCGGCGTCGCGCTCGCCCGCGGGAGGCGTGAGGTGCCGTCCGAAGGTACGACCCACCCGCCCGAGGATTCGCGCCAGGCGGGAGCCGCCGGTCCGCGCCGCTGCCCCAGCATGCGCCGGCACCGGGCCCTGAGGTGCCGCGGCCGCGTGCCGCGCCCCAGGCCCGCCGACGACACCCCCGCCCCCCCCCGCTGGGCTGCGCGCCGCGCGCGCTGAACGGGGGGCCTCTAGCGCGCACCCCAGGTCAACTGTGTCCCGTTCATCGAGCACCGTGGGCCGGGCCACTACCGGGCGGGGGGCCTCCTCCTGGCTGGATGCGACGGCCCCCGCCGGCCATGACGCCTCGGGCTCCGGCCCCTGTCCCCCTCCCGCTGCCCGCCCCAAGGACTGCACGAGTTGGGCCAGTTCGTCGGGGTCTAACCGGTGGCGCAAGACCGAGGGGGCCACGCCCCCCAGGTCGGCCAGGGTCACCGCTGCCCGGCCGGCACGCAGGGCGGCGAGGACGGCCGCCGCCTGCCAGGCCAGCACGGCCCGCAGGCTCTCTAACTGGCATTCGCAATAGGTTTGCGCCAGCAGCATGCGCAACCGATCGGGCACGGCCGGGGTGGCTGCGTGCGCCTGCGCCAATAGCGCGGCGCGCAGGCCGGCCGTGGTCGGGCTTGACTCGGCTGGGGGCTGGGGCGGGACATCCTCCTGCGGCATGCTGGACACGAGCGCCGCGGCCTGGCCGGCTGCCGCATCCGCCTCCCTGGGCCAGGGCCCCGTGGCGCCTCGGCCCTGCCCGGGTGCAACGGGGCCCGCCGGCCCCGGAACGCCCTCGCCGCCAACCGCCCGATACCCGCCACGGACGGCGGGACCGGCCTCGGCCACGTCCGCCCCCGCCAACACGGCAAACACCGTCGCCGGCTCAGCCGGCCGGCGCATGGCGACCGCCAGGTCGAAACGGTCGGCCAGTTGGCGCCGGACATCGGCCAACGGTCCCGGCTCCTCGTCGGGGTTGCTCGCCGCCCACACGGTGACATGGCAGGTGAGGACGACCGGTGGCAGGCCGGGTTCCTCGACCTGCAGGCGGCCGGGCTTGGTGCCCATGACGTCCAGGAGCGCATCCGCCAGTTCCGGCGACGTGTCGGCCAGGCGGTTGATTTCGTCCACAAAGACCACACCGCGGTGGGCCCGAGCCAGGGTGCCGGGCAGTAGCGCCGCCTCCGCCCGGTCGGGGGCCGTGAGCCGCCCGAGGTCAATGCTGCCCACGACGGTGCCGATGCGCGCGGACGCCGACACCTCCAGGAAGGGCGCCAGGACCCACTCGCTGCCGAGGCCCGCCCGGGCGGCGGGGTCCAGGGTGCGGTGCAAGGGGCAGTGGGGCCGCTCGGGGTCGCAATTGTACAGGCAGCCGCGGATGCGACGGATGGGCGGAAGGAGACCGGCTGCGGCGCGGATGATCGTGGTCTTGCCGGTACCGCGTAGACCCTCGACATGAACGTGCAGGGTCTGCTGCCGCAGGCAGGCCAACAGGGAGAGCTCCAGAGCCCGCTGCAAATCCTCATTGCCGCTATGCCGCACGAGCTCCCCATAGGCCGGCAAGCGCCATCCCCCCTAACCGGCGCGCGGCGCAGCGCTGGGCCGCGCGCGCCTAGGCGCGGCGGCCCGCCGCAACCCCCGAGGCATAGGCTGGGCGGGGGGCGAGGTGTTTATGCACCCGCCGGGCGCGACAGACCGCCCCCCGCCGGGGTGGGTGCGGCTGGTGGTCCCGGAGGACCGCGAAACGGTCGCGCCAGTCGGTGCCGCGGGGCAGGCGGCGGGGTGCACGAATGCCGACGGGGTTACC
>JAJZZC010000035.1 GCA_021797775.1 Bacillota bacterium
CCGCGCGCGAGGCCGCGGTCGGCCGCGGCGGGGCTTACGCGCCCTTACCGCTGACCGCGGTGGACACCTTCACCCAGCAGTTTGCCGAATTCGCGGCCGCGTGCGAGCGGGGGGAGGACCCGCCCGTATCGGCCGCATGGGGCCGCGACGTCGTCGCGGTGCTGGAGGCATGCAAGGAGTCCAGCCGGCTCGACCGCGAGGTGGAGGTCGCCGAGGTGCTGCGCCGGGCCGGGGCGTAGGGTGCGCGCCAACGGCACGCAGGCGCTTCCCGCCCGTGGTACCCTGGCGAGGGGGGTGGGGTGGGATGGAGCCGTGGGAACGTCGCCTGCGCGCCTACCTGGCTGACCAGGACGACCTGGCGGCCGCCTACCTTTTCGGCTCGCGGGCGCGCCGTGACGCCCGGCCCGACAGCGACCTCGACGTCGCTACGGTCTTCGCCGATCCCCGGGCGCCCGATCCGCTGCGGCGCGCCGTGCGGCGGGGGCTGATGATCGACGAGTTGGAAGGGCTGCTCCATATGCCCGTCGACGTGGTGGACTTCGACGGCGTCGACCCCCGCATGGCCCTGGCGATCCTGCGGGACGGCCGCGTGATCCTGGATCGCGTCCCTGACCGGCGGCACGTGGCGGCGTTGCGCCAGCTGGGTCTCTACGACGACCGGCGCACCTGGTACGCGGATGAGCGGCGCCGCACCATGGCGTTCTTCGGCGTGGATGCCGGCGCCGGGTCCGAGTCTCCGGCGAGGGGCGCAAGGCGCGGGGTGACCGGGGGTGCCTGACATCGCCGCCCGGAAACTCGGCAGGCTGCGGGAGGAACTGGCCTTTCTCCGCGGCCACGCCCAGGTGCCTTTGGCGCAATGGGCCGGTGACGGTATGCTGCGCCGGTCCGTGGAGCGGGCGTTGCAGACCGCCATTGAGGCCTGCATCGACCTGGGCCGCCACCTGGTGCTAGTCGCGCGCTGGGGCGAGCCAGCCACCGGACGCGAGGTCGCTGGGGCGCTGATGGCGCACGGTGTGCTAACCGAAGCGCAGGCCCGGCTGCTGGGCGAGATGATCGGCTTCCGCAACATCTTGGTGCATGAGTACGACGTGGTGGACGAAACCGCGGTGTGGGCGGTGCTGACTCGGCACCTGGACGACCTGTGCGCCATCGGAGCGGCGCTGGCGCGTGGGCTGTCGGCGGCGGCGCCCGCCGACGGCGCGGGGTGATCGCGCCGCCCTGCCCACGGCAGGCCCATGAACGGATGATCTCGGTTCGCCGCCGCGATCCTCGGCGGGGCCGAGCCAGACGGTATCGACGGCCAACGGCGCCTCACCGTCGGTCATAGCGACAGGGGGATGCGGAGTCCCGGATCGGGGGCGGTCGAGGGCCGCGCGTAGCGACAGGGTCCAAGGAGCAGGGGGAGGGAGGGCTGCCTTCCCCCTGCTGCATTTCCGCCGTCCCAGAAGACCAATCAAACAAACCCACGAGGCAGCTCGGTCTCGGCGGTGCCGCGAGGGCACGACCGCGCCGGGCGCGAGCCCTCCCCCGCCCCCGCGCAACGCGCGCACCCGGGGATGATCCTGCCGGCAGAGCGTGGCGACGGTCACGTCCGGCACGCCGGCCGGCGGTTGGCCGCTGCCAACGGGACGGTGCAGCGCCGTGGGGGAAGCAGAATCGGGAGTGGACCTGCGGCGGTGTTCAAGGCCGCCGCGGCCGGACGCGAATCGGGTCCCGCGGTGCCGCCTCGCCGGACCCCCGCGCCGAGTCCCCCGGCCACCCTGGGGTCCCGGGATCCCCGGATGCCATGCGTAGCGGGAGCCTCAAGCGTACGGTCGTCCCCCGACCCACGGCGCTTTCGATGGTGGCGGTTCCGTGGTGCCGCTCCATCACCGAACGTACGATGGCCAGGCCGAGGCCGGTGCCCGGCGGTGCCGGAGCCCCCCTGCCCGGGGGGCAGCGGTAGAAGCGGTCGAAGACGTGTGACAGGCAGTCCGCGGGGATGCCGGGGCCCTCGTCGGCCACGCACACCTCGGCGGCGTCTCCGCACGGACGGGCCTGGAGGCGGATCGCGGTACCGATCGGGCTGTAGCGCACGGCGTTGTCCAGCACGCCGAGCAGGGCGCCCCCCAGGGTCTCGGCGTCGGCCAGCACCGGCAACGCCCCGTCAGGTCCCACCCACCGGAACTGGTGGTCGGCCGCCAGGCGCTCCGCCGCCGGGCGCAGCGAGGCGACCAGCGCGCCGAGATCCGTAGGGCGCAGGGGAAGCCCGCCGGGGCGGTCCGCGCGGGCGAGGGCGAGGAGCCCCGACACAAGGGCCCCCATCCGCCGTGCTTGGCGGTAGGCCGAGCGCAACCCCTCGCGAACCGCGCCAGGGTCCTCGCCGGCGTCGCCCTGGAGGACCTCCAGCGTGCCTGAGAGCGCCGTGAGCGGAGTCCGAAGTTCATGCGAGGCGTCATCCAGCAGCCGCCGCATCTGCTGGTGGGTGGCCCGTTCCTCGGAGATGGCCGCTGCCAGCCGGTCCACCATGGAGTCGAAGGCGCCCGCCAGCCGGGCCACCTCCTCGGGCGCGTGCTCCTGCCTGGCCCGCGCGCCGAGGTCGCCGGCTGCGATGCGCTCGGCCGCGTGGGCGATGTGCCGCAGCGGGCGCAGGGCCTCGCGCACAGCCAGGGCGCCGCTGGCGCCCCCGAACGCCAGCGCCACCGCGCCGCCCAGCAGCAGCAGGCGGACCTCGCTCCCGAGTACGGCCAGGATGTCCTGGACGCGCGTCGCCAAGACCAGGGTCGCGCCGCTCGGGTGCCGGGGAGACCCCAGGGGCACAGCGACCTGCAACTCGCCGTGGGCCACACGGGGGCGGGACGGGGGACGCGGCGGCGATGGCGGGCGAGGCTCGCGCCCCGGCCCGCCAAGGGGTTTGGGCGGCGTCGGCCGAGGGGACGCGGCGAGGCCCGCTCGCAGCCCGTCCGCAGGGGCGATCCAAGCCTGCGTCCGGGGATCGGTGACGGCACGCACCAGGTCGGCGGCGGCGGTGGAGACCGGGACCCCGGCCGTGACGGCCGCGCGGTACGCGGCCACGGGTTGCCTGGCGGTGTCCTGGAGGCGGGCGGCAGCCGCCGCGAGCAGGAAGTGGCGCAGGGCGACGTACTGGAAGCCGGCGGACACCGCGAGCAGGGCGGCCAAGACCAACAGGTAGCGGGCGGCCAACCGCCAGGCCAGGGTGCGGCGCATCGCTCAGTCCCCCAGGCGGTAGCCGACTCCGCGCACCGTCTTCAGCAATGTGCGGCCGTGCCCTCCCAGCTTGTCGCGCAGGTAGCGGACGTACTGCTCCACGATGTTCTCGTTGCCGTAGAAGTCGTAGCCCCACACCCGGTCCAGCAACGCGCGCTTGGACAGCGCCTGACCCGGGTGCCGCAGGAAGCAGCAGAGCAGGTCGAACTCCCGCAGGGACAACTCGACCGCCTGGCCATCCACGGTGACGCGGTGCCGCCCGAGGTCCACGGCGACGGGACCGTGCTGGAGGATGTCGGCCGGAGAGGGTCCGAGGCGGCGCAGGTGGGTGCGGATACGCGCCACCAGTTCGCGGAACGCGAAGGGCTTGACCAGGTAGTCGTCAGCCCCGAGGTCGAGTCCCTTCACGCGATCGTCCACCGAGTCCCGGGCGGTGAGGAAGATTAGCAAGCGACCAGCGTCGCCCTCGCGCATCGCCCTGCCGAGGCGAAAGCCATCCTCCCCCGGCATGAGCACGTCGAGGACCACCACCTGCGGGTCCCACTCCCGCAGGACCGTCCTGGCCTGGGCGGCGTCCGCCGCGTCGCGGACAGCGAAACCCTCGTAGCGCAGCCCCAGGCACAGGTAGTCGCGGATGGCCTGTTCGTCGTCGACGACGAGCACCCGCACAGGGGATGCCTGCGGGTCGCCTGTCACGGTCGATGCCGGAGGGGGCCCGCAAGGGGCCCCTCCGGCCGTCCCTCCTTCACAAAGAGCCAGCAGGGAGCCGGCACACCACATCAACGTTTCGCCCGCTTCGGCCACCACGGAAGTCGCGCGGGGCTCATGACGCGCCTCCCCTGAGAGCGAGCGGGATCGAACCCTCAAGCCCCGGCTTCAGCCGTCGGGCCGCGCGCCAAGCCGTCGCCCGACCCTCCCCCGCCGGGCGGCGGCGTGGGTCGCGGGGGCACCGCCACGGTACCCCCGCGACCAGGCACCGGACCTTGCCCCGCGGCGCTCCTGGTGTTGCCCGGCCGATCAGCCGCAGCCGGTGGCCAAATGCAGGAGCCACCCGCAGGGCGGCTCTTGCCTAGGTCGCTCGGACCGACCGTAACGACCCGTCCCAGTCTGCACCGTGGCGACTCAGCCGCCAAGGGCAGGCGGCACCGGCCCCGGGCCACGAGCCCCGCTGGGTGGCAGGCGCCACGCCCGGACCGTGAGGGTGTCTCCCTGCCAGTTGCCGACGGCCTGGAGCATCCGGCCCACCCTGAGCGTCGGGGGCGTCGTGAAGTGCAGCGTGGCCGTCCGTCCGCTGGGCTGCGTGACCATTGCCGTGTCGCCGCTTACCGCGGTGACCTTCGCGGTGATCCCCCAGAGATGCACCTGCACGGCCGTCGCGACCACCCTCGTCCCAGAGACGGTGCCCTGCACCATGGCCGGATCACCGGAGGCGAGGGCGGAGCGTGAGGCGGTCCACCCCGGCGCCAGCAGGTAGACGGTCGACGCGGAGACCTGCACCGTGTAGGTCGCGCTGCCCACCGTCAGGGTGAAGCCGGAAGATGAGAGACCAGCGATCGTCCCGGCGACGCCAGGGCCGGGACCCGGGCCGCGGCCAGGGGGACCGCCCGGTCCTCCGCGCGTACCGCCGGGGGGCCTTGGGGGCGTTACGGGAACTCGGGCCGGGGCCGGTGGCCGCGATCGGGTCCGCGCAGCGACCGTGGCGGACCCGCCCGCCCGCGTGGCGCGGGCCGAGGCGAACACGGCCGGCGCGCCCGCGGAAGCCGCGGCCAGCCAACCGGCCAGCGCCGCCGCGAGGGCCACGAGCCAGGGTCTCCATCTCGGCACAGGGGCATCACTCCCTCCGCCGCCCACGGTGCCCGCCGTACCTGAGAACCGCCCTGTACGTGGGCTGAGAGTTTGCTGAGGCGCGGCCCGGGCGGTGGCGGGCGGCCATGTGGCCCGCGCGGCTGTCCGGTGCGGCCCCACCGCACGGGGGCTACGCCCACGGCCGGAGGCGCGAGCGGCCACGCGGCAATGCTGGCTTGCCATGTATGCTTGCACACACAGGCGTTCCCTGATACCATGGCCCGGGGTGATCCCGTGCCCAAGACGATCGTCCCGGTCACTTGGCGCCTCGACCCCGCGCTCTACGAGGCAGTCCGCGCCGCCGCCCGCGCCACCGGCCTCTCCGTCCAGGCTTTCGCCAGCCAGGCATTACAGGCCGCCGTGGAGGCCAGTGGGACGAGCGAACCGAGCGCCGAGGACCGCGCCTGGCTCGACGCCGACCTCGGCGGCGAACTGCCGCCTTACGACTGGGGACCCGGAGGGCGGCCACCAGGCAGGCCCGTGCACTGGGTCCCGGGCCAGGGATTCGTCGTGGAGGGCGACCGCGATGCCCGCTGACGCCCTGACCCCGGGTGACGTGGTGGAGGTGGCCCTCGGTCGGGTGCTCCCGCCGGGCCACGAGCAGGCGGGGACACGGCCGGCCGTGGCGGTCGGCGTGCCATCACCTCCCCTGCGCTATCCGGTGCTGCTGGTGGTCCCCCTGACCACCCAGTACGGAGCCTGGGCCGAGGCCAACCAGCGGGTATATCCGAAGTTGGCGGCCGGTGCCGCCGGGCTGCGCGCACGCTCGGTCGCGCTATGCGATCAGATCCGCACCTGTGACGCCCGCCGTATCCGCGGCTACCTCGGCACGCTCGACGAAGCCAGCTACGCGGCCGTCCAGCAGGGTGTGCGGGAGGTGTTGGCCCTGTGAGCGAAACGCTTTCCGCGGCACGGCTAACCGCCGACCGGCCATCGCTGGCTAGCGGAGCGTGCCCGCGCCTGCGTCCGGGCCGGCGGAGGACTTTGTCGCGGGAGGAGTAGCTCTTTCCTGTCTATCCGCGCACGGCCCGACCGCGTCCGGCCACCTGGGAGGCGACCGGAGTCATCCGGGCGGATCCTGGGCGGGGCACCTGTGATCGGCGGCTGCGCACCCCACGGGGCCCTGGACGGCGACCACGTCGCGCCGTGCCTGGCCGAGGTACCAGTCAGAGATCCCGTCGGTGTCCACCACGACGCGCAGGCAGGCGTCCGTGCCGCGGGGCGCCTCGGCGAGGACGATCCCGCGCGGGTCCACCGCCAGGGTCGGACCCACCTGCGCGGGGTGCGCGGCATTGGCGGAAAGGACGAAGCGCTGGTTCTCCGCCGCGCGGCTGACGAGGTGGCTCCTCCAGACGGGGTCTTGGACCGTGTCTCCGCTGGCGTTGTTCAAATGGACGAAGACTTGGGCGCCCGACCGGGCGAGCCATTGCCACTGCTCGGGAAAGCGGAGTTCCCGGCAGAGCTGGATGGCCGCGCGGACCTCCCGGCCGGCCATGCGTACGGGGATCACGGGCAGTTTGCCGCCGGGCCGTACGTGGCCGCGCTCGTGCACGGCCAGATTGAGCTTGCGGTAGCGCAACGGGGCGCCCGCGGGCGGCAGATAGATCCCGGCGTTGGCCCACTCCCCTGAGGCGCGCACCAGGGCGCCGGCGAAGACGTGCAGCCCGCGCGCCGCGGCCAGGCCGCCGAGTTCGGCCAACGCGGCCTCGACCCGCTCGGGTTGGAGGCGAGGGAGGGCGGCCATGTCGCCGCCGTACCCGGACACGGCGCCCTCCGGGAACACGACCCACTCGCCGGCCGCACAGCCGTCGAGGATGCGCCGGATATGCACGAGGTTGGCGTCGATGTCCCAGGTCACCGGGAACTGTGCGATCCGCGCAGAGAACACCACGGCATCCACCTCCCGCCGGGCGCCACCGAGATGCGGGGAGCCCGCGCCGTGGTGTTCCGGCGCAGTGGGACGGGATCCTCTCGCGGGCTGGAAACGTGCCGAGTGGTCATTCCGCACGGGGGCGTTGGCCTCCGCGCCGTGGCGGATGCCGCCGCCATGCGCTGTGCCGCCAGCCGGTCCAGTCGGTTCGCACATAGCGTGGTCAGTAGCACTTTAGACCGTAAAGCCTTGCTGGAGGTAGCGGCCACGCGTGCAGCCCAGCGAGGCGTCTCTCCGGAACGGGCAGGGCCCCGCGTTACCGCGGGCGCCCCCCGTGGCCGAGTGGCGGGCGGCGCCACTAAACGGAGCGGGTATGGGATACGTGAAGCCCCCACGCCGAGGCATCCTGGCAGGATGAAGCCGGCTTACGGACAGCATGAGAGGAACGGCCCGCGCATGGTCGTCGACGCCCACGTGCACGTCTGCGTGATGGACACGGAGCGCTACCCCTTTGCCCCGCTCCTCGGGTATACGCCGCGCGCCGCGGCACCGGTGGAGGCGCTGATCGCGCGCATGGCCGAATGCGAACTGGACGCGGCCGTGCTGGTGCAGCCCTCGTACTACGGCTACGACAACCGCTACCTGCAGGAGTCGCTGTCACGGTATCCTGACTGTCTGCGCGGCGTGGGTCTGGCCGACCCGTTCCCCCCCGCGGGAACGGCGCACCGCTTGCCCGACGGCTGCGTGGGCGTGCGCCTGAACGCGATCGGCCATCCCGGGAGCGGCTGGCTGTGGCGTACCGCCGCGGCGGGCTTCTGGGCAGCGGCCGAGGAGCGGGGGCTCGTGGTCTGCGCGCAGTGCGCGCCGGACCAGGTGCTCGAGTGGGCCGCAGTCGCCGCGGCCCATCCTGGCGTGCGCTGCGTGATCGACCACCTGGGGCGCGGGGCCTGGGACGACCTGGGGGCGGCCGCGGCCCTGCCCAATACCTTCCTGAAGGTATCAGGGGTGGCGGCCTGCAGCGCCGAGGCGTACCCTCACCGTGATGTCTGGCCCGCCGCCCTGCGCGCGGTGGAGGCGTTCGGCCCGGAGCGCTGCCTCTGGGGCAGCGATGCCTCGTCCGTCGACCTCGCCGCCTGCCGCGCCCAGGTGGAGCTGTGGCGCGACTTGGTCCCGCTCGGCGCGGCGGAGCGGGCGTGCGTGATGGGCGGCACGGCGTCGGCCCTCTTCTTCGGGGCGTGAGCCGGCGGTGGCCCGCCGCGCCCACCAGAGAGTCCGCCTGTTGCCTACCGTCCCGCAAGGGACCAATCTGAGGCCGGAAGGGGCAAAGACCCTGGTCGGGCGGACGGCGTGGACGACCGTGGTCACGGTGGGTACCACGTCTTTCTGACCAGGTCGAACGATGGCCCTGACACCCGCCGAATTGCGCGCGCACCTGCTGCGTGGCGCGTTGCTCGCCTTTCCCGTCACCCCCTTCACGCCCGAGGGCGAACTGGACCTACCCCGCCTGCGCGACCAGGTGCAGTACGTGCTATCGCATGGCCCGGACGGCTTGTTCATCTGCGGCGGCACGGGGGAGTTCTTCTCGCTCACCGCGGCGGAGTGGCGGGCCGCCGTGGGCGCCGCGGTCGAGGAGGTGGGGGGAGCGGTGCCTGTGCTCGCCGGCTGCGGGTACGGCACGGCGATGGCGCGCGAGTACGCGGCTGAGGCTGCGGCGCTGGGCTGCGACGGCGTGCTCGTCCTGCCGCCCTACCTGCTGGCCGCCGAGCAGGAGGGGCTCTATGCCCACTATGCGGCGGTGGCTGCGGCCGCCCCCATCGGCGCCGTCATCTACCAGCGCGACAACGCGGTCTTTGCCCCGGCCACCGTGGCGCGCCTGGCCCAGCTGCCCACGCTGGCGGGCTTCAAGGATGGGCTCGGCGAGGTTGAACGGCTGCAACGCATCGCGCTGCTGACCGAGGGCCGCCTGCCCCTGCTCAACGGCCTGCCCACGGCCGAGGCGAGCCAGCTCGCCCTCGGGGCGGTTGGCGCCGTCTCGTACTCCTCCGCCGTGTTCAACTTCATGCCCTCCGTCGCCATGCGCTTCTACCGCGCTTGGCGCGCGGGGGATCGCGCGGCGACGGGCGCGCTGCTCTTTTCCTTCTTCTGCCCCTTCTGCGAACTGCGCGAGCGGCGGCGGGGCTACGCCGTCTCGCTGATCAAGGCGGGTCTCACCGTCTGCGGCCGCCCCTGTGGGCCAGTGCGCCCGCCGCTGGTGGAGGTGCTGCCCGAGCACCTGGAGGAACTGCGCGCGATGCTGCGCGGGATCGGCGTCGAGGTGCGGGCATGAACGCGGGCCCCGGGGGTTGTCGAGCGGTGTCCTCGCCGCCCCGGCCCGCGCCAGCCATGAGACGGAGAAGCGAACGACTGGTCCCGCGTGGGGTTCCCGGGGGAACGGTAAGGGCGTCCGTACGCGGGTGGCGGGCCGGGGCCGCCGGTCCTCCGTCTCCGTCCCGCGAGGCGCGCCACCCGACTCCCCGAAAGGCTGTACCCACGATGGGGGGCCCGGGCGCGATGGCGGCCCGCCGCCAGCCTCTCGGCCCGGGGGCGTGCGGGCCGAGCCGACAGGGAGCACAGGCTGCTGAGCGCCCGCGCGTGGGGCGCGCTGCGGCCCGCGGGCTCCCTATCGTGGCTGGCCGCCCCCGTGCCTGCGGGGCCGGCGCCACGCGGCACGAAAACGCGCGCGGGTGTGTTGCGGGGGCGTGGTAGGGCGGCGGGCACATGCCCACTGCCGGGGCGTGGCGCGTGCGGCCCCTTTGGCGGAAGGGCAGGGATGGGTGTGTGCGCAGGCCTGGCAGGGCGAACGGGGCTGGCCATCGGGTTGATGTCCGGCACCTCGCTGGACGGCGTGGACGCGGCGCTGACGGAGATGTGGCGCGAGGGGCCGCGGGTGCGCAGCTCGCTCCACGCGCTGCGCCATCTCCCCTACGGCGGGGACCTGGCCGCGCGCCTGCAGGCGTTACAGGCCGGGCGGCCTGTCGCCTTGGCCGAGGTCGCCGCGTTGCACCAGGAGTTGGGCGAGGTGTACGCGGAGGCGGTTCGCGGCCTGCTCGCCGCTGCCGGGTTGCCCGCCCTGGCGGTGGCCTTCGTCGCGGCGCACGGGCAGACGATTCTGCACCAGCCGCCGCGCGGCCGCGCGCCGGGCAGGACGTGGCAGATCGGCGATCCGTCGGTGATCGCCGCGCGCACGGGGCTCACGGTGGTGAGCGACTTCCGCTCGGCCGACATGGCCCTCGGCGGGCAGGGCGCGCCGCTGGTGCCGCGCCCGGACTGGCACCTCTTCGCAGATACTCGGGAGAGCCGCTGCATACAGAACATCGGCGGGATCGCCAATGTCACCTGGCTGCCCGCCGGCGGTGGGCCCGAGGATGTGCGCGCCTTCGACAGCGGACCCGGCAACCTGCTCATCGACGCCGCGGTGCGGCGGCTGAGCGGCGGCGCGGCGACCATGGACCGGGACGGCGAGCGCGCCCAGCGCGGCCGGGTCGACGAGGTGCTGCTGCAGCGGCTGCTCACCCACCCCTTCCTCGCCCTGCCACCCCCCAAGTCCACCGGGTGGGAGGAGTTCGGCGACCCGTTCCTCGACCGCATCCCGGCGGACTGGGGCGGCGCCGGGGACGACCTGGTGGCGACGCTCACGGCGTTCACCGCGGAGAGCGTCGCCCGCGCCTACCGCGCACACCTGCCGCGGGTGGACCGCGTCCTCGTCGGCGGCGGCGGGGCGCGCAACCCGGCCCTGCTCAGGGAACTGGCGCGGCGCCTGCACCCCGCGCCCGTAGAGCGCTGCGATGCCCACGGCGTGCCGGCCGAGGCGCGGGAGGCCATGGCCTTCGCCATCCTCGGGTACCTGACCTTGCGCGGCGAGCCGGGCAACGTGCCGGCGGCCACCGGTGCGCGCGCCCCCGCCGTGCTCGGCCGGATTACCCCGGCACCGATGGCGGGCGGGGGCCGGTAGACGGGGCGGGCGCGGGTCGCGGAAACGTGCCGGCACCGGCGGCGCACCGGCCGCCGGCGGACGCTGCGGGGGAGGAGGGGCTGGCCCCAGGGGGGGCGGAAGCTGGACCACAAGCAGGGGGGCGGCCCCCGCAGCGGCGGGCGCCGGTCGGTGGCGCGGGCCTGGGGCCGGGCAGGGGCGCCCACGCCGCCCGCGGGGACGGAAACCGCGCGGTCGGTCTGCCTGTCGATGGCGCGGGCTGGCACAGGGGAGGGCCGGCCGGAAGCGGGCGGGTACGGGGTCCGGGCGGCGGCGAACCGATGAGCCGAAGTCTGGGACGGGGCTGCCGTCGGCAGCGGCATAAGCCACATGGCCGGGCCGGACAAGGGCGGCAGTGTCGTGGAATCACCTAGGTAGTACACCTCACCGGTGGAAGCGCCCTCCAAGGCGATCCCCACCGACGCGCGCACCACGCTGTGCGCGCCATCGCACCCGATAACGTATTCGGCCTCAACCTCCCCACAGCTAAAGCCGGGGGGTTCTGGGATGCATCGCTCGGCCCGCTGCCGACGATCGCAACAGCCACCCTGAGCCCTCCCGGAATGGGACGCGAGCCGCCGTGCCTGGCGGGCCACGCGCGCTGACAACCGGTATCGTCCGCTGACCCGACGGACGGACGCAGCGGAGTGTACCACCCGCCCGGAGAGAGACGGGGCCGCGGCGGGCGGCGGTTGGGGGCACACGGCGGCCCGCGGCGTTCTTGGTGAGCAGCCGGAGCGACCGGGCACGACGGGCACGGGCCCCGTCGCGGCGCACCCGCGCCTGCGGCCAGCGGCCGGGACTGACGCAGACCTGTGGGCGTCACGGTGGGGACTGCCACGTGGAGCCAGGGTCAGCCCGGGGCACCGTGCCTGGCGTCCCACCGGACAGCGGGCCCAGCGCGGTGCCGTGCAGGCGCCACACCCGTCGGTGCGGGGAACATCGGTGCATTTCGGCCGTCCACTACATGGCGCTGCGGTCGGGACCGCAGCCGCCTGGGCCCCGGGGCGGGAACCCCGGGCGCCGGTCAGCCGGCCCAGCGGTCGAGGGCCCCCCGGCCGGGAGGACGCCAACCTGGGGCACACCTGCGTCCCGTTTGCCTCTGATCCGCACGGTGCCTGGCGCACGGACGCCACACCCCCTGGGAGGCCGGCTCGCTCCGATCCGGCCCGCAGCAGCAGCGGGGGACGAGCGGCTGCAGGCCTCCCGGCGTCCACGTCGTACCCGCCCCGCCGGAGTGCGCGACCGAAGGGATGGGTGTACGGCATGGGTATGGCCTCAGGTGCCGAGTTGCGCTGCGCCGTCATCGGGTACGGCGCAGCCTTCAACCAGGGGCGCAGCCACGCGCGTCAGATGAGTGAGACCCCGGGGCTGCGCCTTACCGCGATCTGCGACCTGGATCCCGCCCGCGCGGAGGCGGCACAGGCGGACTTTCCGGGCGTTGCGGGGTATACCGACGTGGCCCGCCTGGTCGCTGACGGCGTGGCCGATCTCGCGGCGGTCGTGGTGCCGCACCGCTGGCACGCATCCACCGCGGTCGCCTGCCTGCGCGGCGGTCTGCACGTGGTTGTCGAGAAGCCGATGGCGATCACCGTGGCCGAGTGCAGTGAGATGATCGCGGCGGCGCGGGCCGCGGGCCGGGTCCTGAGCATCTACCACAACCGCCGCTGGGACGGGGACTTCCTGACCCTGCGCGACCTGATCCGCAAGGGCACGATCGGCGAGGTCTTCCACGTCGAGCACTACATGGGCGGCTATGGCCGCCCGGGCGGCGGGTGGCGCGCCGACAAGGCCGTCTCCGGTGGCGCCTTCTACGACTGGGGCGCGCACTTCGTCGACTGGACCCTGGGCCTGATGGATCTGCCCATGGCCTCCGTGACCGGATTCGTGCACAAGCGGGTCTGGCACGACGTCACCAACGAGGACCAGGTGCAGGCCGTCATCCGCTTCCGCGACGGGCAGGTCGCCGACCTGCAGAGCTCGTCCGTTTCCCTGGGGCCCAAGCCGCGCTGGCGCATCCTTGGCACCAAGGGCGCCATCGTCGACCGCGGCGATCGCATGGGACGGGACCAGCGGCCCGCCTGCCTGGTGCGGGTGCCCGTGTCCGGTTACGCGGCGGAGTTCCAGGTGCCCTACCAGGAGAGCGTGCGCGGCACCTTCTACCCGCAGCTGCTGGCGCACATCCGGGGCGGTGCGCCCGTCCCCGTGTCCCCCGAGTCGGCGCGCCGGGTGATCGCCGTCCTGGAGCTCGCCGAGCGCTCCGCCCGGTCGGGCCAGGCGGAGCCGGTGCCGTACGAGGACGTCTTTGCCGGCCCGCACGCGCCGTAAAGGGTCGACGGTCGCCGGAGGACCCCGGCGGCGGGACACCCCGCCCGTAGACCCGTGCGGCCTGCGGCAGGCGAGGCGGGCCACCGCCCCGCGGGGCCGGCTGCCCCGCCACCTTCAGGCGGGGGGGTGAGCGGTGGTTTATGGCTGGCCGGTGGCAAGGGCCGGCGGCCAGCGACACCGCTACCCGGGAGCCGCCTTCCCACGGGCGGCGGTCTGGCCGCCGGCCATGCGGGGCGTGGGGGCGGCTTGGCGCGGTGCGGGGCCGGGCCCGTCCCGCCACCGCCTGCGGCGAGGGGCCACGGCGGTCAGCGGGTTCGTGGCAGCCACCAGGGTTGCTGATGGTGGTCGCGTGTGTATGCGGTTATCGGTATCCTCGGCCCATGGAACGCGGCTCGCCTCCTGGGCATGCACCCGCAAACCCCGCGGGTGTGGGACGTGCAGGGCAAGGTGCGCGTCGTCAGAACACCCGGGGGCAAGCGGCGGGTGTGTAACAGTCACTGGATCTGGTGACGGTTGTTGTGTCAGGGTGCGGATTGAGTTATGCTCGCACCATGGAACGGTTGATCGGGGTAGCGGAGGCGGCCCGTCTCCTGGGCATCCACCCGCAGACCCTGCGGGTGTGGGACGTGCAAGGCAAGGTGCGCATCGTGAGGACACCCGGGGGGAAGCGACGGGTGCCGGAAAGCGAGATCCGGCGCCTGCAGGGCGGGCAGGTGCTGGTGGATCAGGCAGCGGGGGGCAAAGAACGCTCCTCCACATGGGCCATCTACGCGCGGGTCTCGTCCCACGAACAGAAGGCCCGCGGGGATATGGCCCGGCAGGTGGCCCGCCTACGGGAGGGCCTAGAGGCCCAGGGCGTGTCGCATCCCGCGGAGGTCACGGATGTGGCATCCGGGCTGTCGGACAGACGGCCGGGGCTGCTGCGGCTGATGGCCATGGCCAGACAAGGCCAGGTGACCGACATAGCCATCACGAGCAAGGATCGCCTGACCCGTTTTTGCTTCGGCTACCTCGAGGAATTCTTTTCGAGCTACGGCGTCACGATCCACGTGGTGGACGGGCAGGAGGAACGCGAGTCGGTTCAGGAGGAGCTTGTCGACGACCTGATCGCCAGCGTGACCAGTTTCTCGGGGAAACTGTACGGCCTGCGGAGCCATGGCAGGGCGAAGGACCTGGTGGATCTGGTGAAGAGGCATGTCGCGGGCGCAGGCGGCACGGACAGCGGTGGTGCGTGAGCGGTGCGGGGTGGCGGGTCCGCACCGCGGCGATGGTTCCTCCTGCTCGGCAGCAGTGGGGAGATGCGCGCCCAGCGCCTGGCCGCCGACCTCGGCGTCCACCGGAGCACCGTCTCCCGCCAGTGCGCGCACCTGGAGCGCGCCGGATTGCTCCGCTCGCGCGAGGAGCACGGCAACAAGCTCTATCCGCTGCAACGCGGGCGGGTGGGCGAGATTTGCCGCCGACTCATGCAGGCGCTTGGTGTCGCGCTGTCCCACAGCTAACGCCGGGCCTGGAGGGCGCACACCCGTGGAGCCTGTGGGGGGAATGGCGCACGGACCAGGCCAAGCGTCCAAGGTCGGCAGCCCGTGCGCACGCTCCGTGGCCGCCGGCTCGGGGGCCCCAGGGTAGCGGAGGCAAGCGCGCTCCTCCCTATGGCTGAAGCCGGAGGCATCCGCGCTGGGCTTTCGGTGGTGGTTCGTACGCCGTCGCCATGTGGGGGTTTCACCCCGGACCCGCACCCGGGTATGAACCTGACTTTCGCAAAGGGGCGGCCGGTCGCCTTGGTGCCCAGGGGCCGGCCCCTCGCCACGACTTCACCCGCTCGCGTCACGGGGTCCGTCTGCGCCAGCGGCGTCCGCCTGACACTGCGATATTCAGGATGAAGAGCCTCCGAACCATGGCGCAGCAGCAGATGGGGAATGTGGTAGGGTCTGGCGGCCGACGCGCGCCTGCACCTTGCGGGCGCCCGCGAAAGACGTGGTAGGAGGCCGAAGCCGTGTGCAGTTGAACCATCTTGCCATTGTCACTCCCGCCATGCGCGAGGCGACGGAGAAGGGTTACTAGGGCGCCGCCTCTACTGAAGACCCATAGCACGGACTTCGCCGTCAAAGCCGGCCGGTCCCGCGGCCCGCTCTTAAGGAGGGCTGGCCGTGGTCCTGCGCGACTACCAGGAAGCAGCCGTGGCAGCCAGCGCACGGGACCTGGCCGCCGCGATGCGTCGCCAGGTCTGGGCCATGGCGACCGGGCTCGGCAAGGCCGTGGCCTTCGCCGAGTTGCTGCGGGCCGCGTGGCGGCGAGCACCTCGGCCGTGAAGGCCCGGTAGGCCGCCACCACCGGGTCCGTGCCACGCGGCGCCGAGCCCTCGCCCGGCGGGGGCCAGGCCGGCGACGAGGTTGACTTGGCACCCGGGACGCTGCTCGGCGCGTTCGGGCAGCAACGGGACGGCGCGCGGGCGGCGTTGGAGGGCCGGGTGCTGCTGCTCGGGGACGGGCGGCGTGAGCACCGGGTGCACGTCCGCCGCGTGGTCCTGCGCCCCCAGGGCGTCGGGGAAGCCGGCGCGCGTAGGTCGCGCTGGTTACAACGCCCTTCCCGTGGGGCTTCAACGCGGTGAGAGGGGCGCGTAACTGCCCCCTACGCCACGGCCTAGCAGGGGTGTGCTCTGCCCGGCGTCCCGATCCGCCATGCGGGCCGAGACCCTCCCTCCGCGGGCGCCCTCCCCGCGTGGCCCCCGGGAAACGGCGCGACACGGAAACGGGTCCGGGTGGGCAGCGGGCGGGGGGTCCACGGAGGCCGAGCGGCGCCACGCGATCCTGCGCGGGCTGAAGGACGAGTCCCTGCCTGTCGCGTGCGACTCTATTTGGCGCGCGGTGTCCCGTGCTCAGCGCCGCGAGTTGAGGTACGGGAATCCGAAGCGCGCCAAGCGATCCGGATACTCCACGAGAAGAAACCGCAGTCTCATCGCCGCGCCGCCTCCACAACCCCGTGCAGCCCCCGCCGCCGCGCATGCAGATCCGATGCCATAATCGCTCCGCCTGCAACACCGCGCGGTAGCCGTTCACCGCCGCGTACTCCATGAGGCGCAGGCGCTGTCGGCGTGCTGGTGCCGCCCCCATGCGGCTTGCGCGCGTCACCCCGATGCGGGCGGTGGCGATCGGCCATGTGGCAACGGCCTCGCCCGTCTCGCATCCCCGGCCCCCCGGCCCCCACCGACTGGGCGGCAGCCACCCGCGGCACGGATCGCGCCGGTTGCGGCCCGCTCGCACCCCGGACCGGCGCTCCCTGTCTGAGGAACCGCCTGGATGACGGGGCGGCCGACGCTGCCGCGTCCCCGTCGTCCGCTCGGCTTGACCTGCGCCTCCTGCTATCCCAAGATCGAACGGGAGCGCGCTCCGCCTACCCCGAAGGCCACCACGTGGGGCGCGCCGCCCCTGGGTGGGCGTGCCCTCTCGCGGGGCTCTGCCCCGCCCGAGCCCCCAGCGTCCCGTCAGGAGGCCTATGCCATGCGCATCCTGTACATTGATATCGATTCCTTGCGGCCCGACCACCTCGGTTGCTACGGCTACCACCGCAACACCTCACCGAACATCGACGCGGTCGCGGCGCGGGGCAGCCGCAGCACCAACTTCTACGCCAGCGACGCCCCCTGTCTGCCCTCGCGCACCGCCCTTTTCAGTGGGCGCTTCGGCATCAAGAACGGCGTGATCGGCCATGGCGGCACCGCCGCCGACCCCTTCGTCCAGGGACCCGCGCGCGGCTTCCGCTCCAGCCTGGGGCAGAACGCGTGGTTGACGGCGCTGCGGCGGGCGCACCACCGCACCGCCACCGTGAGTACCTTCGGTGAGCGCCACAGCGCCTTTCACTGGTATGCCGGTTTCCAGGATGTCTTCAACCACGGCACCGGTGGGGGCGAGCGCGCGCACGAAGTCCTGCCGTACGCCCTGCGCTGGCTGGACCAGTGGGCGAGGCACGAGGACTGGTTCCTGCACGTCAACTTCTGGGACCCGCACACCCCCTACCGCACGCCGCTGGGGTACGGGGAGCCGTTCGCACAGGAGCCCCCGCCGTCGTGGCTCACCGAGGAGATCCTCCAGGCCCAGCGCAGCGGCTATGGGCCGCACAGCGCCCGCGAGCCCGTGGGCTTCGGCGGGGAGCATCCGAGCCAGCGGTTGCCGCGCATGGTGGACGAGATCCAGAGCCTTGCGGACTACAAGCGCTGGATCGACGGGTACGACACCGGCATCCGTTACGCCGACGACCACGTCGGCCGCATCCTCCAGGCCCTGGCCGACCACGGCGTGCTGGACGAGACGCTGGTGGTGGTCAGCGCCGACCACGGCGAGAATCAGGGCGAGTTGAACGTCTATGGCGACCACCAGACCGCCGACCATCTCACCTGCCGGGTGCCCCTGATCATCGCCGCTCCGGGCATCCGCGCAGCGGGCGTCGACCCCGGGTTGCACTACCACCTGGACCTCGCGCCCACCGTGTGCGCCCTAGCCGGGGTGGAACCAGGACCCTTCTGGGACGGCCGGAGCTTCGCTCAGGCGCTCCGCTCCGGTGCGGACGCCGGGCGCGACCACCTGGTGATCAGCCAGGGAGCCTGGTCCTGCCAGCGGGGCGTCCGCTTCGACCGATGGCTGCTCATGCGGACCTACGACCCGGGCCTCAAGGAATTCCCCCCGCTGATGCTCTTCGACCTGGCGGCCGACCCCCACGAGACGCGCAACCTCGCGCCGGAGCACCCCGACGTCGTGACCCGCGGGCTCGCCCTGCTGGAGACCTGGCTTGGGGAGCAGATGGCCTCCTCGCTGGCCGGCGTCGACCCCATGTGGACGGTGTTGCGCGAGGGTGGGCCCTTCCATACCCGCGGCATGCTGGAGAAGTACAGCGAACGGCTGCGCGCGACCGGGCGTGCCCAGCACGCCGACCGGCTGCTGGCGACCGGCGGGCTCGGGTGGTAGGCGGCGCCGGTCGCCAAGAGGGATAACCCTGAATCTCGGTGCGCCAAGACGAAGGCGACCGATCCGAAATCCGAGCGGGTGGGATTCCCGCCGCCGAAGGCCCGGCCAGCCACGGCGAAGCGAGTCTTGCGTGGACGGCCGCGAGGCCGGCGACGAAGCGTAGACAGCGCGACGACCAGGCCGTAGCCCGTAAGGGCGCCCGGTGACACGAGGCTGCCTCCTAC
Source organism: Bacillota bacterium (assembly GCA_021797775.1). Lineage (GTDB taxonomy): Bacteria > Bacillota > Sulfobacillia > RBS10-35 > JAJYVN01 > JAJZZC01. The sequence continues at coordinate 18,442 of JAJZZC010000035.1, forward strand.
CCCCCCCGGTGTCAGGCGGACGCTGCGGGCCCAGAGGCCCCCGCGATGCGAGGCGGCACCGGCTGGACGAGGCCGGTGTGGAAGCACAGGGACCCGCGCGAGGCCTCTGCGGGGCGCCCTCCCGCGTCGGACGCTGCGCCCTGAACACGGTGGGGGGGGCATGGTGGCGCAGCGAGCGGCTTTTCGCGCGTGACGGGCAGTGCGGGGGGCCAGAGGTCGAGGGCCTGCTGGCGGCGGGCCGGCCGGTCCCGGCGGTGGTGCAGGCGCGGGAGGCGGCGGGCCAGGGAGGCGAGGCCCCCGCCCCTCCCCCTCCCCCTCTGGGGTGGCGGTCGATCACGGACGTGCCGGGGACGGGGGGACGCGAGAGCGGCACGGTGGGCGCGGTTGATCGGGGTCTGCCTCGATGGCGGACACGGGGATCGCCATGAGGCGCGGTGCCCGTGGGTCGGGGGGAAGCAGGGACAGGGGGCGCGGCGGCGCCAGCATGCGAGAGGCTCCTTCCGCAGAGGGCCGCCGCGTGGGCGGCGCGCCCGAACATGTCATCGTGCGCGCGGCGGGGATCGCTGCCACTTGATGGGAGGATTCGGGAGGGGCGTGCCCGGACCTGCTCTGCGAGATGAACGACCAGGGTCGCGTCATTCCGGCGGGGCCTCCGCCCAGACGGCGCCACGAGCGGGGGTGACTTCGGAGCGGTACGCCGGTCCGCTCGCGCCTGCCACCTCTTGCCGCACACAGATTCGGTGCCACGATGCGGCCGCAGTGCCCGTGGGGTCACGGGGGCCACTGCCGGCCGTACGTCGCGAATTCGGCCTGCGCCCGCAATCGTCTGTGGCGCAAGCGACTCGCCCAGAACGACTCGACCCTGGACGAACGGCTGGGCGGCCTGCGGCCGCCTCGCTCCCGATGCGGCGGCCCGTACGGCGGTCTTCGGATCGGAGCCGACGCCGGCCAACCGACGACCGGCGTGTTGCAGCCGCGCAAGGGATCGGCGGCGGCGTGTGGGCGCTCGGGTGCGGGGCGCGAGCCTAACGGCTGTCGTGGTCGAAGACGACCAGCGGGGCGCAGAAGTGTAGCGGCTCACCGGTAATGCGTGGAAACCGCTCAGGGTGGGGGCGAGGGACGGCGCCTCGGCCAACCGAGCCTATCCTTGGGCGACAAGGCGTCAAGGACAAGGGCCCGCAGCCCGCTACGCGCCCCTGACGCCCAGCCGCCCAAGGGGGACAGGCATTGCGGGGCGCCGTCCCGAAAGTCGTTGTTAGGGTGCGTGAGCAGGATTCGTTCACTCGCACGGATCGTGAGCGGCTACAAGAGAGAGCACGCTGTCTCTGGATCATCCTGGTTGGCATGGGTCCGCGGCTGTACTTGTGTGTGACCCTCGCGCCTTTGCTTGGCTGCGCTGAGCCCCGTTGCCGGCATCCCGGCCGCGCCAGGATAGCCCCCCTGCACCCCCAGTCTTTTGTGCGGCCCTTTGTTCAGCTCTCCCCTCGGCCTCTGAGGCTGCCGTGCTGCGACCGCAAGATGGTTGACAACTATGGCGTCATGTTGATAAACTAAATAAATTGACAATGAGCCGTGGAGCCCGCCGCCCGAATCCACGGAGAGGGGGGGTGATGCGCATCATCGGTCCATTCGATGGGGAGTACGAGTTCTTGTCCGCGTTTGCACGGGCGCGGGTGCAGTGGGAGGGAGCGGAGTACCCGACGCTGGCGCATGCCTTTCAGGCGGCGAAGACGCTGAACGTAGAGGAGCGGGAAGCGATCCAGCGGGCCCGCACACCGGCCTCGGCGAAGAGGCTCGGCAAGAAGGTGGACCTGCGCCCGGACTGGGAGTCGATGAAAGTCGACATCATGGAGGCTCTTGTGCGCCAGAAGTTCCAGGATCCCACGCTGAGGGACAAGCTGATCGCCACCGGCAGCGAGATCCTGCAGGAGGCCAACACGTGGAATGACCAATTTTGGGGGGTCTCGGGGGGCAGGGGCAAGAACCATCTCGGCAAGATTCTGATGAAGGTGCGCAGGGAACTACAGGAGGCGGTGCCGGCGCATTCCGGCGTCTTGTGATGATCCCACGCGAGTGGGTGGGCCGGGCGCAAAGGAGTGGGCGTCCGTACACGGGGCACCGGGCCGCACCGCAACGCGGTGGGCGTCTGAGACGACCATAGGTTCCCGCGCCAGCGCCTGCGGTCCGCGCGGCCCCTGATCGGTCGCCCGAGGCCACCCTCCTGCGTCTCGTCAGCTTTGGTGCCGGCGCTCCCGCTTCACCGCAGATCGGCGCCCCTCGCCAGAGAGACAGCCCTCGCCGGCGCCCCCTCAGGCCACGGCGCCGATGCGTTGTGATGAGGATACAACACCACGGCGAGGACTAGGGGGATGATCACCGCCTGCAGCCCGCGACGCGGCGGGAGGACTTGCTCGTTCCCGCCGTACGCCGCGACCTCGTAGGCCATGAGCAGCACGCCCACCGGCGGGGCGTGTCCTCGGTTTGCCTCCATCCAGGCGCATCGGGCACCAGCTTCGCTTCGGTCGCGTCATCCAGACCCTATGCGGGCGCGTCAGTGGCGAGGCCGTTCACGTCACCGAATGCAGCCGTCCATGGTGGCCGCGTTACCCAGGATGGTGACCCGCAGGGGGTGCGCGACGCGGCGGGGCCGCCAGTTGTACTGCAACGAGCGCGCCGCGGACCACACGCGGCGCCGGACCTCGGAGGACACGGCCCGCGCCTCGGTAAAGGCAGAGGAGGCCGATCCCAGGGACACGCCGGCGCGCTTGGGCACGCCCCGCATCGTGGGCACCGGTCTCCCCCCGCTGCAGGGTCCCTCGTCGCTCGTCCGCCCACCAGATGGGAGTTATGCCCTGCGATGCCTGGGTGAACACGGTGCGTGCGCGGGGCGTGGGGGCCTCGGAGCGGCGCGGTGCGCCGCCATGGATCCACGACCCCTGCACGCGCTGGCATAGCCGCTCGCCCCGGCGCTCGTCGGCACGGACGGAGGTCCAGGACTGTGTTCAACCTGAATCTCGCAGTATCAGGCGGGCGCCGTTGCGCAGAAGGACCCCGCGGCGGGAGTGGGTGAGATGGTGGCACCGGGCCGACCCCTGGACACCAGGGCGACCGGCCGCCCCTTTGCGAAAGTCAGGTTCAACATGTTCAGAAGGGGAAACACCGTACGGTGGTTGAGGTCGTAAGGATGGAGGGGCCAGACATGCACAGCGGCCGTGCGGCTCCAGAGGGTTCGGGCCTCGCGAGGCAGCCACAGGGCCGGGGACAAGTGTGGGCAGCCAACGTTGACGACCTTCCTCGCCGGCATCGCCGACCTGACCCGGCGCATCGTCGCCGACGTGGCCGGGCAGCAGCGGGCCGCCCCGACCGTGCCCGCCGCCGAGTCCCTTGGCCCGTGCCCCCGCTGTGGTGCGCCCGTGGTCGAGGGCAAGAAGGGCTACGGGTGCAGCGGGTGGCGCGAGCAGGATGGCGGGGGCCGGTGGGTGTTGTGGAAGGAGGTCGCGGGCAAGCCACTGACCGTGGCGCAGGCGCGCGAGTTGCTCGCCAAGGGCGAGACGACGCGAGTGTTCAAGTGTTCAAGAGCAAGGCAGGCAAGGGGGCTACTGTCCCCGAAGGGTCTTGATCTGTGTGTCGTGGACGTCGATGCGCTTATCGTGGCGGGCACGGTGCTCGGCGAGCGCGGTGGCCCTGGCCTCCAAGGGCAGAACGTGGCCGTTCAGCATGGCTTCCTCGCGAGCCGCGTCGAGGCGGTCGGCCTCCTGGTGCTGGAAGGTAGAAAGCCCTTACCTTCTGGCAGCGCTCGGATCTCGGCGATGATGGCCTCGCGGTCTATGCCGGCCTGCCTGCGCTCCGCGTCGATCTTTGCCTCCAGGGCGCGGCGGGTCCCCGCAGCCTCCTCACGGGCTGTGACGGCCACTTGGAGCGCGGCCTCGGCCAGCGTCTAGGGCTGCCGAGTCTCAGACTTCGACGCATTGGGCTTCTGGCGCGTCTCACCCGTTGTGCACGCCGGAGGTCCGCAGGTGGATCGAACCACTAGATATGGTGCCAATCGCGACGATAACGTACTGCAGGTGGTATGGTGATCCGGCAGACCGCGTGCGGGATGCACAATCTGCCAGTATTTGGGTGATCCTGGGGACTCAACGGTTTCCGGGCGGCGGCGAACCGATGAGCCGAAGTCTGGTGCGTGCGGTCGCCAGGGGCGGTCCTGCAGCACAAGGGGCCGTTCCGCGCACCTGATCCATGGCGAAAGCAGTTTAGTAAAATAAAGGCGGAAGCCGCCGATTCTCTGGCGGCCTCCGCCCCCTGGTTCTCCGGCCAACGTCTACGGCTAGCCCTTGCCCGCCGAGGCCGGCGGGGTGGGCGCCGCCGGCATCAGCTGGATGCTGGTGGCCTGCACGGTACTGCCGCTCTGGCTCCCGAAGACCTGGACCTGATCGCCGACCGCCAGGCTCGCGGTGCCACTGGTCGTGCCCAAGGGCGCTGGCCCATGGCGGATGGCGGTGGCCGAGGTGTAGTCCACCGTGTCAGAGGACCCGCTCGGCGTCTTCAGCGTGAAGCTGCCGCTGCCCAGCGCGGACACCGTGCCCTGCGCGGCCGGCGGGGTGGGCCGGGGAGGGTGGTGCGCCACGTTGGACGCGAGCGCCGCACCCGGGAGCGTGAGGCTTAGCGCCAGTCCCACTCCTAGCGCGGCCATGGACGAGCCGGACTGAAGGACCCGGAGACGATTCATCCAAGAACCCCCTCGCTGCTGCTGTGCGGGAGCCGCCCCGCAGTAGTGAGCCTAACTTCCCATCCTGTATCAGGCATGAACGCCCCCTGAGAAATCGCTGAGACGCGCGGGGCCCCGTCCGCCGCCTGCTGAGACGTATACGATGTAGGGCAACCGCAGTGCCGCAGAGGTGCCCCGCCGACTTCTGCCCGCATGCCCAGCCGGCGGCGCGGGTGGTGATCATCGCCCAACAGATCGTCGAGTTCGCCGTCGCTCAGCAGTGTGCGGTCGTCGTCGGGCTGCACGCCGACCCGCGCGTCCAGCATGGGGTGATGGTAGGCGATGCGGGGTTCCATGCGATCCTTGGCGTGGGGGCGGCAGTAGCGACCGGAGTGCGTGAGCTGCAGGCCGACCAGCAGGTCGCCGCCGCCGCCACTGGTGCACGCCCTCTCCTTCCACGCCGCCAGCACCGGGATGGCGGCGGGCGCCGGCCCGACCCCAGCGGGTGGGGACCTGCTCGCGGCGGCCGCGGGCTTCAGCACCGGTGCCGTGGGTGGAGCGCTCCCCGCCCCAGGGCGGGGCGGCTGAGCGGGGGCCACCCGTCTACGGGCGCCAGGACGGTTGCGGCCGGGGGGGCGAGGGCCTCCTTGCAGGCCCTCGCCCCCCCGTATGCGGTGCGTGCTGCGCGGGGGATCGGTGGCCGCGCGGCGTCCGCTGCAGTCGGCAGGCGCGGATGTCCCCGCGGGCCTGCGTCTGCAGCGCGCACGGGTATGCGGTTGGCACGCCCGCTTGTGGAGGGCCTGTCCGGTGGCATCAACCGGCGCGGGGGGCTGGGCCTCCGTCGGCGCCTCCCGCCCGCCAGGCGCTCGCACCCCCCGCCCCCGCGGCCCCAGGACGGGCGGCGTTGCATCCGGGGGGACGTCTGCACGCGCGTGGTATGGCGGGATGCGGCCTTGCCGGCAAGGGGAGTGCGGCTGACCGAGGCGCGCGGCGTGGGTGCCCGGGAGGTTCACCGCCTCCGTCGGTAGGACGCGGTCCCTTCCCGCGGGGGAGCGGGGGGGGCGACGCCCCGCCCCCCCGTATCTCTATGGGTACCTGTTCGGTGAACTGCGTTGGGACCGCTACGCCTGGTGGGTCGACGGCACCCCCGTGGCGAGCGCGTACCACAGCTAGTGGCTCGGCACGCACTTCACCGAATGCTTACCTCTATGGTGCATCGGACGGCGGCCACGAGCGGCCGCTGGGTGTGGCGCATGACGCCGAGGAAGGCGACCGCCATGGCGTCGTCGCCATGGCGGCCAGCGCCCGCCGCGACCTTGGCTTGGGCGGCGGCGAGGACGGCGTCCCCGTCGAGGTCCGCGCCGAGGACGTTGCGCACGCGGAGGCTGAGGGAGCCGCACTCCAGGGTGTAGGGAGCGGAACGCACAGGATCAGCTTGGACGGGGCGCCAGCGCTCCTCCGCCAGGATGGCGGCCCCGACCTGCACGTGACAGAGGTCAGCGTGATGCTGGCCCGTGAACTGCTCGATGTCGACCTAGGTGTCGTTGGCCAGATGGAGGGCGAGGTCGACGGCGCGCTGGCGGATGAGGAATCGTTCGGTGGGGACGGCGGCCACCACGGGCGGAAGATCGAGGCCGAGGGGCGCGAGGGTGTGGCCCACACAGAAGCCCAGGCCGGTCTTGGTCAGTATGTCGACGTGGCTGCGGACGACGCCGGAGCCGGTGCGGCGGGTCCCGGTCGCGCGATCGCAACAGGCTTCACTTCACGGCGAACGTATGGACAGTGGCTTCCGCGGCGTGGGCGAACATCCCGCCGCTTAACGGTGTGCGGTACCTCTGTTGTGGGCGAACGGCTGCGCGCCGCGCGCGGTGCGGGGCACGGCCGCCCCCGCCGAGCGGAAGGCCGCCGCGATGCAGGGCACGAAGTGAGACGGCCCAACGATGCGCCGGCCCCGCCATGCGCGGTGACGGCTGCCGGATGCGGGGCGCGCCGCCCGCGGCCCGGGCCGGGCGGGGGTGGGATGGGCATCCGCACGGGCTGCGATCGCCACAGGCCTGGTCGCGCGGCGTGCGGGTGGTTGCGGCGTGGGGTGCGGCCGGGGCCGCGCCGGGCCTTGGAGAGAGGCGGGAGACTGGCGTGCTCATCGACCTGGTGCGCTTCGCCCAGGGTTTCGCGTTGCCCCCGGGGCTGCTCGTGGTGATCGGCGTGGTCGTGGCGCTGCTGCTGCCGCGGCGCTCCGCGCGCACCACGCTGCTGCTGGCGTCGGCGGGGCTCTACCTCGTCTGCCTCCCGTGGCCGTCCGGGGTGCTGCTCCACCGCCTGGAGTGGGCGTACACGCCCCCCGCCCGCGTGACCGGACAGGCCCTGGTCGTCCTGGGGGAGGGGGCGGTGCAGGGCCTGCCGGACTTCCCGGGATCGGGGCAGCTCTCCCGGCCGAGCAGCATGGAGTTGCTCACCACCCTGGCGCTGTATCGGCGCACGCACCTGCCGCTCATCTACTCCGGCGGGACAGGCACGACCCTGGCGGGGAACGAGGCGCTGACGGCCCGGGCGGAGTTGGTCGCCCTGGGCGTGCCGGCCCGGGCCATCCTCCTCGATCCCAACAGCCACACGACGTACGAGAACGCGGCCGATGTGGCGCGGATCCTCCGCGCCCACCACTGGCGGCGCATCACCCTGGTGGTGTCCGCCTTCCACGCCCTGCGGGCCGTCTACGACTTCCGGCTCTTCGGGGTTCAGGTGCAGCCGTTTCCCACCGACTACCAGACGCCGCGGCACTCGCCCGTGACCTGGATGGACCTGGTGCCTTCGGCCAGTGCCCTCACCTCGACCGCGGTGGCCCTCAACGAGTGGCTGGCGCTCTGGTTGACGCGGGCCGGGCTGCGGCTGTAGGGCGGAGCCGTACGGGTGGCCATGGCGGGCGCGCAGGCCGGCGCGACGCCGGCCGCGAGCTCGCGCAGGCCGCGGACGGGCATGTCGGGGGCCGGGCCTGAGGGGTGGCAGCAGGGGCCCCGGGGACAGGGGGCGGCCGCCACTTTGTCGCGTCTCTGCTGGCGGTGGCTCAGCAGGTGCGGCACGCGGCGGGCAGCAGGCGCCTGTGTGCCGCACCCTGGCGGGCGGGCGTTGGCGGGGCGGCGCACCCGGAGTGGGCCCAAACACCCAACAAGCACCCCCCATGGGGCCACGTGGCGCAGGCAATCGCGGCAAGAGCGGCCGGGCGTCGTGGGGGCGGGTGGACGCTTGGCGGCGTCGCACGGCAGGCGCGGGACATCGTGCTACTTGCGCGGGCCGGACGGGCGGGTGGCCACGGTTCACGGCGGCGGCGAACGGCCTGACCGCCGAGGAACGGGCCGTCTGGGAAACCGAACTCGGTGTCGATGTGGCCCCGCAGCGGGCGTCCGGGGCATCCGCGGCGGACCGCTTCGTCCAAGGCCTCGACCGCGCGGTGCGGTTCGCTCTGCAGCGGTTCGACGCCGTGGTCGTCGACCTCGGGCCCGTGCCACCGGTCACCTCCACGGGCAGGCCGGACCCGCGCCTGCTGTGGGCGGCACGGGCGGCACGGGCGGGCGGGAAGGCGGCGGCGGTGTGGGGGGTGGTCATGAGGCCGGCAAGGGGCGTTTTGCTGCGATGAACGTACATGCACCAGGCCGCGACGCCTGTCGTTGTCCCTAAGATCAGGAAGTGCCCAGGGTAGTATTAGATCGAGACGGTCATTATCGCGAAGATCGACCGGCTCTCCCGGTCGCTGCGCTATCTGCTGAACCTTTATGCCGAGAAGTTCGAGGCCCACGACGTGGCGCTCTCGGTGGCCGAACAGTTCGACCCCTTCAGCCCGGCCGGCCGGCTGTTCTTTCAGATGGTCGGCTCGTTTGCCGAGTTCGAGCGTGCCGTCATCACGGACCGGCTGAGTGGGGGCGCAAGCCGAAGGCCGCCCAGGGTGGCTTCATGGGTGGGAAGGCGCCCCCGGTTACGCCCAGCAGAACGGTTCGAAGGCCCTGGCCAGAGGGTGCGGCTGCCGGAGCGGCGGCTCTTCGGGTCGGAGGTGGAGGGCCTGACCAATTCGGCGATTGCCGACCGCCTCAACGCGGAAGGCTCAAGACGGCAGCAGTTCCACCCGGCCCAGGTGTGGCGGGTGCGGCAGCGGCGCGACATGTGCGAGGGTAAGGCCGACCGCGGCCAAGCAGGCGGCGATCCTCACCCCTCCGCGGGCGGCGGCGGTGTAGGCTGGCCGCCGCAGTCCGTGGTGCGCTGGCCATGCCGTACCTGCGGCGCGATGCTCCTCCCGAGGAGGCCAACTGGAGGGAGCGATACGAGGGCCACCGCGAGGGTCTCCGGTGCCGTGACGGCGACGACTTGTAGTACTGGCGTGGGAAGGTGCCGGACCTTCGGTCCGCCCGCACCTCCGCCGTGCAGGTGCGTGTTCGCCGATGCCGTATCCACTCCAACTCAGGGGGGCAGTTGGGGGGAGTGGCGGCTCATGACGGACGCCGAGTTCGCGACGATCATGGAGGACACGTCCAAAACCGTCGAGGGCGACATCGGGTGGCGGGACGATGAGGACCACAGCCCGACCGTCGAGTTCGTCATGCCCATCACGAGCCAGGCGGGGTATCCGCTCCTTGCCCGCGGGAGCTACAATAGGGGCGCCGGTACGTTGACTTTCGCTATTATTCACCGCGAAGAGGGCCGCATTTACGCTCTCGATATGGGTAAGCGCCATCACAACCCCGATTGCCACTTTGTCGGGGATAAGCACAAGCACCACTGGACTGAGCAATTCCGCGACAAAGAGGCTTATGAACCATCGGACATCACGGCACCGCTCACTGATGTCTCCCAGGTGTGGCGCCAGTTCTGCGCTGAAGCAGCCCTCCGGCACGATGGCGCTATGCTGCCGCCGCCCGTACGGCAGGGGATGATATTTTGACCAGCGCTAACGTCTGCGAAGTGCTGGCTAGGTCGCTTGGGGCGCTCTATATGTGCGAGCCCCACGGCGATCTCATCCGCCTGCGGACGCCCTATCTGTACCCGGATGGAGACGGGATCGATCTCTTTGTCCGGATGGGCACAGACACCGGGGTCGTAAGCGACCTCGGTGAGACGGTTCGCTGGTTGCGGATGCAGGCCGCTGGTGAACGTCGGACCAAGAAGCAGCGAGAGATCATTCAAGACGTAAGTCTTACGCATGGCGTAGAGTTCTTCAAGGGCATGCTGATGGTTAGCTTCAACGACACGACCGGAATGGCGGCTGCTGTCACGCGGCTGGCCCAGGCGTGTGTCCGGGTCTCCGACTTGTGGTATTCCTTCCGGAATCGGGCGGTGGAGTCGCTGAGCGACGAGGTAGCCGATTATCTCACCGAGAACCGTGTATGGTACCAGCGTGGCGAGGTGCTGATCGGCCGGTCGCATACGAGCTGGAAGGTCGATTTTCATGCGCGCACAGAGAAAAGCTCATTGGTGTTCGTGCTCAGCACGGGAAGCCGGCCCGTTGCGAAGGCGAGGGCGGAACACGTGCTGTCCGCCTGGATCGATCTGCAGCATATGAAGGTGGGGCCGGAGGGGCTCCAGTTCATATCGTTGATCGACGATACAGTGGACGTTTGGACTCCGGAGACGCTCCAACTCGTCGAGAGCGCCGGTCTATCCAACCTGATCATGTGGAGCGAACCGGAGACCCTCCTGGACGCGCTTCACGCAGCGTGACAAACCGAGTTTCGCCAATACATGGGCAGAAAGTCCCAGGCTGCCTGAGCGACAAGGGGTTTAGCCCGTGGCCCTCTGTACTGGAGGGGCGGGCCCCGCCCCGGTGCGTATGGCTGCGGTCCCAGGGTCGTGAAGAGCCGGCCCTGGACCTCGCCCGCTTGGGTTGACACGGATGCTCGCGCAGAGGCGGTAGCGGCTCACGCCACGATCTGCCGGCCAAGGAAGGCCGCCGCGACCGTCGCCAGCCTGAGTTCGGTCGTTCCCAGCACCCCGGCGTCGCCCTCGCGGGCCGCGAGCAGCATCGCGCCGAGCGGGTCGCCACGTGTGTCTGTTGTACGAAGGCCTGGGCTCGGCGCTCCTGCAGCTCACGGGTACAAACGGCGGGTTCCTGCAGGGGTATGCGACGGCCCCCGGAGCGGCGTCGCTGCCGCCGGGATTCTCCTGCCCGCAGCCGATGGCGCTGCGTGACCCCGCCCCGGCCGGTTGGAACGCCGTGCTACGCGAGCAGCAGGGCGTCGACCCAGGCGATCCCCAAGGTTTCGAAGCGACGCAGCGCATCGAGGACGCGGGCCTGCTCCGGGACGAGCAGGCCGGGCAAGCTGATCAGTTCACGCAGACCGGCACGACACGGGCGCGATCACCGCCGAGCGCCCGCCCGAAGCACGTGCGGATGGATGATGACGGTCAGTTCCCCTCCGCCGGCCCGCCCCAGCAAGTCTCGGGCCGCCCGCACCTGCTTCTCCGGAGCGCCTTGCTAGGATCCGGGCGTGGGGCGCAGCGGCAGCCTTTGGCCCCTGCCCGGCGGGACGCTCCCACCATCCATTCCAGCCCGGCCCACAGCCCGCCCCTCGCACCATGGACGCGGCCGTCGTGAATGCGTATCATGGATGCATGATGTAGATTGGAGCACGGAGGTGTAGCGGGGTGCCCGTCGTGAAGGTGCTGCGCAGCGGCCAATTGACGATCCCCGCAGAGTTGCGCCATGCCCTAAGCCTGGAAGAGGGAGCGGATGTCCTCATTTCCCTGGACGGAAAAGGGGGACTTCACCTGCGCCCGCTGCCCGCGGTCCCACCCCTGGAGGAGCTGCTGGGCTCTTTGAACCTGATTTTCGCAAAGGGGTTGCCCGGCGCCTTCGCGCCCAGGCGCCGGCCCCTCGCCACGACCTCACCCGCTCGTACGGCAGAGTCCTTCTGCGACAGCGGCGCCCGCCTGACACTGCGAGATTCAGG
>JAJZZC010000275.1 GCA_021797775.1 Bacillota bacterium
CGGGAGGCTCTGGCCAGGAGAACGGCCTGGTGAAACCGGTCGCTGTGAAGCAGGAACCTTCGAGTCGGAAACCGGCCGCTGCGGCGGTTGGAAACAAATGACTATGAGAAGGGGAACGGTTGTGAGTGCCAAGCAGTGTCCAGCACACTTCCAGGTACGCGGAAGCGGGGGCCCGCACGAACCCGCCTTCGCAGGTCACCGCCAGATAGGGTGGGCGCGCGCTCGTTTGTCACCCCGGTTGCCGTGTCCACATCGCGCATCCAGCGCTCCGCGAACATGGCAAGCACTCCATATGGGGGCGCGGAAGACGGTCACACCGGCCGCGGCGACGAGCCACCTCCGCCCGCACTTGCGGGCTTCCGGCAAGCGAGGACGCGCGCCGCAAACTCCTGGGGGACGACTGCGACGGCAGCATCGCAGACTTGGGCAGCCGGCAGGCCGCAGGCGCACCCGTTTTGCCTGGGGCGCCTCCTACCGCGCGCACAAAGCGAGGTGGCCCCAAGCGGCCACGTCCACGTCCCGTCGCACCGTCTGCCTGACGGCCACGGCGGCTCTCTGACGCGCGTCGCGCATCGCGCAAGGGCCATGCGTTGCGGCCACACGGCCCGATCGCCGTCGACTATTGACGAGCACTTCGGGTTTACGCCTGGTCCTGTCAAAGGCTACAGTACGGCGGGCCGACGGGGATCCCCGCGATTCCCCACGGTCGCTGGCGCGGGTGCCGTCGAGGAACGGACCCTGTGGGGCCCCCGTGCCGGCGCGGCCACGGCAGACGCCGTCTGGCTGCCGATCTCTGCCATGAGAGCGAGGCACCGAAGCCGTTGACGCGGACCAAGGTGGAACGGGCCCGGCGCGCGCTGTTGGCGGCCTTTGAACGCAGCGGGGAGTTGACCAGTAGAGACGTGCTCGACGCCTCCCGCCGCGTCGACCGCCTACTCGCCGAGTTTCATAGGGAACGCACGCCCGCCCAGGACAACACCGCGGTCCACCGCGGTTGGTGCGGGCGCGAAGACCGCGGCCCATGGACCACGGGGGGCGCGGTATCCTGACGCTTCGCTCCCCGCTCCCGGGGGTCGCCCGCCGATCCGAACGCAGTGGATCCTGGGGAGATCTTCACGGCGCGGCGCGCGGCGGCGCTGCCGGCACGAGGGTCCGCTCGGGCGGAGCGAGATCTGGTGGTGCCTGCGGCAACACCACGGTCACCACGGCGCCCCGCGCCAGGTTCGCCAGGGTCATCTGGCCCCGGTGCCTGTCGACGATCCACTTACAGATCACCAGCCCAAGGCCCGTCCCGCGGGTACGGTCCGTCCGATAGGGGACGAAGGGCCGCTGCAGGATCTCCGCGGGAAAACCAGGACCGTCGTCCGCCACGGTGATCTCGACGCCGTGCCCATCCTGGTGCACGCGCACGCGGACCTCGCCGGCGACACCACAGGCCTGCGCCGCGTTGAGCGCTAGGTTATGGATCAGCTGCTGCAGGGCACGGGGGTGCCCGTAGGCGACCGCCGGACCATCGGTGTCCAGCCGGAACGAGACCTGATCAACCTCGGCCAGATCCTCCAACGCCCGCAAACACTGGGCGGCGACGTCCGCGAGCGCCACGGCGTCCAGGTGCCACGGCTGGGCGGCGGTCAGGTAGAAGTCGAAGAGACGGGTCGCCGTGGCCAGGTCACGGGTCGACCGGCGGCAGACCTCTGCCTCGAGCGTGCGGCCGGCCGCGGCCAGGGTCTGGGCCAAGGTCTGCAGACGGGTGTGCGCCAGGGCAAGCGGGCTGCGCAACTCGTGCGCCAGGATGGCCATGATGTCCATCTCCGGCGCCGCGGTCCCGCCAGGAGCACGCACGAATTCCATGAGGGTCGCCGGCTCCAGCCGGAGGTGCGGGCGGATCGCCGCCAAGCGGCCGAGCGCGGACAAGGCCCCAGGGGAGATATGCGCCTCGCGGAGGTCAAGGCGCAAAGGCTGGTCGCCCGCCACGAGCCGCAACAGCGCGTTCAGCCGCGACTCATCCACGTGCCCCCGCAGTTGGGCACGGCAGCCGTCCTGACCCCAGATCAGATGAAAGGACGCCGTGTCCACAGCGACTCCCTTCCCTGGCCGGCCGCTGAAAACGGAACGTCGCTTCTGTTGGCTGGCCCGAGATCCCGGGCCGACGGCAGCCCCCGATCCTGCGGCGCCTCTGTTTCGTGCTCCCCGCTGGGATACCTCTCCGGCGGTGGTCCGCGACAGGGCCGGCGGGGGCCTTCGGCCGGAAAACGCCGGGCGGGCGGGGTGGCGCGACCGCGCCAGAGGTCGGCCGCAGATGCGCTTGCGGCGCCCGGGCTCGGAGCCGCCGCGCCCGGGCCGCATCCCGGCACACTGAGGCGCCGCCTGCCCCGACCCCGCAATCAGCGCGCCATGGGACGGCTACCCGGTTTCACCGCGGGAGAGCCCGCGCGGCACAGGGGGCAATCCTCCGGCGCCCAGGAATCCAGCGGCATACGAGCGGCGGCGACGTACGGCAGGCGACCAAAGACAGCCGCCGGGTCGGGGACGCGGTCGCAGTATACCGCCACCCCCACCACCTCGGCCCCGAGCCCGCGGAGCAGGTCCACCGCCTCCAGCGCCGAGCCGCCGGTGGTCAGGGTGTTTTCGCAGACCAACACCTCTTCGCCGACCCGCACAGCGAAGCCACGGCGCAGGGCCATCCGGCCGCCCTCCGCCCGCTCGGCGAAGAGGAAACGCGTGTCCAGTGCGCGCGCCAATTCGTACCCCGGTAGGATGGCCCCGAACGCGGGACCGACGACGGTCGCCGGTGAGAGACCATGGGCGCGCACGGCTTGGGCGAGCACGCCGGCCAGTTCCGCGCCCACCCCTGGGTACTCAAACGGCGCCGCCAACTGGAGGTAGGTATCGGAGTGGCGCCCGGAGCTCAGGACGAAGTGCCCCTGTAGCAGCCCGCCCCGCGCGCGCAGGACATCCAACACGTCCACCGGGGTTCCCTCCTCGGGGGCTGGCAACCGCCAGCGGACGCCCGCCGACGGACGCACGGGTCATACGCGCCAGCCCGTCCGGCGCCCATGCGCGTTCACCCCCGCCCGCGGCGGCCACGGGGCGCGCCGCCCACGAGGGGCACTCACCCGCGCAGCCAGCGCCCGCGCGGGGGGCCGACCGGCCGGTCACCGGCGAAGACGACCTCGCCATCCAAGAGCGTGGCCACCAGGGCCCCACCCGGGCGCCGCAGGCGTGTCAAGGGGCTGTCCGGGTGCAAGCTCCACTGCCGCGGCGGAGCGGGGGGCGGTCCCGGACGCCACACAGCGATGTCCGCGTCCGCACCCACGGCCAGAGCCCCCTTGCGCGGCCAGAGCCCCCATGCGCGCGCCGGACCCTCCGCGCACAGCTCGACCATGCGGCGCAACGACAGCCGGCCGGCGGCCACCGCTGCCAGCAGCAGGGTCACCGTGTTCTGGACCCCCGCGAAGCCCGAGGCCGCCCCCGTGATCTTGCCGCCCTCCGGCTCCTTCTCCGCGGACGCGTGCGGCGCATGGTCGGACCCGACGGTGTCGATGGTGCCATCGGCGAGCCCCGCCCACAGCGCATCAACGTCCGCGGCTGACCGCAACGGGGGGTTCACCTTGGCTAACGCCCCCAGGGTGGCGGCCTGGTCCGCGGTCAGCAGCAGGTGATGCGGGCAGGCTTCGCCGCGCACGTCGAGGTCGCCTGCGGCCTTGCGCCGGCGCACCTCGGCCACGGCGCCAGCGGTAGAGAGATGCGCGATGGAGAGCGCCGCGCGGGCGGAGGCCGCCAGCAGGCAAACGCGGGCCACCGCCTCGACCTCGGCGACCGGGGGGCGGGCGAGCCCGTGCCAGGCGAGGCTGGCGGGGTCGCAGCCGGGCCCCCCCGGCGCGACAAGCCGCGCCACGGATGCGCGCAGAACGCCGCCGTTTTCGGCGTGCACCATGGTGCGCAGGCCAAGGTCCGCCGCCCGGGCGAGGGCCTGCAGGAGTTCGCCGTCGTCGGGCGCGGGCAGCGAAGCGGTGGTCTCCCCCAGGAACACCTTGAACCCACGGGCTCCGGCGCTCGCCATGGGGGCCAGTTCGTCCAGCCCGCCGGCGGCCATGGCCCCGTACAACGCGAAGTGGCAGCGGCTGCGCCCGGCGACGAGGGCCGCCTTGGCCGCCAGCCGCGCGGCCGTGCTGGTCGGCGGCACGACATTGGGCATATCGAGGACGGTGGTCACCCCCCCGGCAATGGCCGCGAGGGAGGCGTGCTCCCAGTCCTCCTTGTGCGCCAGGCCAGGTTCACGGAAGTGCACGTGGGCGTCCACGGCCCCGGGCAGCACGAGGCAGCCGCGCGCGTCCAGGGTCCGGCGCGCCCTCGGGCAGCTGGGGGCCAGCGCCTCCCCCGCCGCCGGCAGCACGGCGACGATCCGCCCAGCGGCGACGAACACATCCGCGCGCGTGATGGCCGTGGGCGTCACCACCGTGCCGCCCGCGACGGCGAGATCGACGGGCTCGTGGCACCACACATCACCGCCCGTCCAGGACACCCCCTGCAGCAAGTCCCTACGCTGTGTGCGCCGCCCCTTCCGCGGAGCCACCGCCGCCCCCTGCCGCGCGAGCGCCCGCCGCAGGGGGCCCTCGTTCCGGCGGTCTCTCCGACCACACGGCCTCCGCGCCTGAGGGCCGCCCACGCATCACCGCTTGGGCGACACGGGTTCCGCCGTCAGACCGGAGCGGCGGCCCACGGGTACGCGGAAGCCGCCATGTCGGCCGATGCGGCGGTGCCCCCCGCCGGGGAACGCCACGCGCCAGCCGGCTTCCCCCCGCCAGAGCGAACGGCGCGGGCCTCCGACCAGGCCGCGTCGGCGTGTCCGCCATCTGCGCCACGCCGAGCCATCGCGCATACGCGTGGCACGCGGCGCGCGACCGGTCGCTCCAGCGGGCCTATTCCTGTCCTCCGAACTGGAAGAGGCTGGTGACTGAAAGGGCTGTGAGCAACTGGCCATGACCACGGCAAGAGGCGTTTCGGCACGGTGAACGGATGTCAACGACGCCAAGACGGCAGCGGCGCATCCTAGGATCAGGCAGTGCGGAGGGTAGTACTATGCGGGCGTGACACGAAGTTGAGGACGGCACGGTCGTCGTATATGATGCCGCACTGTCGGAGGGTGCGGAAACCGCCCGCCCCGGCGGGCACGCACACACGAAGGCAACGGCGGAGCGTGGACGATGGCGCAAAACGAGCGCCGTTCGCTGAAGGAGATCCTGATTGGACGGCCGCTGCGCAACCGCGACCTGAAGGGCGAACGCCTGAACACGCTGGCCGCCCTGTCCATCCTCTCGCCCGACGCCCTGTCCTCCGTCGCGTACGGCACAGAGGCCATCCTCGGGGTGCTGGCCACCATCTCGGTCGCCGCCCTCTGGTTCTCCCTCCCCATCTCCCTGACCATCGTCCTGATGCTGACGGTCCTCGTCATCTCCTATCGCCAGGTGATCGAGGCCTACCCCAATGGTGGCGGCGCCTACATCGTCGGCCGCGACAACCTGGGCACCCTGCCGAGCCTGATCGCCGGGGCCTCGCTGCTGGTGGACTACACGCTCACCGTGGCCGTCAGCGTCACCGCCGGTGTGGACGCCATGATCTCCGCCTTCCACCCGCTGGGGGCGTACCGCGTACCGCTGGACCTGTTCCTGATCGTGGTCATCGCGCTGGTGAACCTACGCGGGGTGCGGGAGTCGGCGGTCACCTTCGCCGGACCGACCTACCTGTTCTGCGGGCTGGTCCTGGCGATGGTGGGCATCGGCCTGCTGCACGGCGGAGTCCACGGCCTGGTCGTGCACCGGGTTTGGGTGCCGCCGGCGCTGAGCGGCCTCTCGCTGTTTCTGCTGCTGCGTGCCTTTAGCTCAGGCTCGTCCGCCCTGACGGGCATCGAGGCTGTGAGCAACGGCGTCCCCGTCTTCCGCGAACCGTCGGTGCGCGGGGCCAAGTCCGCCATGGCCATGCTCGGCCTCCTGCTCGGCGCGATGTTCCTGGGCACATCGGTGCTGGCCTTCGCCTATGGCATCTCGCCGCAGGCGAACAA
>JAJZZC010000276.1 GCA_021797775.1 Bacillota bacterium
GCTCCATCGACAGCGTACCGGTCGAGCCGCGGTCGGTCTTCACCGCGGCCCTGCTGACCAACGCGGCGGCGGTCATCGTGGCGCACAACCACCCCAGCGGCGACCCCGAACCCAGCCCGCAGGACATCCTGCTCACCCACCGGCTGGTGCGGTGCGGCGGCATCCTCGGCATCCCGGTGCTGGACCACCTGGTCATCGGCGCCGGCTGCTGGTCGAGCATGCGCGCCCTCTATCCGGCGTGCTGGGAGGGGGAGCGCCCGTGAAGGCCTGGGAGGTTGTCGGCTACACGGCGGACGGGGAGGCCTGGTGTCCGGCGTGCGCGGAGGCCCGGTACGGGCCTGCGCACCCGATCCACGAGCGGAGAGACCGCGAGGGCAACGCGGTGCACCCCGACTTCGCGGGGGACGAGTGGGAGTACCGGCCGGGGAGCGGCGCCTGCGGGGCGTCGCTCCCGGTGCGGGTTGTCGCTGTCAGGAGGTGGGGTCGATGATGCGGCCGGTGCGGCTGTATCTGGCGGGGCCGGCGGGGGCCGGCAAGACCACTGTGGCGGAGATGTTGGTCCGCGGCTACGGCTTCGCGCGGGTCTCCCTGGGCGGCCTCTGCCGAGAGGAGGCCCGCCGCCGGGGCCTTCCCGAGGACCGCGCGACGCTGCAGGCGATGGGCGATGCGCTGCGCGGTCCGGAGCCGGCCCGCCTGGCGATCCTTGCCTGGGAGCAGGCCCGGCGGGTGCCGGGGCCGGTCGTGATCGACGGCGTGCGCCTGCGGGCGGAGGCCGAGTGGCTGTCAGCGAGGGGTGCCCTCGCGGTCCGCGTGTCCGCGCCGGAGAGTGTACGGACCGTGCCGCTCCTGCGCCGCGACGGGGCTGCCGGGGTGCCGCCCCACGCGACGGAATCCGAAGCGGAGACGCTGTCGGCAGACCTCTGGCTGCAAACGAACGAAGACCGCGCCGAGCTCTGTCGGGCGACGCGGCTCCTGATAGCGCGCGCCCACCTGCTCGCCGCCAAATCGCGGCAGTCCCGTCAACCAGCCGCAGCCCAGTAGGCCGACAGGGCGAGTTCACCCAACGGCCCCTGTGGCATGGATGCGTCGACCCGCAGTTGGCGCAGTGCCTGCCCCCTCGGCCGTACCGCCATGTTCTCGAAGTCGAGCAGGCACACGCCGCCGCCCTCCAGCAGGAGAAAGTTGCCGGCGTGGAGGTCGCCGGGATCGAGCACCAGGGGCTCCTTCACATCGCGGGCCGTGGCTGGACCTCCGGGAAGGAGTTCCGCCCACGCTTCGGCAGTGGCCAACGCCTCCGGAGAGTCCGCGATCAGCCTACCGGTCAGCGCGTGGACCCTACCGAGGTGCTCGAAGGCCAGTCGCACATCCGCAGGGTCGGCCCAATCTGCGGGAACCCCCTCCACCCAGGCCAGGAATAGGAAGTGTGTGCCCGACATGCTGGTGGCGCCCAGCAGTTCCGGCGCGCCGAGCGCCCGGTGCACGCGCGGTAAGAGGCCCCTGTACAGAAGTGCCTCGCGGTCCTGGGGCCGGTCGTCGCGCCACTTCAGGGCCACGGGCCGGCCGTTGATCCGCACCCGCTCCGCCGCCCGGCCTTGGGCGGCGTGCAGCACGTGCCGATCGGCCAGGGTCGGCAGGGAGTTCAAACCCAGGGCATGTTGCGCAGCCAGGGCAAGCGTGACGTCGTCAGGGCGGCCCATGCCTTCGCGGCCCCTTTGCGAAAACGCTGCGCCAGGGAAGCTGGGTGGCAGGGCGGAATGTAGCCGGCACCACCATCAGGAGGGGAGGCCCGCCCATCCAGCCCCTCACGATCGTACACACCAGCGACCTCGGCGAGATCGCCAGCGAACTCGCGGGCACGAGGCTGCGGATTTTCCCACGAATCGCGGGGCTCCTGCGAACGGTCCGACCCGACATTCTCACCGACGGCGGCGATACGCTCCCAGCAGTCGCCGAGGGAGAGCCCGGACTGGCCTGGCTTGCCACCATGGGGTACACCGCCTGGGTGCCCGGCAACCACGACCTGGATCTCCCGGCAAGCGCCATGATCCCCGCAATCCAACGCTTCGGCGCTCCCGTGGTCGCCGCAAACCTTGTCGCCCCCGGCTGGACGCCGCCCGGTCACATTGTCACGGGCGGGGGCCGGGTGGCCATTGTTGGCCTGACGCGCGCCGGGGACGATCCTTCGTGGACAGTCGCCGATCCCGTCGCCGCGGCGGTCCGTGCGGCCGCCGAACTGCGGGAGCAGGTGGATACTCTGATCCTTCTGAGCCACAGGGGCGCCGATGAAAACGCCGAGATCGTTCGGGCGGTGGGCGCTGTTGACCTTGCGTTGAGCGGCCACCTGCACCAAGCACTGCCGGCCCCACTCTGGATCGGCGACACCCCCATTGTGCAGGTCGGTGCAAATGGGCAGCACGTCGGTTTCATCCGGGGTGGTGCCGGCAACTGGGGGCATGAGTTGCTCACACCGGAAGATTTCCCACCTGATGTAACGCTGGTGCACGCTCTGCAGGAAGATCTGCTCCACCGCCACCCCGGCCTGGGCGAGGTGATGACCGACCTGCCGTCGCCCGCAACCGGCCGGCCAGAGGATGCCCAGTGGCCGCTTGCAGACTGGGCAGCTGACGCGGTACGGGACGTGGTGGGCGCCGACGCCGCCCTTCTGTCCCGGTCGGCTGTCGAGCCCGACTGGACCGCGGGCCCGATCACCTACGGCGACATCTGCAACCTGTACCATCATGACGAGGACCCGCTCGTGATGGCGCGTTTTGAACTGCCCGCCTTGGTCGCGGCCATTGAGGAATTGGCGAACGCCCGCTTCTTTGCAGTTTCTGGCTTGGCGGTAACGGTCGATGGGGCACGGCCCGAGGGGCACCGCGTCATCGACTGCCGCGCCCGAGCCGCGGGCGGTTACATCCAGGTCGCGATGACACGCCATCAGGCCCGTTTCGCACGGCCGGCGAGCTGCGCAGAGACCGGGCTCACGGTGAGGGATGCCCTGGCCACCGCGGCCCGGCGCCACGTCCGGCTCATTCCGCCCACAGATCGGCGGATTGCGCTGATCGGTGGGATGCCCCCGCGTCCGAACTGGGGACACACCATGCGGTAGGGGGCCCGCCCGCCACCACTCCCGCATGGGGGGCAGCCGTGTGCGCGGCATGCAGGGAGGATCAAACCAGTTCGTCGACGGGCGCATGACATTGGACTGATTCCAGGGAGCCGGGACCGGAGCAGGCGGCGGATGCACACCGCCGGGGAGGGACCACAGGGGCGCGTGCACACATACAGGGGCCGCCTCGGGCGGGACGAATGGAAGGCGGTACTATGGACGACCTGTTGGCGTCTCCACCGCGCACCGTCTACGACCACGTGCGCACGCGTGCCATCGTGGTTCACGAGGGGGCCATGCTGCTCTTACCCCCCAGCGGAGGGGAAGGCGCATGGTTGCCCCCGGGCGGTGGATTGGAGCCTGGGGAATGCCTTCCGGAGGCAGCAGCCAGGGAAGTCCTGGAGGAAACGGGCATCCGTGTTCACGTGACCGGCCCCGCCTTCCTCCAAGAATGGGTGACGGTTCCGGCCCGGGAGGCCGGGCGCGAGTATGACCTGCACGTGTTCGTGTACGCTGAACCGGTCGGCGACGTCGCCCCACGGCCCGAACGCCCGGGCATCCCAAGTCCCGAATGGGTGCCTTTAGCCCGAGTTCCCGCGCTCCCGCTGTATCCGGCCGAATTGAAGCATATGGCGATGCTGTTGGCCCGAGGAGATCGTCCACCGGTGGCATTTGTGCGGGGGCGTTTCGAGGCGCCGGAGACGCCCGGGCGACCGCTGCCGGGCGCCTGACCAGCTCAGTTGAAGCGGACCACCAACGGATGGAGCGACCTGTCGCGCGGCCACACCCTCACGGTTCGGCCGACTATCGTACGACCCTCGACCCAGCAGACACGGAGCGGGACCAAGAATCGACCCGCGGAGCACCATGAGCCTCCACCGGCGGCCCGCGCGGGGCATCCCCAAATCCCAAACGATCGGGCCGCGCCGCGCAATCCCAATCACGGCGGGTCGGGCGACGAAACGGGGCAGCACGTTCGTGGAAGCAGGATAAAGGACCGACTCCCACGGCGCAGGCAAAGCCTGCGCAGACGTTGGGGGAGGCCAATCCCGTAAGCGGTCGACGAGAGCCGACATCAACCTCGGCTGACTCCACCCACCGGTGTGTCGCTACTCTCGCGGCGTCGCCAGAGGGTCGTCTCCGCAACGTGACGGCGGGTGCCCGGTGCTCGGCGCCCCACTCATGTCCGTGGCAGAAGTCAGAAGCGTTGATATGGAATGCAGGACCATGGCGATACAAGGTGCAGGACCGGCGCACTGCCGTTGTTGCATTGCTGAGTCTAGATGGTCTGGCTGGTGCCCAGAACACGCAGCGTCACCGGACCAAGCGAGTATTGGGTATCCCGCAGAACCACTAGGGAGCCCCTTAGGTACTGAAACCCCCGCGCATGATTCCACAGAGAGGATATCCTTTGCTCGTCGGACAGGAATTTGCTCGCGTGGTGAAGGTTCAGCACTGGGAACCGCTTAGCATCGGTGTCCAGGCCGATAAACATACTGCCGAGGAAGTCGCGGACCCACGTAAAGTGATAGACGGCGGGCCTGCTAGTGAACTGTGATGAGAAAGCGCGATTGAGCTCCTCCAAGGGCGCAGTATCCATCCAGTTGGCGGAGCGTTGATGTTGCACTGCCGCGTATTGAATGTTAGCGTCAGCGCGCTTGCGCTCTTCGCTCAATAAGATGGGCTCCACGAAATCCTTAACTTGAATCGCGCCGATTTCATTGTGCGTGCAGTCGCAGACAACCACGTCGATGTCTGTCCCGGGACACGCTACGTTGGTGCTCACCTTGCCGAACCTCTTCACCCATTCCGCCACATCGTCAACAAGTGCATCCTTGCCGAGGTCGCCAAGGCTTCCCCGCCGGGCGAGGCGC
Organism: Bacillota bacterium; assembly: GCA_021797775.1. GTDB lineage: Bacteria > Bacillota > Sulfobacillia > RBS10-35 > JAJYVN01 > JAJZZC01. Next base: position 4,984 of record JAJZZC010000276.1, read on the forward strand.
GCGAGGTGGTTGCGGCCAAAATTGGACCGCAGAAGCATAGAGGGGGCGAAGGCGATGTGCTGTTCGTCCAAGGGAACGAACGGTGTTTCCCATAGGGACACACTGCCCGTCGACGCTGTCATGTCGGCGACATATTGACGCAGCACGGTCTCTGCTACTCCAGAAAGGGTGGCCAGCAATTCGATCAGAGCTGAAGTGGTCATGCGTACCGCAAGATTAGATCGGGCTAACTTGCCGTCCGTGAAAACGTTTACCTGAGCCTGACCGTGAAAGTGCCGGGCTGCACAGATCGCTCCGAGCGCGGACCAAAACCGCATCAAGTCTGGCGGCAACCGGCCGATCCGGCGCCCGATGAAGGTGCTGACCATCTCGTTGATTCTAGCCTCATACACGGGAAAGAAGGCCGCCACAAGATCTTCCAGAAAACGGTCGCGGGCAGCAATCGGAAGATGATCTCTGCCGATGGTCACATTCGCACCGGCCAGGGGGTCGGCAATCCTAAAGTAGCCATTGAGAACGTTTGCGTGATACCGCGGACAATCCAAGGCGGCAAACTTGAGCTCGATGCGATTCCCATGGATCGAGACCGTCCCGATGTTCGAATCCTTGATAGCTAAGTGGGCCATGATAAAGTACTGCGACAGCCATGTGTATGACCGCGCACACGGAAACAGGGACTCTGGCTTCTTCAGGTGCTTCCCGGTAGAACGGTCTCGCCAGTGTGAAAGGAGAATGCCAACTGCGTCGATGTCTGCGTGGTGATCTGCTCGCCATTGAGCCAGATTGGTAGTCCCAGCAAGCCGGCGTCTGCACTCACGCCACTCGATCACGTCCATGGCATCCTGGACAAATGCAGAATAGTCAAACCCCTGCCAACCAATCATTTTCGGTATGCGTTCAGCGGGGGGCACAGAGGGGGCGTCACGGCAGTGCGTGCTGAAGGGCACGCGGAGTGTCGTGCCGGGCGTAGCGGGGGACGCCCGGTGTGAGGGAGTTGATGAACGGTCGCGGGCGTCAGAGCTATGGAGAGGCGCCGACCGGGACGCGGGAGTGACCGTGCCCAGCGGATATGGG
>JAJZZC010000277.1 GCA_021797775.1 Bacillota bacterium
GCGATCTCCCCCGGCGTGAGGTCGTGGCGGTTCAGGTTCTCGACCAGTTGCCACGCCCGGCGCAGGGGCTCGGACAGCCCACCCGGTGGGAACACGACCGCCGGGGCCGTCTGGAACCGCGGGTTGTCAGGGTGCTCCGTGAGGCCGAGGCGCAGGGCGCGCGTGCGGTACTCGCCGGCGATCACCCGGAAGCGCTCTCCCGGCAGTTCCTCGACCACGATGGGCTCTATCAGGCCGACCCGCGCGATGCTGTCGCGGAGGACCCGGACCCGGGCGGGGACGAAGTCCGTACGCGGTTGGTCCGGGTCCGCCTCGATGGCGGACACCAGGATGGCCGTCAAGCGGGGCGCCCGCGGGTCGGGCGGGAGCAGGGAGAGGGGACGGGGCGGAACGAGCGGCATGGGTGAAATCTCCTTCCCAGAAGAAAAAGGCGCCACCCGGCAGGGCGGCGCCATCGAACACGATCTCCGGTGCACTCGGCGGAAGAAGTCATGAGCGGATCTCGGGCGACTTATGCTTCTGCGGTGGCGGCCAGAGGAAGCATGTCGATGCTGACCTGCTTCAGCGCATCGCCGAGTCGTTCACGTGCGTCCAGGATCTCAATGCCGATGACATGCCCGTCCGCATCCAGGTCCGCCGTCACGCCAGGCTCCAGGTCCACGCTGTCGTCGGCCTCGGCTGCGCGCAACTCGATGTAGAGCACGTCGCCCTCCGGATCGTATGAGATTCGCATCGCTCAGCCCCTCCCCGGACCCTTCCGCCGTACGGTCAACGTGATCACCACGGTGCGCTGCGGTTCTCGTACATAGGTCACTCGGGATCCAGAGGCTACCTCGTTTGCCCCAAGCATTGCGCCGCCCAGCGTGCCTCTCATCAGGCTCGTCGAATTGCGGCGCATCCAGGACCGTTCGCACGTCCACTTCATCTACACGAAACCTCTTCAACTGCTGGCGCAAGCGGTTGCGCGCATGTCGGATGAAGTACAGCGATACGGGGGCCCCCCGATGCTTCAAGTAACGTCCGCCCCTCAGTCTATCACGTGCCACCATGCCCCGCCGCCGGCAGGAAGCGCGTCCCAACCTTATCGTCCTGCACCGCCGCCGCCACCGCCGCGTCCAACCTCGCCACATCGCCGTCCCCCAGCGCCCCGACCCACCTCCCGGGCAACGCCTCGAACCCCCACAGCGCCACGGCGATCCCGCCGGCTACCGCCGCCACCGTGTCGGCGTCGCCGCCCAGGTTCGCCGCCAGCATGATGGCCGCCTCGGCCGTGGCTCCCTGGAGAACGGCCTACAGGGCCGCAATCAGCGTGCGGACCGAGTGGCCGGTGGGGTTCTCCACGCCGCCGCGCGACAGGCGCCCGGCGGCGCGTACGTGGGCCCACAGACTCGTGGCGTCGAGGTCGGGCGCGATGCGCCGCACGTCGGCCGCCGCCCCGGCCATGGCCGCGTCCATCGGCCCCTCCCCGCGGAGCAAGCGCAGTACCAGTACGCTGTATTAGGCGCTGCACCACTCGGCGTGCGGCACCGGGTGCGTCATGCGGCTGAGCGCACGGCTGACGGCGACCGTGCGCCCCGGGTCGTTAGGCCAGAAGAGGCTGACCGGGAGTGTGCGCATGAGGGCGCCGTTGCCGGCCGCCCGCTCGCCCAGGGCCGCGGCGACGTCGGCGCTGGCGGCGTTCCAGGTCCCGTGTCGCGCGAACGCGTGGACGGCGCGGGCGACCGTGGCCCCGACGTCCGGCGGGCGGGACTCGTGCCAGCGCACGAACCGCTCGCCGACCGCGTCGACGATGGCCGGCAGCGGCGCGTCCCGCCCGGCGGCCGCGATGCCCTCCGCCACGCAGAGGGCCATGGCGGTGTCGTCCGTCGCCGACCCGGGCGGCAGGTGCAACCACCCGCCGCCGACCAGGTCACGGACCCCGTCCGGGCCATACCGGTCCCGGATCTCAGCCGCGCTCATGAACTCGGTCGTGGCACCCAGCGCGTCACCGCACGCCAAGCCATTCAGTTAGGGGTAATGAGAAGCCTACACTCGACGCCTCGGCCACCTTTGTACGTGGGCGGGGCCCGGCGCGGGTGTGCACCACGCGGGCTGCGGTCCGACCGGCGTCGGCGCGTCCATGCTCGGTACGGTGTGGAAGTCACAGACAGCGGGGGGCCTGCCAGCGGCAGGACAAGTCCACATCGCACGGTGATGGCGTGTGAGATCTCGCTCGATACGGGTGATGCGATCCACAGCGATCCCCTCGGACTGCGCTGGCAAGGGTGGTACAATGCGCCACGAGGAGGGATGGGTGATGGGCGTCCTTTCACGCATCGCCACGGTCGTCAAGGCGAAGGTCAATGCGGCCGTGGATGCCGCCGAGGACCCGCGGCAGACCCTGGAGTACAGCTACCAGAAGCAGCTCGAGTTGCTGGCGCAGGTGAAGCGCAACCTGGCCGAGGTGGTCTCCAGCAAGAAGAGCCTCGAATTGCGGGCCGGGCGGGCGCGGCAGCAGGTGGCCGCCCTGGAGGCCCAGGCTAGAGAGGCCCTGGCTGCGGGACGGGAGGATCTGGCGCGCAGCGCGCTGGAGCGCAAGGCGGTGTTCGTGGTCCAGGCGGACCAGGTCGCGGCCCAGGTCGGGCAACTGCAGGCTGAGCAGGACAAGCTGACGCAGGCGGAGCGGCGCTTGGCGGCTCAGGTAGACGCCTTCCGCACCCAGAAGGAGGTCGTCAAGGCGCAGTACGACGCGGCCAAGGCGACCGTCCACATCGGCGAGGCCGCGACGGGCCTGTCGCGCGAGGCGGGCCGAGTGGACGCGGCGGTGTCGCGGGCCCAGGAGAAGACGGACGCGATGCGCTCGCGGGCGGCGGCCATCGACGAGTTGACCGACAGCGGTGTGTTGCCGGGCGGTTCGGGGGACGAGGTGGCGGCCGAACTGGCGAAGATCAAGGCGAAGAACCGGGTGGAGCGCGACCTGGAGCGGTTGAAGTCGGGTGACCGTTCGGCCTGAGACCCCTTGAGTCCCCCATGCCGGCGGGGTCGGCGCCACGCGGCATGAAAACGTGGGCGGGTCATACCGACGGTGCTTAGTACTGGCCTTAGCACTGGTAGCGACTGGGGACAGAGGTGGTAATGAAGGAGTGGTCACGAACTCGGCAAGAGGCTCTCGGTGGCGGTGAACGGGTATGCACGCGGCCTCGACGGCAGCGGCGCGTCCCAGGGGCAGGAGGTTCTCAGGGTAGTATTAGTAGTCAGCGGCACCCATGACCACTGCCGGTAGTGGCACCTGCGGCCCTATTCAGGGGACACGGGCCGGCGGGCGCCACGGGAGCGTCAGGTGTGGGGAGGCTGCCGAGAGAGGCGACCTCCCCGTGAGGTGAGGGCCATGGTGCATGTGGTGCCTCAGCGTCTGGCGGCCTTGGCGTTCATGTTCACATTGCTCGGCAGTGGGTCGAGCAGCGCTCCGCTCCCGTACCGGATCGTCCACGGCGTCACGCTGGCCTCCGTGGGGGCGGCATCGCCGCAGGTATCCCTGGCCGTGCCGGGCGTAGGGGATCGGACCGTGGCCACGGCGACTTACGCCGCAGCGCCGGGGTTGGCGGTCGGCCCCCGCATGGGGCTGCTTACGCCCGCCTCGGTGGCCGTGGCCCCCGACGGGCAGGCGGTGGCCGTGTTGCCGTGGGCGACCGACGCACGCACGGTCGTCGGGCGATTGGAGCGTGTCCGTGGTCAGTATGTGGTGGCGGCGGTCTTTTCGGCCCACCCGAGCGTGCCGGCCAGGCGGGCGGCCGTGCCCACGATCCGTCGCGGGGGGGTGATCACCTGCGTGGTCGGTCGTGGTTGCCGTGTTCTGCCGTTGCCGTCCGGCCTCGAGAGCAATCCGGTCCTGCGATTTCCTCCCCCGGGCCGCACGCCGGTCGCTGCGGGGGCGCCGGTCCTGGAGAGCGACATGCAGGTGCCGATCGCCTCCGTGCTTGGCCGGTTCGTCCGGGCCGAAGTGCTCGACGGAGGGCCGGTGGTGGCACGCTGTCTGTTCGTGATGCCGCGCTGTCTTGCGCCAGCCGTTCGTCCGGCCCGCCAGGGGGGTATCGCCCTGCCGCTCATTCCGTTCGGGCTGCGGGCAGGCAGGGCGGTGGCGCTCGAAGCGGTGCGGGAGCCAGCGCTGCAGCCGAGCGGGCATGGTTCCTTACGAGGATCCGCGCGGTCTGCCCGAGGGCAGCCGCGCACCGGCGACGCACGGCGAATCTGGATGGCACCGTGGGGTCAGGTCCCCGTTCCGGAGAGGACGGGGGCCTGACCCCGCCGGCGTTCCAGCCGCGGCGGCAACCGGCGCCCGGGCGCGCTGCCCGTTCGGGATGGCCCGCTGACGCGCGCGGGGCCCCGCGGTTTGGAGCGGGGCCGCGGAGCCGCAGACAGGCCGCCGTCCGCCGGGTGGCAACACGCGCCGTTCATGTGACCGTCACATTCCACGGGCGTCGCGCGCATCGGGTCCTGTGCGCCAATGGTGTACGGGCCGGGGCGCGGGCGCGGCGGGAGGCGCCCCGACCAGGCGAGATGGCCCGCGTGGATGGGCACGGTGGCCAGCGCGCCAAGGCCTCGCGTTCGACCAACCGCGTCCCCTGCCGCGCCCCGCGGCGGAGCGGCCCCCGCCGTTCCCATCGCACGGCCCCTAGCGGTACCATTCCGCCTGCGCCTCCCACATGCGGGCGTAAAGCCCCCCGGCCGCCAGCAGGTCCGCGTGCGTGCCCCGCTCCACCAGCCGCCCCCGCCGCATGACCGCGATCTCGGCCGCCAGCGCCGCCGCGCCCATGCGGTGCGTGACGATCACGGCGAAGCGCCCCTCCGCCAGGTCCGCGAAACGCGCGAAGGCCTCACGCTCGGCCAAGGGGTCCAGTGCGGCAGTCGGCTCGTCGCACACCACGAGGTCCCCGCGCGCGAACACCCCGCGCGCGGTGGCCACCGCCTGCCACTGCCCGCCGGAGAGGTCGGTGGCGCCCTCGAACTCCGTACCCAGCAGGGCGTCCAGCCCCTGCCGGGCCGCGTCCTGCGCGGCGGTGCCGGCGGACGCGATGGCCTGGTGGAGGGCCGGGTCGTCAGCCACGCGCGCGGGGTCACCCAGCGCGACGTTCTCGCGCAGGCTCAAATCGTAACGCGCAAAGTCCTGCAGGACCGCGGCGCGACGCAGCGGGGGGCCCCCGTCGCCCTCAACCCGGCCGGACGCCGGGGCCAGCAACCCCAGCAGCACCCGCGCCAGCGTCGTCTTGCCCGAACCGTTCTCGCCCACCAGCGCCAGGAGCCGGCCGCGCTGCAGCTCCAGCGTGACCCCGCGCAGGGCGTCCCGCCTGGCGCCCGGGTAGCGATAGCGCACCCGCCGGAGGGAGATCGTCTGGCGGGCGCAAAGGGACGGTAGGCCCGGGGGCGTGGCGCGGGCGCGGTCGAGGACGCTCAGGGCGTCGAGCAGGTGCAGGGCGTGTCCCTGGGCGTCGGCCAACTGGTAGCTGATCTCTTCGGTGGCCGCCTGCAGCGCGCGCACCCCGGCGGCCAGGGCCACAACCCCGCCGACGCTGAGCGCGCCATGACGCGCCAAGGCCACGCCGTAGACGAAGGACCCGAGATATACCGCCAGGGCGCTGCCGCGCACGAAGGCATCGCGGCCCATCTCGCGGCGAGCCAGGGCCTGCTGTCCCGCCTGCAGCCCCTCCCATACCCGCCGCCAGCGCGCGATGAGCCAGCGGGCGCTGCCGAACACACGGGCCTCGGCGTTGACGCCGGGGTCCGCCAGCAGCCCCTGCAGGTAGCCGGCAAAGCCCTGGCGCGAGCGGGTGCGCTGGTCGAGGGCGAAGCGCCGCCGCACGCGCACCGCATCCGCCCAGACCTGGACGGCGATTGCGGCGGCGACCGGCAGGGCCAGCCCGGGTGCCAGGGATGCCAGCACCACCGCCACCGCGCCCAACCGGCTGCATTCGGCCAGTACATTCAGGACGTGCTGCAGCAGGTGGTAGACGCGGTCGCCCTGCAGCACGTCGGCGGCACGGTCCAGGTGCGTGCGCACCTCGCGCCGGG
>JAJZZC010000036.1 GCA_021797775.1 Bacillota bacterium
TGCACACCGAGGGCCGGCGCGACCAGGCGACCGTGCGGGCAGCGGCGGGCGCAGCGCAAAAGTGTGGGCAAGCTTGTGAAGCAATTCACAAGGCCGGGGGAGAAATGGTAATAATAACCAACCAGGAATTGGGGCTGGCGTAGAAAAACTCCCCTGTTCGGCCTGAACCGCCTGCGAGGGCAATCCAACCAGGCCGAGGACAGAGGAGTTTGGCCAGCGTAGCCGATGAGGGCGTTGCGGGCAAGACCGCGGAGCAGGTGGAGCAGGACCGGCGGTGGCGCGAGAGGATCGTGGCCGAGGTGGCCAACGCGCTACTGGCGGGTTGGGACCAGTTCGCGCCCGAAGGCGGCACGGACTTGGAGGAGATAGAGCAACGCGTCCAGCGGCTGCTCCGCTTGGGCGGAGGGGTGATCGTGGAACATGTGGCGGAGGGGGCGGTGGGCAACTTGCCGCGGCCCGTGTGTGCGGGCTGTGGCAAGCAGATGGAGGTGGCGTGCCGCCGCGCCAGGGAACCGGAGGGGCTCGTGGGCCGGTACCGGTTGCAACGCACCGTCTATGTGTGTCGGCATTGTGATCGGACAGCCGTGCCGGCTGACGAGTTCTGGGGCCTGGGTCCTGGTACGCTGTCGCCAGCGTTAAGCCGTGTGGTGGCTGCAGCCGCCGCGGAGATTCCCTCCTTCGCGCAGGCTGCCGCGACCACGGGCGAGACGCTCGGGGTGAAGTTGGACCCATCCACCGTGGCCCTGACCAGCGAAGCGGCAGGTGCGGTGGCCGAGCAGGACCGACAGGCGGCCGTGGCCGCGCTCAAGGAGGAACTGCAGCCCGCGGCTGGTGCAGCGCCCCCGGCCCTGCCTCCACCCGCAGAACCGCCCACCTTCCTGCTCAGCGTCGATGCCACCAAAGCCAACGCGGATAAGCAGTGGAGAGACGTCAAGGTCGGCGTCGTCGCCACCCTCGGACCCCAGAGCCGTCCGCAGGCCGATGGGCGCATGACCCTGGTGGCCGGGCCGCACCGCTACGTGGCTGGCATCGAGCCCACCGCTGACACTCTCCCTACTGCGCGAAGCGGGGTGGTCCCCAGGCTCCCCGCTCAGCGTGCTACTGATCGGGGACGGCGCTCCGTTCATCTGGAACTACACCGCGAAGTTGGAGGCCTTGGGGATCAGGGTCCACGAGGTTGTTGACTACTACCATGCCAGCGAGCACATCTGGAAGGTGGCGCATGCGGTCCATGGCAACGCCATCGACGCGCACCTCTGGGGCGAAACCCTCGCCACCGCCCTCTTCACGCAGGGCACCGGCCCCGTGATCGCCGCCCTTGACACCCTCCAGCCCCGCGCACCCGTAGCCCAAGACGAGGTGCGCAAGGCTCGCGACTACTTCGTCACCAACGCCGAGCGCATGCACTATCCCCTCTATGCCCAACGGGCATGGCCTCTGGGTTCAGGCATCGTCGAGTCCGCGTGCCGCCTCGTCTCCGGCCTCCGCGTCAAGCAGCCGGGGATGCGTTGGACGTTCACCGGTGTCCGCGCCATCCTTACGCTGCGCGCCACGAGGCTTTCCCAGCACGGCCAATGGGCCGACCTATGGAAGTCCAAGCCCCTCCGTCGCCGGCCTCCGGTCGCCTCCCTCAGGCGAACAGAGGCTCAGGCCGCTTGAGCCCACAGTTTTGCGCTGCGTCCCCTCACCTCTCGGAGCGGGACGAAGTGCTCCCCGCGGAGAAGTGGGACTGCCGGTTCGGTCAGCAGACTGCTCGTGGTTTGGGCTGTGCACACCTCTTGCAGAGTCCGGCCATACGCTTGCCGTCAGGGTCGATGTGGTCTACCAACAGGTTGACGGTCGACTTCATCGGTATCGACAAGATCCGGGACGCCTTCGAAGAACGTACAGTCACCATTTTGCATGGTAGCGAAGCGTCCCATTTAGCGTCACACGCTACGACAATCGCCGCCGTGCGGGAGCGGAACGTCAAGGACGGAGCAACCCTTTGGCGCGATCGCGCGAAGTTGTTTCCGAACCTCGACTTCTGCGAGTCGGTCGAGAGGGACGTGTCTCGGCTGGGGAAGGGAGACGCCCGAGTCCCAGCGATCATCAGGCACCTCCACGATCTTGAGGAGTACTCCAAGTCCACGGCTCCAGGGCCCTTCGATCCGCAGAGGTTGGGGTTTGTCCCATCGCCTGAAAGTGAGGCGACGATGCAGCAGTTCGGCGAAAAACGGACATTCCGCGGTCCAGATGGCAAACTCACGCAATTCTCCTGGCACTACAAGATGAGCCCAGACGAGTGGCGTCTGTACTTTCTCCACCGCCCGACTGGTCAACCGAGATTCCTGATTGGGTACATCGTCCCCCATTTGCGCACCCAACGGTTCGACGGATAGCCCCTCTCGCGTGGCCGGCCCGATTCGTTGTTGTTCCAGAGATTCGGAGCGGCACCACCTTAGAACCGCGCGCGCTGACAGCCGCGATGCTCCGCAGCCTGCGCGCCGTGGCGCCCCTGTCCCACTATCGGGCAACTGCGAAGCTCCGCTCCGCGCCGGGACCTCGGGCTCGGGCGCATGTCCGCGCGCCTCGACCGCGCCGCCCACACCAGGGTCCCCGGGCCGCGGCGCGCCACGGGCGAGCGCACCGCGCTGCATGCGGCGCGCGGCCCACTGGGGACATCACCCTCGCGCCGCTCGTCCCGGCCGTCCCCCCGCCGCCCGCCCTTGCCCGGTGGCCCGCCTTCGCCCCGCCGCCGCGCTCCGCCGTGGCTGCAGCCCCGCCTCCCGCACGAAGCGCGAGGGCCCGCCCCCATCCCCGCTCCAGCGGTTCCAGCCCCGGCCCTCGCTGCTGTAGCTGACCAGCAGCCGGTCCTTGGCTCGCGTGAACGCCACATACGCCAGCCGCCGCTCCTCAGCCGTGTCCTCGGCCTTGGAGTGGGGAAATGACCCCTCCTCCATGCCGATGACGAACACGGTCCCGAACTCCAGTCCCTTGGCGGCATGCACCGTCATCAGCGACACCGCGCCCTGCGTGCTGTCGTCCTGGGGGGCGGAGAGCCGCGCCTCCTCAAACAAGCGCTCCACCGACCCCGCGGCGCTGGCCGCCGCGCAGAGTTCCTCGACGTTGGCCAGGGCGTCGGCGGCCTCCTCCTGCTCGCTCAGCCAGCGGAGATAGCCGCAGCCTTCGAGCATCTCCCGCAGCACCGCACCCAGCCCCGGCCCGCCGGCCACCACCCGCTCCCGGTACCCGTCCAGCAGGGCCCGCATCCCACGCAGGCTCTCCTGCCGGCCCTTGGTGACCCCCAATGCCGACGGATCGCCGAGGATCTCCGCGAACGGCCGGCCGGACGCCTCCTCGGCCGCCATCAGCTTGGCGAAGGTCACGCCGTGGATGTTGCGGCGCGGCTTGTCCATGATGCGCTCGAACGCCAGGCGGTCGGCCGGATTATGGATCCAGCCGAGGTAGGCCATCCCGTCCCGCACCGGGCCGCGGGCCCAGAAGCGCAGTCCGCCGATGATCTGATACGGCACCCGCTGCGTGGACAGTTCCCGCTCGATGAGGCGGGAGATCGTGTTGGTCCGGTAGAGTACGGCGATCTCGTCCCAGGGCAGCGAGGGGCCGAGATCCCGGACCTCGGCAGCGACCATCGCCGCCTCGGACTCCGCGTCGGGAAAGGCCAGGACCGCCGCCTCGCCCGTCACCGGCCGCGTGGCGCGCATGACCTTGGGGATCTGCTTGCGGTTGTGGGCGATCAGCGTGTTGGCAACCTCCAGGATCGCCGAGCCGGAGCGGTAGTTGTCCTCCAATTTGACCACCACCGCGTCCGGATAGTCCTTTTGAAAGGACAGGATGTTGCCGACGTCGGCCCCGCGCCACCCGTAAATCGCCTGGCCGTCGTCTCCCACGACCGCCAGGTTGCGCGTGCGCTGCGCCAGCAGGTTCACCAGGTGGTACTGCACACGGTTGGTGTCCTGGTACTCGTCGACCTGGAGCCAGGGATAGCGCTCCTGATAGTCCCGCAGCACCTCCGGGTGCTCGCGGAAGACCTCCAGCGGATAGAGGAGCAGGTCGCTGAAGTCGCAGGCGTTGTGGCGCTGTAACAGATCCTCGTAACGCGCGAAGGCGGACACGAAGGCATCCAGGTTCGCCTCCGGGACGTCCAGCGAGCGGGCCAAGCGCTGCAGGCGCGCCAGGCCGGCCCCCGCGTCGATGTCGCAGCTGCGCCAGCCGTCGTTCTTCAGCCGGTCGAGCAGCGTCAGCCAAGCCCGCTGCTCGCCCTTCTTCAACCGTTGCCCGTTCTGCTCCAACGCCAGGGCAAACTCCGCCTCTGCCTCCTCGGCATCGCGGATGGCGAAGTTCGCGTCCCGCCCGAACCGGGCGTATTCGCGCCGGCAGATCGATGCGCCGAAGGCGTGAAAGGTGAGCGCGCGCAGGCCGTCGGCACTGATCGCCGCCCGCACGCGCGCGCTCAGTTCGCCAGCCGCCTTGCGCGTGAAGGTGATGTTTAAAATCTCCGGGGCGGGCACCCCCCGGCGGATGAGCGCGCTGGTCCGTTCGGTCAGCACCCGCGTCTTGCCGGACCCAGCGCCCGCCAGAATCAGCAAGGGACCCTCCGCGTGCGCCACCGCTCGCTCCTGATGCTCGTTCAGCGTCATCTGGCTATCCCCCCAGCTGTAAGCATTCGGTGAAGTGCGTGCCGAGCCACTAGCTGTGGCACGCGCTCGCCACGGGGGTGCCGTCGACCCACCAGGCGTAGCGGTCCCAACGCAGTTCACCGAACAGGTACCCCCAGCTACACGCGTCGACCACGAGCCGGTCGATGCAACCCGAGGTTCCGCGAGGGAACGAGTGATCCTCTCCACGAGCGTCGAGCCGCAGCGCTACGTCGTTCTCCCCCCGACGTCCGCGGCAACAGCGGGGTACTGGGCCGAGCCCACGGCCGACAGCCGTGGGACCCTGCGCGGTGGGCGCGACCTCCCGCAAGCGGCCGCGGCCCCGGGCGCCAGCCCTCCGGCCCCGCGTGGGCGACGGCGCCACCCCGCGGCAACCGGCAGGTACGTCCTCGTCCCTGGGGAACACGCTGGAAAGCGGCAGAGTCCCGCAGTGCCGCCAGGGGTGGTGCAGCACGGGCCGACCGCTGCTCGGCAGTCGGGTTCCCGCGCCCCGCTGATGCGACCTTTGCCGGTACCGTGGGCGAACACGGCGGGCAAGGGGCCGGCGGCGCAGCCAACGCGCCCAACGGCACGACCAGCACAAGCGCAACCACGTGCAACCGCATCCCTCCCCTGCCGGAAGAACCCGGCCGCCGCCACGCACCCGCGGCGGAGAGGGAGAGAGCCGAGCCAAGCCACCAAGGGCCACCGTTCGACGGCCGGAGAACCGCTGCCTGCTGGGAACGCCCCGGTGGCGGGGCGCCGCCACGCCATCCCGGCAAGGGGCGCGGCCGTGGCAGCGTGAAGGCGAGCCTTGAGGCTAGGGTCGCGCGGCAGCCCCGAGCGATGCCCTGCCCACGGAGGCGGCAGAGATGGCGGGCGACCGGATCGGCGCGGCCGAGCAGATACTGGGCACCCGAGATCGAGTGCCCGTACCGCGGGGCATGGCTGCGGCGGCCCGCGAGGTAGTCCTGGAAGCCTGACTCGCACTTGCCCATGTCATGGCAGAGGCCGGTGATGGTGGCGGCTTCACGGGAGCCGCGGACGCTGACGGCCGACGCGTGCTAGGCAGCCAGGGCGACCAGCCTACCGCACGTGCAGATTGCCCCTGAGGCAGGAAGGGGAAGCGTGCGGCAGGACGATGGCCGGGCGGCGTGGGAGGGGACGACCCGCTTCCGGCAGGCTGCAGGCGGCGGGCGCCCGGGCGCGGTCCTGGGTGGACAGGGTCCGGCTCCGTGCGAAGCGGCGGAGCGGCGCCGGGGGCGTCCCTACCGTGTGGCGCGGGGATCCAGCGACCGGCATCCACATCCCTGGTCATGGCACGTGCCGCGTAGGCCAGGCACATGGCGGCGCCGCCCGCCAGCATCACCTCCCCGCTGACCCCGCGGCAGTGCAAACCGTCAGCGAGGACGCGGAGCGCGCGCTGGATCTCCGGTCTGTGAATACCAACCCGCCGGAAGCGGCGCTATAAGAGCGTGCTCCGTGCCCCCGCTCAACAAACCGGTGTGCGGGGCCCTTGACCCTGACCCTGGGTCAGGGTTGGAGAATGCGCGGCGTGAGCGCGTGGATCCCGGGCGGCGCGCGATCCCAGGCATCGGCGCCGCCCGGGCTGCACGGGGATGCGATGGGGGGCGTTGCCTTGGCGGGGCGGAGGCTATCCGAGGTGGCGGGGCGCATTCGCGAACAGGCCGCGGCCGACTGCGAGGCGAACCGGGTCCCGGGTACCTGGCCGGCGTGTACCACGACGAAGAGCAGACGATCGTGGCCCACGGGGTGGCGAACGTCGCCACGGGGGCGCCGATGCTCGAGGACACCGGCTTTCTCTTTGGGTCCATCACCAAGGTGATGACGGCGACGCTGGTGCTCCAGCAGGTCGAACGCGGCGTCATCGATATCGACGAACCCATCGTGCGGTACCTGCCGGAATTCCAACTGGCGGCACCGTCCTCCACCGAACAGATCGGCTGGGATGCCTCTGCAGGAACTCAGCGGAACCATGCGCGCGCTTCTCGTCTCCTACCATGGGGTTCGTGACGGACGCGCCCAGTACCGTTGCGCCGCCGGCGTTCCGCTCGCCCGCGTCAAGGAGTTGCTGACCGCCGACCGCGGACAGTCTGATCGCGGCCCGGAGCAGCCTAGGAACCATACTGTCCATTCACCTGGAAGGGCCCTTGACGGCCGGCCACCGCATCCCTTTTCGCTTGTTTAGCGCCTATGGTCATGCGTTGCAGATCGCTCTGGATCGGGTTGCCCTCGTCTTGCTTGGTGCTCCGTACAGCGTGATACGAGGCCGCCGGCCGGCCGAGGTGGAGGCCGCCTGCAATCTCCAACTCGCCGGCCTGATGGCCGGCGGATCGATGACCGTCGAGTGCGAACTTCTGCCGCCGGGGCCACAGCGCAGCTTGTTCGGCGACCTGGGACAGCAGGGCATCGAGTGTCTGGTGGCTGGTATCCATGCCCTTGAAGAGGATGCGGGCGTCCTGCCGGCGGGATACGACCGAGGCGTCCTCCTGGCCCTCAAGGACGCGGGACGCCTCTTCCAGCACTTGCGCGTGTACCAGGGACGGTGCGGCCAGGCGGGCTGGTCGCCGCCGGCCTGCAGGAACCACGTCCAGACGGTGGAGTAGAGCCAGAAGCCGACCGTGACGTTGCGACTGGGGCCGCAGCGGGCTGCAGCGGCGCCAGGACTGCGGGTGCTGTGGGGTCAGGTGTTGTTTGACCTCACGGAAGGTCACCTCGATGCTCCGGCGGTCCGCATACTCGGCGACGACTGGAGCCGGCTCGGCGTGGATGTCGGTGGTGAAGAAGTAGTCGTCGTGCTCGTGGCCTGCGGGGTCGCGGACGATCACCAGGCGGATGGGCGACTCCCCGGTGACCTGGTACCACAGCGCGACGCGGCTGAGCAGCAGACGATCCACGGTGCAGTCGCGGAGCCGCCCGTGGGCGCGGCGCCACTGGTCCGATAGCCGCCGCGGCGGCGATGTTCTCCAGGGAGGGCGGGCGCCGGCCCTTCTTGGGAGGGCCACCGCGCTGGCCGGGCCGGCGGGCCGGTTGTCGGATCGTGGTCGGCAGCCTCGCCAGCAGGGCGACGGCCGCATCCGCGTCTTCCGGAGCGGGCGGCTCGCCCTTCTGAGCGCGGCGGACCCGGCATGCATGGCTGCAGTACTTGCGCTGCCGCGCTCGCCCCCCGCGTCCGACCATGCGGGTGATGGCGACCGTGCGCTCGGTCTACCGCAGTCTCCGGCGGCACGACCCGACCCTCGGGATCGCGCCCGCGGCAGAGGAGACGGCGGCGGCCGCCTTCGACGCGCTTTCGCTGCCGCCGGCCCGCATGCTCGCGGCCGAGGACCGACCCGGTGCGGCGCACGCTCTTCGCAGCGGCATGGCTCCAGGCTGCGTGCTCACGTACCTGCTGACGATGAACGGCGGCGACATGGGCGACACGCGGCGGGCCCTACGCTGGGCCATGCGCGCGGCGGAGGTGTGCAGCCGTGCAGGCGCAACGGAAGCTCCTGAGCCTCGCCCTCAACCGCCTGGGCGGCTGGGACAACTTGAGCGCCAAGGCCAAGCTCCTGCAGGACCTGAACGCCGCCGGCCTGACGGCGAAAGACCTGGGCGCCGTGCTGCCCGACGGCGTCACGGCGCTCCGCGCGTTGGGGGATCTCGGTAAAGCCGCGCCGGAAGCGGTCGCGGAGCACCTCCGGGCGTGGAACCGGGTCGAGCAGGCAAAGGCCGAGGCCAAGCTCCACGCCTGGACCTCGCCCTTCACGGACGACCAGCGGCGCATCGTCATGGAGGCTGTCGACAAAGCCCGCACGCTGCCGCACGTCGCCAGCTACGAGGGGCCGAATGTGAAGGCCGTCGCGCTGGCGGCTATCGCCGGCGAGTGGTTGAACGGCCGCGGGAGCCGGCCCCCCACTGCACAGCGCCGCCGCCACCTGCGTGTTGTATCGGGGAAGGCGACACCACAGACCCACCGGGAGGCGTGAGCAATGAACCTGGATCTCGCAGTGTCAGGCGGACGCCGCTGGCGCAGAGGGACCCCGCGACGGCAGCGGGTGAGGTCGTGGCGAGGGGCTGGCCCCTGGGCACGAAGGCGACCGGCCGCCCCTTTGCGAAAGTCAGGATGAACGAGCCGGCGACGGTGCGGGTTCCGGCCCTGGCCAGCCCATTCCAGCCCATTCGCCAGCCAACTCCCGCTTATTGCCCAGCTTATTCCTGCTCGCGTCCCGTCATCGGAGTCCGCGCAAGTAGCTCGCTACGATCTCGCTCTGTGCCTGGCCCCGGGCGGTGGTCTCGACCCGTAGCGGGAGCTCGCCGCTGGCGTCGCCGACGCGAACGCCGATAACACCGTGGGCGGCGTCCATGATCTTGACCGGTGGTCCGCCGTGGGCACCGGCGTCCCACCGAACGGCGTTCACGCAGTCGATGGCGCACAGGCGAACAACGAACCGCTCCCATCCAACCGGGCGGTGATGCTCGGTCGAGGAGACGTGGTTCTTCTCGACGGGCGGGCGCGGGTCGGCTTGCGGCCAGCTTGCGCGGGGACCAGTGCTCAGCCGCTCGCGTGCCGCCTTGAAAAGCAGGTCGCCGGCGGCCGTGAGGAGCGTGTGCCCGTCGCCATCGTCCTCGACCAGGGTTCGGAGTTCCGGGCGTGCCTGCAGCCACGACTCGACCTCGCTGCTCTTGCGCGGCTCCTCGTCGATCCAAGTGAAGAACTGCTCATGCCTCGAAACGAACTCTGGATCCCAAGCGAGCGGTAGGCGGGGCAGCCGGACCAACTCGCGGTGCAACTCGTGGATGTAGACGACTTCGATCTCGAGCAGAGCGCCTAGCAGGTTGAGGAAGGCGATCTCGGCTTTGAAGCCACCGGTGGCGCACAGCACGGCCTGCCGGCCCCGCTCCCGGCCTCGGTGCACCAGCCGCAGCGTGACATCGACGAGTGACTTCAAGCCCGTGGTGAAGACGGCCGCCCCGTAGCCGAGGCGACCGATCTGTTCGAGCGACACGTCGCGGCACCGGGGACGATAGAGCACGCCGAGCGCCTCGGCACAGAAGTGGCCCTCGGGCGTGTCCGAGTGCAGCAGGGCGAGCGCATCCGCATCGCTCAGTTCCAGCGCGCGGAGGGTGTTCGTTTCGGCGCTCGCCTTGACGAGATCGGCGGAACCGAGCCAGCGCTCGACCTCAGGGGCGCCTGGCAACGGGTCGGGCGTACGCGGGTTCCAGCCGGCCCAGGGGCGGTCGTCACGGTTGGTGAGGAGCGACGTTCCGACGGTGCAGATGATCTGGCGGCTCATCGGCGCCCACCGCCCTGGCCCTGGCCTCGAGGACGCCCTCCCCCGCCTCCGGATCGCTCCGGCAGCGTGGGAAGCCCCGCGTCGCTCGCGAGATCCGGCAGCGCGTATCGCGCGCCGTTCCTCTCGTTCGCGACGAACCACTTGAAGGATTCACCGTCGGGGCTCGGAGGGCCCGGCTGGCCGTTCGCCGTGGCGCGGGGGTAGTGAATCGGGAGGTTGTCCGCGTGCCCGCGGCAGGCGGTCAGGAAGGAGCGGATAAAGGCCACGTCGCCAAAGCCGCCGCCGCCGCCCGGCGGATAGGCGCGCACCACCGCCTGCAGGAACTCCTCCATGGCCTGGCGCCGCGGATCGGCTGGGCTGGATGGGTCCTGCCATGCGCCGTAGTGTGCCTGGAGTGCGTCGCCCGTCCTCACGTCGAGAGACACGATCTCCAGCCGCACGCTTCCGAAGCCGAGAGGCTTACCGCCACCGAAACGCAAGAAGCAGTCTTCCGGGAGGTCGAGGAGCCAGAGCAGCCCGCCGAGTTCGGCCGCTGAGAGGTTCTGCACGTGGAGGTCGAATCCGAACTCGGCTCCCGGCTTGATCCAGCCGAGGATCGAGCGGTTCTGATCATCGCGCTGCTCCTGGCCGTTCCTGCGGGGTCGCCGATACTCCTGGAAGTGGGCGGGCGCACCCTGCGCCTGCTGCGTCCGGTCTACCGTCGGATTGTCCCAGTGCCCGTCCGGCAGACTGGTCTGGTGCGGATACACCTTTCGCCCGCGGAGTCCCTTGCCCGCCGAGTAGCCCGCGTCCAGTTTGGAGAGGCCATCCTGCTGCGCCTCGCCGTTCGGTGACCGGGCCACGTAGAAGCGACCCTGCTGGGGCTTCGGTGCCGAGAGGATGGCGAGTGGAACGCCCGGCGCCGCGAACGGCTCTACGGCATCGGCCGTGCCCGACGTGCAACGCACCGGGCCCACGCGCAAGAGCCCTCGGGCCGCCACGCGCTCGCCCATCGCGCGAGGTCCCGCGTCGGCAGCGACGTTCACCCAGCCGAAGACCCGATCTGCGGGAGAGAGCTTGTCGATGGCCGCAGCGGGTCGCAGCGAAGCGTGGAGCAGATACCACGGGGCGGTCGAGTACAGTTCGCGCGCGATCATGACCGGGAAGAGCGCATCCACGTCCGACTGGTCCGCGGTGAGGCGGACGTAGCACAACGTGCCGTCGGTCAGATTCCGGTCCGCCTCGGTGTAGACGTGGCGCGACCAGGCGGTCTGCCCGGGCGCTGCACCCAGGAAGGCGTCCGGCCGCTGGTTCCGGCTGCGGCGCTTCCGGAGATCCTCGCAGTGGATCGACTGGTAGTTCTGGATCAGCTCTCGCCACATATGACGGTGCTCGTCGGTCATGGGGAACGGCCCCGGCTCCACGGCGCCGTCGCTGAAGAAGACCCGCTCATCGTGCTTGCGGTTGATGTTGGCGTTGGTGATGCAGACCCAGCCGTGCACTCGTCGCATTTCTGCCGGTTGCGCTGGTGCCGTGTTGCCGCGCGCCTGACCGGCGTCGGGCTGACGACCGAGTCTGTTCGCATCATTGCCGCGGGCGGCCTCGCGAACCCGCCAGAAGGTGAAGTTCTGGTTGGAGTGCTGCATCCTCTCGACCCAGCACACGACCTCGTCGCTATGTGCGGGCAGGCCACGGTCGGCGTAACACACCGCCCCGTTCGCCACCGCTCCGTTGTGACCATAACGTGGGAGCCACGCGGCATACATCGGCCCGTTCGGCCTGCCATCGGTGCCGACGCCGGAGGTACCCGTCAGGAGTCGGATCTGTCCATTGTCGATGCGGGCCGGGATCAGCCGCAGCCCCTCCCGGGCATCCATGCGGAACGCGAGCCGATCGCCGTGCTGGTCCCTGGAGAAGCGACCGAAGCGCGAGTTCGTGACGGCCTCGTAGGCCGTGCGGAGCATCCCGCGGACGCTGGAGGCCGGGATGAGGAGCTTTCCGTCCAGCCCCGCGCGAAGCGGAAAGGTCTTGTGCCCGTGCGCGTCCTCCTGAGCCCGTTCGGTATCGGGTACGAGCAGGGGTGTCTTCGCGACCATCTTCACGCGGATCGAGCCTGAGTAGCGGTCCGCAAGGAAGGCGTCCTGGTCGACGGGCGGCTGATCGCCCAGATCGGGATCTGTGATGTTCCGAGGAGGGGCAGGCAAGAAGTTGTAGGGGTTGTGGAAGTCTGGTTGCTGTCGCGGCGTGTCACGCTCCCTGCGCTCCTGACGCTCCTGCGGGCGGCCCGGCTGGAAGCCGCCCCCACGACCTGGCCAGCGTCTGTCACGATCGCCCGCGCTGACGTCCGGCTGCGGCGGGATGAAGGAGCCGCCAACCTCTTGGACCTTCTTCGGCTGACCTCCCACGCGCTCGAACTCGACCTCCTTGCCGTCGCAGTCGTTCAGGTTGTCCAACAAGCTCTTGGACACCTCGCCCTGAGCTGGATTGAACCGCTTGCCGTCAACCTCGATCAGCGGTTGCCCCTTCTTGCTGAGGACGAGCTTTCCCCGCTCAATCGCCATGATCATCTCCCGACGTGAGCTTGACGAGACGCGTCGCGGCTATCCGCACCGCGCCGGTTTTTGCGTGCTCCTCGTAGTAGTGGCGCACTTCGAGACGGACCTGGGCGGCTCGAAGCTGCTCCTCGCTGGCGGCGAGCGGAAGCACCTGTTCCGCACCCGTCCCGTCGCCGACGTGCGTGAAGTCGTTGTCGCACTGCGCGATGACGCGTCCGCCGCGGAGGATGCGTGACTCGTTCGATGGGCGGAGGGGATTGGCCTCGTCGTCACGATCCGCCACGGGATCGGTCTCACGAAGCACACGACCCCAAAGACCAGCGTCGGTCCGCCAAATGAGGACTTCACCGCCTTCACCGAAGAGCCGCAGCTCTTGCAGCGTCTCCGAGCGGACCGGTGGCGACACCTCGGGTGCCACGTGCTCTCCGAGACGCCAAGCCCTCGCCACCGCGTCATAGCGCCCCCACGTAACGCCGTCGTCGCAGTGGGCGAGCGCCCAGACCAGTCCGGATGCCTCTTCGGGCGCCGCGGCGTTCTCCTCGCCGAGCAGCCAGGAGACGTAGCGCTCGCACGTCGAGGAGTCGAGTGATGCCAGATCGCAACCGGCAAGGGCGTGGGGCGCTTCGGTCGCATTCATGTCGAGCCCTCCGCGTTGATGCGCGCCCCCATGCCGGGCGACGCCTCCGTCAGGGAGGCCACTTCGTGAAAAGTACGGATCGCCTCGTCGATGTGTGCAGCCGCATCGCCGGCCGGTGGCGTTCCCGGCCGAATTTTGGCAGAGCGCGGGGTGATTCCGGCGCCGTCGTACCAGGTGACGGTGGCGGAGCCACGAAGGACGCCACGGCCCACGCTGGCAGTACCACCGACGGGCAGCGACCCATCGAGCAGATCCTTCAGCACAAGAAGCACGAGGCCCAGCTCGCCGGGCTCGGCATTCCGTAGCTCCAGCCGCACGGTCGCGCGACCGCCGACGTCCGTCTGCTCGTCGAAGAGTGCGGTATCGACGACTCCCTGGGTGAAGCGATCGATGGCGACGCGCGTCTGCCGCTGGGGCTGGCTGCCGTCGAGCCCAGCCTCGCCGATGCGCAGGCGTGACGCCCGTGGCTTCAGCCCGTCCGAGGGCCGCTGTCCCTCAAAGCGCCGGCCGAAGAGACGGTCGATCCAGACGTCAGCGTCGTTCCTGCCCTCGCGGACCAGCTTCGCGATGCGTAGCGCTTGCACGCGCATCGCCCCCGCAAGGCTTGTCCCGGGAAGGATGGCGGTTCCCCCGCTGCGCAGGTGCGAGACGTCGGGGGCGCCGGGGTCCGTGCCGGGACTGCGCACAAGGATGTCATGGCCGACCCGCAGGTCCAGATCGATCACGACCCTCTTGCGGGCGTCGACAGGTAGCGAGAGCGGCCGCAGGTCCTCCGGCGCAGCGGCCTCGATCCCGTCGCGGATGCAGGCCTGGTCCGGGGTCGCGGCGAAGGGTTGCTCGTGGTCCGAGGCAATCCAGTCCATCCAGCCCTCCGGAGATTCGAGAGCGAACCGTCTGGCCGCCCAGAGCGCGCTGACCCGCCCGAGGCCACGGGACCGCTTCGCCCCGAATCCGTTCTCGCCGCGAGTGAACGCGTCCAGGGCGGCCGCAAGGCACTCCAGGAGCGCCTTCTCCTCCCGTCGTGCACCGTTGCAGCCCGTGGGCGGTGCGGGCAGCAGGAGGTCAAGCCGAACCGCGAACGTCGTGCCAGCCGGGAGCACCTCGTAGTCGTACTTCTTGCCGTCCTCGGCCATCCCGGTTGCCGGCGAGAGAGCGACCCCGTCGCGGATCTCGATGCCGTGCGCGTCCGGGAGATCTCCGATTGCATCAAAGATGATGAGAGGGCTCTGGGGCCCGTCGTCCTCGCCCCGCGCACCGCCGAAGAGTGCCGCGACCTGCGGGCGCTCGTCCTGCCCATAGCCGGCCAGTCGATCGGCCAGCGCGCTCCGCAAGGCACCCGCGAACGTCGTGCCCGGGAGTAGCGGCTTGCCGTCGCGGGGATCGCGCAGCACCGGCATGTCCACGCGCTCGGCGCCTTCGCCTCCGAGGTGGAGCGCGGTCTCGAGCGTCAGCGTGCCGCGGATGACCCAGCGCGTGGCGAGGGGGCGGGGCGGCATCGCGTCGTTGAGCGGGTTCTGGCTCATGCCGCACCTCTCCGGTTCAGACGGGCCATGGCGCCGAGCACTGCGTCGATGAGGTGGACGCGCAGCAGCGCCGAGTGCGAATGCAGGACGGCTTCTGCAGCGGCACGAGAAGTGAGGTGGCTCTTCGCAGCGAGCCCTGTCAGCGTGTTCTGGTTTCCGGAGGCTTTGAGCAGCGCAGCCCAACCTGCCTCGCAGTCACCCGCATCGGCGAGGCCGCGCAGCCACTGGCGGACGCCCACGCCGCCGATCGTGCAGCGATCGAGTTTCTCTCTCGCGTTCTTCTTGAGAGCCCCGGGGATGTCACCGTCGCTACACCAAGTCTTCAGGTTCGCCAGCGCCGCTTGCGCCGCCTCCTCACCCGTCGCCCGCCTGAACAAGGTCCGAAGCCGCCCGAGCAGGCTGTTCGTCGGGCGCTTGTCGGCCTGGGCGGCCAGGTCGAGCGCAGCAACGCGATCCAGCTCTGCACGCGCAGCCGCCATCACGATCCGCTGCTCCAGAAGATGGATCTGGTGACGATTCTGCTCGGACGGGGACCCAAGCTGACGAGGGCCCCCGCTCGCTGCCGGCCCTTGGTCCTTGACGCGAGCCAGCCGGATCGCCCCGTGGTCTTCAGAGTGCTCCAGGAACAGCACGCGACCGAACCCTTCGACGCGGCGCTCCCCGAGGCCCTCGTGTTCGATCGCTCGCAGGGTGGCCGTAGGGATAGCGGATGTCGCCTTGAGAACGAGCACGGCCCCAGCGGCGACCGCCGGCGTCTGCGGAAGCTCGAGGCGCCACTTCTGGTTGAACCCGCCCACGGTCTCGAAGGTCCAGCGCGTACGCTCGACCGTCGCGGCATCGCCCAGCCGGCGGCGAAGCTCGTGTTGAAGCGCGATCGGATCGATCTGACCGGTCGTCGGATGGCGGCCCACGCATGCAGAGACCAGAAGGGCCCTGAAGGACTCGCCAGCGGCAACGTCCCGGGAGATCGATTCAGAGACGTTCTCGTACTCGCGCTGCGCCTGCCCGGTGAACTCGACCTCGGCCTCCCCGCCGTAGCCCGCGCGACGAGATCGGCCGACGAGAATGGCCCCGGCGCCGAGCAACTCCTTGATGCGCCCGATGTCCGCAGCCGCGGATGGCCATATCTGGATGCTACCGCGGAAGACCTGGTCGGCCTCCAGGTACTCGTAGGCGAAGAGCGCGCCATGAGGCTGCTCGGCGCGATCCTTCCACGGCCGCCCCTTGACGCGATCCCGTTGCTGGTGGACCCGAGAGCCGATCGCTGGAGCAGCGATGTTGCGGGCGCCGGCGGAAGCGGACACGGCCGTGAATGGCGCGGGAACGGAGACCAGCGCCTCCTCCGGCCAGAGGTCCTCGAAGTCCCCGGCATCGACAGGCGAATCGATGGATCCGCTGAACCCGGCGAGGTCGACCGCACGACCCTGCTCCACCTTCTTGCTCTTCCAAGACGAGGGGCTGGGCAGCGACCGCTCTCCTGCCAGCTCGGGGTACGCATGAAGGTAGCGGACGTCACCGGAAAGGATGAGCCGCCGAAACTCCTCGCTGTCTCCACGGACGCCGTTCGCGAGAAGCCGGGCGGCCATGACGCCCCGAAGCGCACCGCCCGGAATGAAGGGCTGCGTGGCTGCGCTGCTGGGATCGCCGGACAGGGTCGAGACGATGGCCGGCGACCGAAGGCGCAATTTGTGGTGCAGGTAGAGAGGCCCGGCCGGCGTGCTCATGGCGTCCCCTCCGCGTATCTCCGCGTCGCTTCGATATCGCCATCGAGCGTCATGCGGATGTGACCGCGTCCCCGGTTACGAAGCAACCCACCGTGACGAGTCGCAAGCGCGCACAGCGCTAGGAGCCGCACATCGTCGGCCGAGGGTCGGTAGCCATCCAGCCACGAGAGGCCCGCCTCGAACACGAAGCCGCGCAGAACGACGCGCGACGAGCGCAGCGTCGTTACGTCCGGAGCGCCGGTCTCTCGGTCCTCCGCGGTCTGGTAGCGGATGCTCGTGAAGCCGCCGAGGATGGTCCCAGGCGCCAGCGGGTATTCGGCTCGCTCGGCCGCGCCGCGGACTGCGGCAGTGATCGCCGCAGGCAGGATCGCGTCACCGATCCGCAGCCGACAGGAGTCCTCCACCGCCTGGCTGCGGCCCAGGACGTGCTCAGCCGCGTCCTCGAGGGCCGGGAAGTGCCGCGACATCGAGAGCCACGAGTCGCGCAGGAGGCCGTGCACGGTCCTTCCGCCGATGTACGGCATCCCGAACTCGTCCCGCTCCACCTCGGTATCGACGAACCCCGCGGCTCCTTCGCCGCGGCTGAACGTGGCGTCGGAGAGCAGCTCGATCTGCAGGAAGGAAGGCGGAGGACCACTCGTCATCGGCTGTCCTCTTCTCTTACGACAGCGCCCGGGACCCTCGGATCGGGCTCCAGACGAACGTGGATGTCCAGCACCTCGATCGCGTCGAGGACTGGCGTCTGCTGCCCGATGAACCCGTCATCAGGGAGGCCCGCCGGCAGTTGCACTCCATCCTCGATCGCGTTCCACGCCTCGACCTGGCGCGCGATGCCGCCACTGCCCGTCGGCACGAGCGCGCCGAGCCGCTTGACTCGGCTGCGGCTTCCAGCCCAGCACGCGGCGCCACGGAACCCCCGTTCGGCCGTCTCCTGCGTGTTCCCTGGCCCCAGGAGGTCCGTGTCGAGCCAGTCCCATGACTGCTCGCGGCCATCGAACCGCGTGAGGGGATAGGGGCGCATCGTCAGGTTTCCGCGCTGGTACTCGCGCCTACGGACGTCCTCGACCGTATCGGCGGGCCGCGTCGAGCCGACATGCCAGTCGAGCCAGCACCCGGTCTCCGTTTGCATCCGCTGGTTCGAATCGAGCCGCGCGCGCTTGGCCGAGGTGCAAAGGTTCTCGGCGAGGTCGTAGCTGCGGTGAAAGGGTGCGTGCGCCTTCACGAGCGCTACGCCGGCACAGGCGGTGAGCGTTCTCTCCCCGCCGTTCTCGCCGAGATGAGCGATCTGGTGTGTCTCGAACTCCCGCAGGGCGGCGATCGCGAGGTCCAGCGCGATCCGCCCGTCGCACGCGAAGGTGAGGTCGTCCCCGCCAAGCAGGATCGGACGGAGGGGTAGCAGGACCTTCCCGGAGCCTTCGCTCGTCTCGCCTCGGAGATGGAAGCCAGCATCGTGCGGTGTGCCGCGGACGACGCACATCTTCTTGCCGCGCTCGTTCTCCTCCTCGACAATGCAGGACGCGGCTCGCCTGATCATGGCGCGCAGCACGTGTTCACCGAGCTCGTCGATCGCGCGCGACCACTCGCGGAACTCGGTGCGAATCTGATCGTCCCCGAGGCAGCGGTCGAGCCAGCCCTTGGTTGCCTTGCCGACCCCGTTGGCATCCACGTGGACGACGCCAACAAGGCTCGTCTCTCCGCGGCTGCGGCCCATGCGGTCGAACTCGAGGGGGAACTCGGCGTGCCAACCCTGGGCTTGGTCCAATCTCTCCGGCAGGTATCCATTCCAGCGTTCCTTGGCGCGCCTCTGAACATCGTCTTGCCGAAGCGTCTCGATGTGACGCGAGATCGGAACGTGATCGTGTCGGTCGAGCGACGAGGCGGGTAGTCCCGTCATCGAACAAGCGGCCGTGACGCTGAGCCCGAACTGCGGCGCGCTCGGGTGCCGCTCGAGCTTTGCTCGGGCGAGATCGACCGCAAGCGCCTTGAGCCCCCACGCCAGCGAGCGGCCATCGTAGGGCCTGTGGGCCATAACGACCTCAAGTCCCGGCGCCTCGCCCTGCAGCCAGCGCGTGTAGCGCCCGGTCCACGCTCTTGCGTCCACCAGATTCTCGAACTCGATGATCGCGTTCCCACCGGCGGCGAGCAGGACCCGGGCGTCCGTCATGCCCCATTGCAGGAGCGAGTCGGCCTCGCGCTTCATGACGTGATCCACCATCCACGAAGCGGCGAGCACGTCTCCGAGCCGGTTCGACGCAAAGACGTACTTTTGAATGCCGAGGACGTCGATTCCGGTGACGACGGCCATCTCAGCTCTCCAGCCAGGTCTTCAGGGAGTATCGGTTCGGCTGCTTGCTGTCGCAGTCGGACCACGCGCGGACGTCGGACAGCCCGAAGACCCTCGTCGTGTTGCTCGCGCCCCACACGTCGTCGACATCGGCCTGCAGCGCGGAGGCGGTTCGGTCATCAGCGAGGCAGACCAGGGCGGCGCGGGCGAGATCACCTCCGAGTTGTCGGGACCGCACGGCCACCTCGAAGAGCTTCGACTTGCAGATGGGCTTGCCCGTGTCCGTCGTGCACGAGACGAAGTACGACCGGTGGCCGCGGATCACCGCGACGTCGACCTCGAGTGGCGCCTCTCTCTCACCGCGATACGCGTTCACGCCAACCGTGATCTCAGGAACGGGGGCCAGCTCCAGCGCGCGGATCTGCGCACCCAGCCACTCCTCCAGCCACTCGCCGCCGATGAAGGAGTACCACTGCTTAAACCACGACCTCTTCTCGTTCGCGTTGTTGAGCTGGCTGATCTGGTCATTCGTGGGGAACTCCGGCAAGCTGAGCGTCAAGCCGTAGCGTTCCGCCCGGAACGGATCGGAGGTCACCTTGTTGGGGTCGCGGAACTCCTCAAGCCGCTCCCGCTCGCGGTACAGTGCGGCTGCTAGGGGCACATCCGCCAGGACCTTGCGCAGGATCTCTCGCGCATCGTCGATTGTCGGCGCCGGGCTCTTCGCCTCCCGCGCCTTGTGCGTGATGCCGTGCAGAGCAAGCAGAGGAGCCAGCGTCAGCGGGATCTCCGGGTAGTCCGCGAGCGGCATCGAGTTCCCGTCGTCGAAGCGCAGCCGCGCTTGACGATCGATGCCGCCCTCGTCGAGATACGACGCGTGTTCCGGCCGCCCACCGCTGCTCGAGAAGGCCATCCGGGCATGGGCGGCCATAACCTTGGTACCGCCCGTGTAGTTCAACAACACGGGTCGGCCGCCATCACTATGCATGAGCGGATCGAGGATTCGGCGGACGGTCGTTGCGCAGGTGGCATCCTCCACGAACGGCTCGTCGAGGGCAACGCCGTTGCCGAGCGTTCGGGTCAGCTCGCGCCGAAGGCGGTCCTTCGCCTCCTTCGTCTCGTCGGTGTACACGAGCGCGATGCGGCCCGGTCGGAGCGCACACGCCACGAGGTAGTTCGGGAGCGGGTTCGATCCAACGAGCAGGATCAGGGTCGGTCGGTCGCCCATCTCACGCCTCCGGCGCCCAGTGGCGCAGCGCCTTCATCCGCCACGTGTTCGCCTCCGCCGACCTCAGTTGACTTGTTGACTCTAGCGGACCCTTCCGGAACGTCACGCCGACCGTGTACTACACTGGCGGACTGGTCCCTGCGGGCCCCCGGGTTTCGGAGCCCATCGGGGCCCCGGCCTCCGGCGCCAAGGCCCAGCCTCCGTAGGTCGATTCGAGGCGAGCCATGGCGAACCCTGCCAGCCAGACAATTACGGGCGCCACGCTGGCGGGGCGAGTGACGGGGCCGACGCCGCCTACCGGCGCGGCCATGATGCCGACCGACGCGCCGGCGATGCGGTCGGCTACCAGAGGGGCCGAACCGAGGGGGAGCAGATCGCCCGCACCGCCGGGTTCCACGCGGGGGGTGCTCGCGTCCAGCTTCGCGGCCGACCACGGCCGCAGCTACGGCGCGCCCAGCATCGCGCAGCGCCTGCTGGAACACGCCGACCAGCGGCATCGTGGAGGCGGTGATGCCCGCCGACCACCGCGCCGAGCTGGCACGGCTCCTGCGCGCCGCCGAGCGCGGGCGGGCCGGCGCCGCCGGGTGAGTGTCACGCTCGCGCCGATGCGGGTGGGTACGCCGTTACGCGTTCGCGCCGGCTGGCTGCTTCTCCGCCTCCACCGCCTTCTCGGTCTCCTCGGCCAGCGGGATCTCCTCCACATCGCTGGCGACCGTGCCGACCATGCGCTCGGCCTCGCCCGGCGTCATCCCGTTGGCCAGCGCCTTCACCAGCCGCTCGAACTGCGCCTCGCTCAAGCTGCAAACGAGCAAACGAGATTCTCGCCGGTGGCTACGACGACCAGCTCCTCCACCTCTTGCTGTGGTTCCTCCGACATCCTGCAGCCCTCCTTGGTTGCGCTGTTCAGCGTAGCACGGACCCCGGCCGGGTGCTGGAGGGCCGGCACCGCACGCACAACGCCGATCCGTGGCCGATCGGCGAGCCCCCCGGCACTGTGGGCGCCGCCGGTCCAACCGGGCCCGAGGGGGAACATGTTGCGCATTTTCTGATATATCAAGCGCGTCAGGGGCCTTGGGGCGGTAGGAGGGTCGAGCACAGACGGGGGTGCGGCCAGGTCAGGAGCACCGGCCGTCAGGAGCGGCCCAGCGAGCCGCAGGACCGCATCCAGGACCTCGCGGGCCAATGCCGCGGCCAGCACGGCGAAGGGCTCGGCGTCGCAGAGGGCCATCTCCTGCTGCCCGCCGCGGGCGCAGAGCGCGCGCATGCCCTCGTCGCACAGGTGCAGCAGGTCGCGCAGCGCTCCTCGAGGTCGGTAAGGCCGCTCGCCAGCGTGGGTTCGCTCACGGCCGTTCGTCCCCGGCGGCGGTGCGGGCGCGTCCGGGACGGGCCGAGGGCACGGCGGCGGCGAGCAGGTGCGACAACCGGCCCAGTTCGCGAATCCACCGCCGGGCGAGCACAGCCATGGCGAATGGCCCCAGGCCTGGCAACGCCAGCCAACCCAAGGGGAGGCAACCGCCCCCTGCCTACCGCACCGCGCGCGCCTTCGCCCGCCGCGCCGCGGCCGACCACGCGGGCTCCCCCTTGCGCAGCGCAGCCGCCGCCTCGGCCGCCTTCTTCCAGCGCATCAGACCGGCCAAGGCCGCGGCGTTCAGGACGGCGCCATCGCTGAAGTCCACCTCAAACGTCGTCGCCGCCGCCCGCAGCACGTCCCGGAACGCCGCCACGTCCGCCACGAGCGCCTCCTGCTCCACGGCCTGCTTCTTCAGGGCGCGGGAGGCGCCCGGCTCGGCGGCCTCACGCCGCAGCCGCGCCAGGACCTCCGTCTCCCCGGTCAGCTTGGGGTCGACGAACTTGCCCAGGGCCGTGGCAAGGGTGTCACGCTGCAGCAGCGGGTAGTACAGCCAAAGCCCGTAGCCGCGTGACGCGGAGGAGACCTGCCAGTAGAGCGGCGCCTGCCGCTGGCTACCGCTGTACGCCTTCAGGTGCGCATCGAAGAAGCTCTGGCGCAGATAGGTGCGCAGGTCGGCGCCGAGGGCGGTGCGCAGTTCCTCCGCGATGGCCGGCGTGGCGGCCCCGAACAGGGCCTCCAGCGCGCGGCGGACGACACGGGTGATGTCCGCCTCCTCGGAGGGGTCGTCCACCAGGATGCCATCCAGCGGCGGGCGCAGCGGGTAGTCCGCGGGAAGCTCGGCCGGCGACAGCGGCAGGCCGTCGGCGTCCTGGAGCATGCCGGGGGAGCAGCGCGGGAGCGGGGCGAAGGGGTCGCCCAGGGCGCAAGAGTTCCCTCTTGCGCCCTGGGCGGGATCCGGGGCCTCCTCTCCGGCCTCTCCGGGGCTCCGGCTGGCCACAGTGCGTCCTCGCTGACAGGCGGTTTCTCCGGCGCGCTGGCCGACGAGGATGTCCCAACGGCCGAAGGCGCAGCCGACGCAGTACGAGATCAGACCGTGCGCGGCGCGGGCCAAGTCCTCGGGGCGCATCAGCCCCAGGCGCCGGCGGGCGTCGACGATGACGGAGGGGTGGACGCCGAAGAGCAGGGCGAGGTCGGCGATGTCACGGTGCTTCTGCCGTTTGCCGCCGAGCCAGGCGCGGCGGAGGGCGGTGGCGGAGGCGGTGGCCGCGGGTCCGGGCGCGGCCACCGCCTCCTTAGAGAGGTGCGCGGCGGCAAACCGTTCGTCGGACCAGTCGGGCGGGACGGAGGCGGGGAAGGTGGCGGGGTTCGCCTCGACCTCCTCGTCGAGGACGCGGCGGTCGTCGGGGGTGAGGGCGTACAGGCCCGCAGCGATCAAGTCGATGCGGGCC
The DNA here is from genome assembly GCA_021797775.1 of Bacillota bacterium. Taxonomy (GTDB): domain Bacteria; phylum Bacillota; class Sulfobacillia; order RBS10-35; family JAJYVN01; genus JAJZZC01. The sequence continues at coordinate 22,661 of JAJZZC010000036.1, forward strand.
TGTGCTTCCATGGCGGCGACGTCTCGGTCCTCGGAGGCACACACCCCTTCTGCGTGCCGTTGTTCCAGCGTGGCACCTCGATACCCGAGCAGAAACGGAGTGACGAAGGAGTGCGTGGTCTCTTCAGTCACGTCGGCACAGCGACGGAGCCCGATCATTGTCGAGCCCAGAACAGTAACTGACTCTGGAAACTCTGCGGGGAACGGCTGCTTTTGTACGTCCCCCACGTAGAAGTGGGCAGAAGGTGATCCGGGATTCTGGTCCGCGTACCCTAGCGTGAGTGCTAAAAATACTTGCGCCAGGCGACTGTTGAGTAGGGCTAGAGTGAATAGCCGGTCCGCCGCCCGGGCCGGGGCGGCGCGGCCGCCCGCGACTTTTCGACTGGGCCGCCCGCAGCCCTCCCGCGCATCGTCCAGGGTGGTGAACGGAATACCCCCCACCATGCCCTCTTCGGTCGTCAGTCCGGGTCCGACCCGCCACCTCCGTCCCAGAGGCCTTCCTGGCGGCCCGCTTCCAACCTCTGGCGCTTGCGGGCGCCGGGGTGGCTGTCACCGCGCCCTGCCGGGCGGGCGGCCAGATCCCGGACGACGAGCAGGTAGCCCGCATAGGCGCGCTGTGCGAGACGGCCCTCGGCGACCGCCGCGCGGACGGCGCAGCCCGGCTCTTCCCGGTGGGTGCAGTCCGAAAAGCGGCAGGCCGGGGCCACCTCGGCGATCTCGGGGAAGGCGTCGGCGGCGGATGCCGCGTCGGGCAGCGCCAGGGAGCGGATGCCGGCGGTGTCGATGATGTAACCGCCGCCGCGCAGAGGGTAGAGTCGTGACTGGACCGTGGTGTGGCGCCCCCGACCGGCCCGTAGACGCGCCTCTGAGATCGCGCCGGTCGCCGGACCGGAACCGGGGGTCAGGGCTGCGGCGAGGGCCGACTTCCCCACGCCGGAGGGCCCGAGCATCACCGTGAGATGGCCGGCCGCGCGGTCGCCGAGGGGCTGGAGGCCCGTTCCGCACAGCGCGCTCACCGCGAAGCCGTCGACGCCAAGGCGGCGGTAGGGGGCGAGGATGGACGCCACGGCTTCCGGCGGCGCGTCTTCCGCCTTGTTCAGCACCAGGACGGCGGGGATGGCGCATGCGCGGGCCAGGGCGATGAGGCGGTCGGCCACGGTGGGCCGGAAGACCGGGGCCCGGAAGGACTGGACGATCAGGCACAGATCCACGTTGGCCGCCACCAGCAGGTCCTCGCCCACCCGGTCGTCCTCGCCGCGCGAGGTCAGGTGACGGCGGAGGGCGCTGGTCCGGGGTGTGATCCCGAGGACCGTGCGCAGGGGCGGGGGCATGCCCGGCGCGGGCGGCGGCACCGCCGGACCCAGCACCGCCCGGTCGCCCACCACCACCCCCTCGCCGCGGTGGGCTTCCGAGCGGAACCGCCCGTGCAGGCGGCAGCGTTCCGTCTGGCCGTTTGTATGAAGCAGCTCGATCACGTGCCGGTTGATGGCGACCACGAGAGCGGTCTCAGCGGCAGGTGTCTCGGCCAACAGTCCATCCCCCAGGTGCGGCGCGCCGCAGCGCGCTCCCCGGGGGGTCAGAACCCGTACCGGGGGAGGTGCACCGGGCGCGCCGGTATGATGGCGAACGGGACCAGGCTCCGGGGCAGGGCGCACACCCCCCGTGTGGTCACGGGCCATCCCTCCCTCCAACGAAGGTTCGCGGGGAACGACCCCGCAGTGGACATAAGATACGGCAGCGCGCCGCGTGCATCAAGGGCCCGACATCGGCGGCGCCGGCGGCCGCGGTCGTGGCGCCGCCGGCCATATGCCCCCACGCCGGTGGCGCACGACCCACCATGGTTTCGCCGCGTTGCGCCGCGGCGGCGCGGGGATGTCATATGCACGGGCCACCCGACGCGACACGCGGCGGCTTTCCGGGATGGGCGGCGGGCGGTGCTGTCGCCCCAGCCAGGCCCGGTCGCCTGTGGTTCGAGCGCGCAGAGCGCCGTGCCATCCACGACCACTCCCCTGACCCCCATACGCGCTAACTTTGGTACCGCAGAGCCGCCTTCCGAGGCGGGAAATGCTTGCGCAACGGCGGCTGTGAACGCCGGCTTCGTCCTTGAGTTAGCGCCTATGCCCCTGACCCCCCTGCGGCGTAGCGGGCGTCCTTGCCGGCGGCCTCCTCCATCTCCGCGGCGTTCGCGGCGACCCAGAGCGTGCCGCAGCGCAGGCCCGGCGGGGCCAGGTGGACGGCTTACGGGCGCCGGCCCACGGTGCCCGCAGACTGCCCTTGGGACGGGGGTCCCGCCCGGGGGGCCCGCCCATAGCGGCGGCGGAGTAAACTGGGCCCCGAGGGGAGGAGGCGGCGCCAGTTGAGCGCGACGGCCGCGCTGGAGTCCTTGCTGGTGGCACTGGTCTTGGGGCTCGGCGCGCTCGTCTGGCGCCTACGCGACACCGTGGGCGGCCTGACCGAGAACATGCGCAAGATGGTCCGTTCTGAAGTCGAGCGCGCCACCGCCCCGGTCCAAGGGGACCTGCGAGACGTGGCGCGTCAGGTAGTCGGCCTGACGCGTGCGGTGGTGCCGTTGGTGGCGCAGCATTACGCGCAAAGGCCTGCCGATCTGGCCGCGATGCTCAGCGACTTTAACGGCACCTGGTCGGGTGTTTCCCATTGGGAAAGCGAAAGGCTCAATCCCCTCACACAGGAAGAGTTGGAGCGCTTTGAAGGCTATCGCGTAAAGTTCTTTGAGCGGCATGTCCCATTGACCCAAGAGGAAGTGACGGATTTCAGCGCGATGCTCGACAAGATGCAACGTGACCAGGCTCGCCCTCCCGATCTGGCGGCCCTGTTCGTATTGGCGGCGATTCTCGGGGCCGTCGCGGCGTTGCGGATCACGCGCCCGGAGGGGTAGCGCGCTCGAGCAAGGGGGCGTGCGCATTCGGTGAAGTACGTGCCGAGCCACTAGATGTGGTACACGCTTGCCGCCGGAGTGCCGTCGACCCACCAGACGCAGCGGTCCCAACGCAGTTCACCGAACAGGTCCCCCGGTCCGGTCTGGCCTCAGCATGGCACCGTCACCCGTTCGGGGCGGCGGCGGGAACCGCCACCGCCCGCCCTTGCGCGCGGCGCAGTGCCCCCGCGAACGCCGCACGCGTGGAGGCGTCGCCCGGAGGAGCGGCCGCCGGGCACGACGGCGTCCCGACCGCCACCAGTCCGTTCACGCTGTACACGGAAGAGGCCTCGGTGTAGTAGGAGAGGAACCCGCCGCGGGCGCCCGTCAACCGGCGCAACTCGCGGCCGAGCGCCGAGCGCGCCGCCGCTTGCGCCGCATGGTTGGCGTCGGTTTCCACACCCCAGGCGTCCTCCTTGGTCACGTCGTTGGCGCTGGTGGCGATCCAGCGTGCTTGCTCCGCGTCGGTCCAGCGGGTGGCGAGGGTTTGGGCCGCGACCGCCTCGTCTGCCGCCAGGGCACCGCTCCACCGCCCCAGTTCCGCCTGCGCGGGCGTGCTCAGCAGCGCCAGGGCGAGTTGCGCCACCGCCGCCGCGTGGGCCCCGTCCTTCCACACCAACAGGTCGAGGTTCCAGGTCGGCACCGCGGCCCGGCGCGGAAAGACCGGCAGCGGCGCCAGGCGCCAGCCCGACGGCCCCGCCGGGGTCGGCAGACCCAGGTTGGCCGGTACCGCCGGCCAACCGCTCGGGGGCTGCATCGGTACGGGCGGCACCGCCTCCACCGTGCCCACCGCCCAGGGGAAAGGGGCCATGTAGACGGCCGCGTTCGTCGCCAACGGACCGGCGCACACGCCCCCGTACGCGGGCGTGAAGCCGGTCCAACGCATCCCTTCCCAGAGGCCCGCCAGCACCCCTGGCGCGGTGAAGAGCGGCAGGCAGGCACCCGCGCTGGCGTTCGCCAGCGGTGAACCATAGCCCAGCGCCAACGCCCCGGCCAGACCGCCCCCGGCGTCCGGCGGAGCGACGGGATTGAAGCGCGGCAGCGTGGATTCCCCCGCGAACGGCACGTAGGCCAGGGGCCCCGCGGGCGACGGGAAGGCCGGGCGCGCCCGCGCCAGCGCCACCGTGAACGTGGCAGCCGTCCAGGGTGGCACCCCGCGGGGCGCGTCCACCCCGCGGCCCACGGCGCACACCATGGGGCGGCGGAAGGCGGGCAGGCCGGCCTGGATCGTCCCCCGCCCAGGGGCGTACGCCAGGCCCTGGCGCAGGAGGCTTTGCGGGGGTAGGGCCCCAGCGCCGGCACGCGATAGCAGCGGTCCAAGGTCCAGCGCCCGCGTCGCCAGGAAGCCGTCGCTCACGGCGTGCGGCACCAGCACGAGGTCAGGCATGGGGATAGTCGGTTGATCGACCAGCACCCAGGCAGACGCGGGCGCGAACACGCTCGCCTGGGGGGACAGTGGGAACCAACTCTCAGGGGCCTCATCGATCCAGACAAACTCCACGCTGTAGCGCCGTCCGGTCCCCGCGGCCGCGGCCTTGATGGCCGCGTCCAGATAGCGCGGCAAGCCCCCGGTCAGCGCGTCCATCCGCCGCAGCGCGAACGTCACCGCCAGCGGGCGGCCGACCGCCTGAGCGACCACCGCCCCGACCCCGCGCAGCCCGCACCCCCCCAGCGCCCAAGCCGCGCAGAGCCCCGCGGCGCCCTGACAGCTGGCCCGCGCCAGGGTCCGCCGGTCGAGCCGGGACGGTTGCGTGGCGTCGCTGCTGGACATCCCATGCCCTGGTTGGAAAACTGTGTACAAACCGATCTCTCGGTCTTCCACACCGTCCGCCTGACCAGGTTTTCGCCCCTTTCGGCCTTGGATTTGCCCCTTGCGGGGCGTAGGCGACAGGTGGACTCGGGCCGGGCTTCCCACCTCGCCCGCGCCAGGGGATCTATCAACCTCCCTCAACGTAGGCGACAGGTGGACTCGGGCCGGGCTTCCCACCCGGACCGGAGAGCGTTTGCGCGGCCCGCGTCCGTTGCCAGGATCGGCCCGATCCCGCCTGACCGTCCCTTGCCGGGTCCCCGGCGGCCTGTTAGGCCGCCGGCTCCGCCGGCCCGTCTCTGCCGGCCCCATCTCCGGCACGTGCAGCCATCTCCGGCCCGTTGCCGCCCCCACCTGCGCCTCGCCCCGCGTACGGGTGCAGGCTGGTGCCGGCTTCGGCCTGCAACCCGCCAGACCTTCCGGCCAGGCCTCGGGCTTCCCGTCTCGTCCCACGTTCGCCACGGCCACGCCGTGCGGGTTCAGGCCGCGGCCCACCCCGCCGTGCGCTGTTCCTGCCTCGGGCTCCGGCGCCGGCGGCGTGGAACTCTCATGCGCCCGCCAGCACCCGTCCGCTGCCCGTAGTACCTCCACGGTGTCCGGGTGCCCCGACAGCACCAGGTCCCGCAGTAGCGCTCGGGCGGGTCGGCGATGCACCCGGAGGGGGCGTGGCGTAAGGGCCCCACACCACGCGACGGGGAGGGTTCGCGACAACCAACCAGTCCGCGACGCGCAGTGAAGCGTGCCGCGTCGTCACAGAAGTGGGGGAGTTGAGCCTCGATTGCCCGACCGCAGACGTGGCCCCTCGACCTGGAGGCTCTCCTTGAGGCCTCGGCGGGGGCCGCCCCGGTGGACGAGGGCGCCAGCGAAGTGCTGGCGGCCATCGCGACGCTGCCGCCGCCCGCGCCGCGCTCCGTGCTTGCCGGGCCCAGTCCCTCCCGCCCCCTGCACCCCTGGTCCCGAGATCCACCCGCCGGCCAGACCGACGCGGCCGCCCGGCGTGCCGCGTGACCGGCCATCGGCCCGCGCCGCGCCAGGCGGCTGCGCATGAGTCCCCGCAGGGCGGGGATCAGGATCGAGGCCGGTGCGCCGCGGACCACGACGCTTCGGCGGCCGCCACGTCGGCCACCAGGTTGCCCAGGGCCAGGTTGATATCGTCGGCGTGATAGCCCCAGTCAGGGCCCGCCGACTCTGTGACCACCGGTCGCTTGTCCGAGGGGCCGGTCGCCTTGGTCACATTCAGCCAGGTCGCCGAGCCGGCGGTTTCGCAGCGCGCCGTGTACAGGCCCGGGTACTCCACCCATGGTGTCGAGGCTCCACGCACAGAAGGGAAGAACGGGTCGAGGACCGCCGCCCCGCCCGCCAGTGCCGCCGGGTTGACGCACGCCACCTGCAACCCGGGGCCCTTGCCCGTCTGACCGGACTGCAGGGCGACCCCCTGGCCCGGCCGTCCGAAGAGCGACGCGGCGGGCGGCTGGCCCGGGAAACTGGAGTAGGCGACGACGCACCCCGTCTCACCGGTGCGGGTGCACAGTGGGATGTGGGCGAAGCTGCCCCCGGTAAGAGCGCCCCTCCGCACCTCCACACCGCCGCCGGGCAGGATGGCCATCACAAGGCGGTTGCGCAACGCCGGATTGCCGTCGACCAAGCGCCTGAGCAGGTCGATGAGCAGGGCCGACCCCTGCGAATGCCCGATGAACACGATCGGGCGGCCGTGGTTGTCGTGGGCCAGGTAGTCCGCGAATGCGGCCCGCAGGCTCTGGTAGGCGATGTCCTCGTACCGGGCCGGAACCTTGAGGTTGGGGTACAGCGCCAGGGCGCCCAGGGTGACCTGCCGGTACATCGGCGCCCAGAGCCGGCACACCGTGGAGAATCGCGACGCCTGGGCGACCGCGGCGGCGACCTCCGTGCGCTGCACGCGCAGGTTGGCGTTGATGGCAAACTCCCTGCTCACCGTAGGGTAGACGTAGAAGCAGTCGAACGCGGAACCGGCGGCCGCATGTGCGCTGACAACGGTCCGGGCTCCCGACGCCGAGACGACGGTGGTCTGGAGTCCGCTCGTACAGGGGTCGTTGGCCTGCCCGGGCCGGCAGAGCCATACCACCGAGCCGGCCGCCGGGGCCGCCGAGGCTTGCCCGGCGAGCAGACACGACGCCCCCAGCGCGGCGGCGATCGCGGCCGCCCCGGCGACCGCCAGACGCACGCGCCGCCACACCGCCCGGCCGCTTCCGGTCTCCATCCGATTCCCTCCCCAAATAGGCAACCTGGTTGCGTAGTGTATAGCGGTGGAGCGCGGC
>JAJZZC010000037.1 GCA_021797775.1 Bacillota bacterium
CCGGGCCGGGGCGAGACGGGACGCGTTGGGCGCCGGCCCCAGGGGGGCGCGCTCGGGAGGGGTGGGGGCGATGTCGGGGCCGGGGCGCGGGGTGGCGCCGGCCGCGCGCGAGGTCTACCTGGACCACGCGGCGACGACCCCCATGCGCTCCGAGGTGGCGCAGGCCGTGGCCGATGCCGGCCTGCGCCTTTGGGCCAACCCCTCGAGCGTGCATGCCGCCGGCCGGCGCGCACGTGCCGCGGTGGACGGTGCGCGCGCCCGCCTAGCGGGCTTGCTGGGGGGCAACCCCCACCACTGGGTCTTCACCTCCGGTGGCACCGAGGCCAATAACCTCGCGGTCCAGGGCGCCGCGCGCGCCGCCGCGCGGCGGGGCAGGCGGCACCTCGTGGTCAGCGCGATCGAACACCACTCCGTGCTCGACACAGCCGAGGCGCTGCGGCGGGTGGGCTGGCAGGTCGATCTGGTCCCGCCCGGCCCCGACGGCCGGGTGGCGGCGGCCGACGTGCGCGCCGCGTTGCGGCCGAACACGGGCCTCTGTTGCCTGATGGTCGCCAACAACGAGGTGGGGGCGCTGCAGCCCGTGCGCGATGTGGCCGAGGCCTGTCGGGCCGTGGGCGCCGTCTTGCACGCGGATGCGGTCGCCGCCGCCGGGCGGTTGCCGCTCTGCGTGGATGAACTCGGGGCCGACCTGCTGTCGGTGTCGGCCCATAAGATATATGGTCCCAAGGGCGTCGGCGCCCTGTACATCCGGCCCGGCCTGGAGATAGAGCCCCTGCTGCACGGGGGTGGCCAGGAGCGCCGGTGGCGCCCTGGTACGGAAAACGTCCCGGGTATCGTCGGCTTCGGTGTTGCCGCTGATTGCGCCGCGGCGGAGCTCGCCGCGGAGGGCCAGCGGCTGCGCGCCTTGGGAGCCGCGCTCGCGGACGCCGTGCAGGCGGCGGGCGGTGGGGCCGTGCCCACGGGGCCGGCCGATTGGGGGCAGCGCATCCCCGGCCTCGCTTCGTTCGTCTTTCCCGGCATGGACGGTGAGGCCCTGCTGGTCAGCCTCGATCTGCAAGGCGTGCGTGCCGGGGCCGGCTCCGCCTGCGTGTCCGGCAGCCTGCGGCCGTCGCACGTACTGCTGGCCATGGGGGTGGCGCCCGAGGCGGCGGCGGCGGCGCTGCGCGTCTCGCTGGGGCGCGAGAGCGGGCCCGGGGACATCCAAGCGCTGGTCGCCGCGCTGCGTGTCGCGGTGCGGCGCCAGGGTGCGCCCGCCGCCGCGCCCTAGGGGCGTGGCCGGCCGGCCGCGGCCCAGGTGTCGGATGGAGCTCCGAGCCGGAGGCCTGCTGCCGGGGCGTTTGCGGCCGCTCCGGGGAGACGCCTGCGCCGGAAGCCGCGTGTCGGCGCCCGGGGACCGCACGGCAGAGGATCTCTCCGCCACGGGGGGACACTGCGGCGGACCGGCCCGCTGGGCTGGCGGTGAGGTGGCTCAGCGGCAGGGAGCAGGCCGTCCGGCGAGGGTGGGCGGCCGAACGCCTGCGGGGACTGGGGCGCGGGTCGCCCGAAAACGGCCGGCCAGCCGGCAGGGGCCTGGTACCGCAGTCAGGGTAGGGCGCCAAGCGCGATGACCGTGGGCGGAGGGTACTCCCAAGGGCGGGCACCCGGCTGACCGGAGGCCAGGAGCCCTGGTGCACAAGGGGAAAGGAAACCGTGGCCTCGCGACAGCGCACTTCGGCCGTGGCCATGTCGCGGTCGGCGAGGAGGGGGTGGCGGGTTGCTCGTCGTGGTCGCGATGTCGGGCGGGGTGGACAGCTCAGTGACCGCAGCCCTGCTCCAGCGGCAGGGGCACGAGGTCGTCGGCGTCACCATGCAGATTTGGCCGGACGACGGGCTGGAGCGCGAGGAACGGCGGGGCGGGTGCTGCGCCGCCGGCGCGGTCCGGGACGCGCGCGCCGTGGCCGAGGCCCTCGGCATCCCCTACTACGTCTTCCACATGCGTGAGGCTTTCGAGCGGCAGGTGATTCACCAGTTCGCCGACGCCTACGCCGTGGGACGGACGCCGAACCCGTGCATCGCCTGCAACCGGCACATCAAGTTTGTGGCGCTGGCCGACAAGGCGCGCCGCCTGGGCGCTGGCGCGCTCGCCACCGGCCACTACGCGCGTCTCTCCGTGGCGGAGGACGGCACACCCTGCCTCCGGCGCGCCGCCGACCGGCGCAAGGACCAGTCCTACGTGCTCCACCCGCTGCGTCGGGAGGAGTTGCCCTTCTTCCGCTTCCCGCTGGGCGAGGTGGAGAGTAAGGCGGAGACGCGCGCATGGGCCCGCTCGATGGGCCTACCGGTAGCCGACAAGCCGGACAGCCAGGAGATCTGCTTCGTTGGCGAGCAGGGCTACGCGGCGGTGGTGGAGGAGCGCCACCCGGAGGCCCTGCGCGCCGGGCCTATCCTGGATGTCGCCGGCCGCGAAATCGGCACCCATCGCGGCCTGGCCCGTTACACCGTGGGACAGCGCCGGGGGTTGGGGCTGGAGGGGCCCGCCCCGCGCTTCGTCGTGGCGATCGATGCCGCGCGCAACGCCTTGGTCGTCGGTGGCCCGTCGGACAGCTTCGCCGCGGCCTGCAGTCTCGGTCAGGTCAACTGGCTGGCGCCGCCCCCGCCCGACGGGACGGCCGTGACCGCCCAGGTCCGGGCCGGGCCGACCGAGCACCCGGCGCGTGTGTGCATGGAGGGGGACGGGGTCCGCGTCGCGTTCGACCCCCCTGTGCGCGCCGTCACCCCCGGCCAGGCCTGCGTGCTCTACGACGGGGACGTGGTCTTGGGGGGCGGCGAGATCGATGCTGTGGAACGGGTCGCGGGCGTGCCGCTTCAGCCGCCCGTGGTCTCCAGGGCGACCCAGCCGCCATCCACGAGTCGGTAGAGCATGACCGTGTAGGCATGGGTGCCCAGGCGCACCCGGGCCAGTTGCACGTTGGGCATCGTCGCCGCCTGGAACGTGACCGGACCCGGCGCCGCGACCACGCCAGCGGCCAGGGCTCGAGCCCGGGCCGCGGCCAGGGCGACAGCGGTCGCATCATCTGCGGAGCCGGCGCCCGCGGCGAAGGCGCCAAACCCCTCGGGCCGCAGGCCTCCACCAGTCAGCCGCCACCCCTGGGCCGTGGGGGCCGCGACGTAGAATCCGTACGAGAAGGCCACGGCGAGACCCTCGCCTGACGGGACCAAGCTACGGACCTCCACGAACACCCGGACGGAGCGCGGGTCGAAGGGGGGGTGTCCGGCGGCTACGGCCGCCAGTAGGTCGAGGTGTCGGAACGGGCGCCACCCGGCGACAAAGGTCGCAAAGGAGAGCCGTTGGCGCCAGGCGGGATCCAGGTAGGCGTATGCCGCCGCGAAACCGTCCTCCGCTTCCAGCGCGGTTGCGGCGCCGCGCTGCGACCCGCCGCCCGGCGGGGGGTCGGGCGCCTCCTCGGCCGGTGGCGCTGGGGCAGCGGGGGAAGAAGGGGCGGGGGGCGTCGTCGCTCTCCCCCGCGGTCCCGGCAAGGGCTCCTGCGCCAGGGCGCCCGCCAGTGCCAGGAAGAAGTCGCGCGCCGCCTCGACGGGCCCGCGCGGCATGAGTGGCCGCGTGGTGAGCGGCGGCAACGGCGGACGGCCCAGGTCCGGCTGGCCCGGCGTGAGGAGATCGGAACCCAGCGCCGGGAGCCAACTGGCCGCCGCCAGCACCAGCAGCGCGGCCGCCGCGGCCAGCAACCTGCCGCGCAGCACGGTCCCGCCTCCCCCCGCCGATCTGCCCCGCCAGGCAGAACGACCTCCGCAAGGAGGGGTTATGCCGGGTGGCGGCGCGGCGAGAACCCATCCGCGAGGCACTGGGCCTCGGCCTTGACGGAACGGCGTGACGGGCCGATGGCCTGCCGCAAGGACGGCCCCGGGGCGGGGCAGGGTCGCGTCGTTCTGGGCGAGTCGCTTGCGCCACAGGCGACTGCGAGCCCAGGCCGAATTCGGCGCGTAGGGCCGTCAGTGGCCCCCGTGACCCCACGGGCGCCGCGGCCGCATCGAGGCGCCGAACCCGTGCGCAGCAAGCGGTGGCAGGCGCGAGCGGACCGGCGTAGCGCTCCGAAGTCACCCCCGCTCGCGGCGCCGTCTGGGCGAAGGCCCCCCGCCGGAATGACGACCCTGCGGGGCGGGGCTGCAGCGCAGGAATCGCCCCTCCGCCCGTCCAATAGGTGCACCCAGCGAGACAAGCGGAACGTGGGGACCCGGTACCGCTGTCCGGTGCTCCGGGGCGACGGCGGGGGAGACCGGTACTGGCGGGCGTGGCTCTCTGCGAGTTGTCCTGGATGGTGGAGGCCCCCGCGCGGGGGTGCGTTGCCCCGTACCGTCTGTCGGCCCGCGGCCGCTCTTCGTTGCCGGGTCGGAAGGGGGACGACGGGGTGGCTGACGCGCGGGAAGCCGGCGGCCCGCGCCGCGTGGGCCGCCGGGAGGCCGCGCGCTGGCTGGGCGGCGCGGCGACGGTCTTCGGCGCGGTGGCCCTGGCGGGCTGCGGAGCGGTGCCGGGCGCGTACCAGGGTCCGGGCACGGCGGCAGTGAATCTCGCCACGGCGAACCCTGCGCATCCGGCGTCCATGTTCTCCGACGACTCCGGCGCGTACACCCTCGTCGCCCGCGGTGCCGGCCTCAATGTGGGCCCGTCCGGTCATGCGGATGACTTCAGCTACTATTTCGCGGAAACCCGTGGCGATGGGAACTGGAGTTGCTATGTGCAGTCCCTGGGCACGCCTTCCGGCGACCAGGCGGCGCTGGCGGGCCTCATGGCGCGCAGTTCGGCCGCCCCGTCCGCCAGCAACGTGGCGGTGCTGCTTACCGTTGGACAGGGCGTGCTCTTTCAGTGGAGGCTACAGGCGGGGCAGCCGGAGGTCCAGTATCCGATCCCCATCGCCATCGGCGTCAGTGCGCCGATCTGGGTGCGCCTGGGCGTCTCCGGTGCGGTGTGGTGGGCTTGGTATTCACAGGATGGGCGGAAGTGGGTCAACGGCACCCACACCCACACGCCCTTTGACACGAGCCGACCCTATCTGATCGGGTTGGCCGCTGCGTCTCACGACAGCAGCCAGGACACCGTGGCCGTCTTCCGCGACCTGCGTGGTTTCACCCCCAACCAATACATGTCGATCACGCCCACCGCGCGGCCCACCAAAGGCTAGCAGGCTCGCGCGAGTCTTGTGGCGCAAGGCGTTCGGTTCGGCAAAGCGGCAGCGCGTCCGCGCTCGTGGTGGCCGGTCGTCGGCGGTCCGGGTCCCGGCCGCGAGTCGTGCCTGGCCGTGACCAGGCGGATCAGGCGCACCAGGCCCAATCCTCGCGTCCCGGCTGGGCTCGTGTGGGTAGCAGGAGTGCGCACTCCAGGGCCCGCCCGTCTGCCGTCGGTGCGTAACGCGCCGCCTGCCCCGGCCGGCCCCCGTCCTCGGCCGCGACCGTCAGCAGCAGCCGGTCCCTCACCGGTGGTCGCCGCAACTCGGTGTACGTCCCTGCCCACGGCGCTTGGGGCGGATTGCCCACAGAAGGCGGCCCACTCCGCCCGGGTGCCCTCGTCCCAGCGCGTTTCCGTGCGCCGCCGGTGGTCCGCCGCCGCGTCCTCCGCCACCCCCAGCAGCAGGCCCGTGGCGGGCGCCTCGCTCCCTGGCTCGCCGCCTCCCATGCCTGCACCACCGCCGGGTATGGCTGGCCCGTGGCCCGCAGCCGCTCGACCTCTCCGCCACCACACCGCCCGCAACGCGCCAAAAGCCTCTCCCCGCGCCGCCCGCGCCGCTACGACCCGCCCCACCGTCTCCAGGGCGCAGGGTCCGGCGCGGGAGGGCGTGGGCCCAACGGCCGCATGGCGCGCCGTGCCCCTGTACGCCGCTGCCGGGAGCGCCCGGGTGGCTCCGGCCGCCCTCAGGCAGGAGCCCGGGTCCACCCCCGGATGTGGCCGCGGCGCGTCCACGTCACGGCCCCCCGTGGTCAGTGCCCGCCTTCGAGGGGCCGCCCGCCTGCATATCTGCCGCGGACAGGCATAGGGATGGGGCGCCCTGGACAGGTGGGCGGTGTGCCGCTGCCCCGGTGGCACCCGCCCCCGCCGTGGGGGCGGGCCGGGCGGCGCCAGGGCGGGAGGTGGCGGTTGGTGCGTGCCGCTGAGACGGGGGACATGCCCTCCTCGCCGGTGATCAGCCCGAGGCGCGAATGGGACGCGCCAGAGCGGGCGGTGCTTGCCTTCCTGGCTCCCCGGCTACGTCCCGCCTTGGCGCGCGCCCTGCCGCGGCGTGCCACCGAGGGATGGCTGGAGGTGCGCCTGCGCTTAGGGCGACCCATCGAACTGGTAACGCCCGTCGGTGATCGATGGATCGGCGCCGGCGGCGATGACCCCGACCTGACCTGTGCGCCCGAGGACCTGGAGCGCACGCTGCAGCTCGTCACACGGGCCTCCCTTTACGCGTGGGAAGAGGAACTGGCCAGGGCCTTCTGCACACTCCCCGGCGGCCACCGGGTCGGCCTGTGTGGCCGCGCGGTGATCCGGCATGGCGAGGTGCGGGCGCAGAAGGAGTTCGGTTCGCTGGCCTTCCGCGTGGCGCGCGCCGTGCCCGGGGCCGCGGATGCGCTGGCCGCCCACTGCGGGGGGCCGGCCGGCGTCCGTGGCGTCTTGGTCTACGGTCCGCCGGGCAGCGGCAAGACCACGCTGCTACGCGACCTGGCGCGCCAGCTCAGTGCGGGCTGCCCCGCCCGCGGGGTGCAGCCGCGGCGGGTGGTGGTGGTGGACGAGCGCTCCGAGTTGGCGGCGTGCAGCGCTGGCTGGCCACAGTTCGACCTGGGCCCGCGCACCGATGTGCTCGATGCCTGCCCCAAGGCGCAGGGCCTGGCCATGGCCGTACGGGCGCTCGGTCCGGAGGTGCTGGTCTGTGACGAGGTCGGTGGGCCACTGGACGCCGCCGCCATCGCCGACGCCGCGCGCTCGGGGGTGGCGGTCATGGCCAGTGCGCATGCGGCCACGATGGACGACCTGCTGCGGCGCCCGGGGCTGCGCGCCGTCCTGCGCACCGCCTCCTTCGCCCTCGCCGCCCGCGTCACGACTGCCCGGCGGCTGGCGGAGGTCATTGACCTTGTGGCGCCCATCCGGGCTCGGCCGTTCACCGGGCGGTCGCCTGCGTCGGCATGGGGGGGACTCCCGGCGCCCGCGGGCGCCGGCTAGGAGGCCGCCGCGCAAGCCCTCTTTGGCGCCGGTCTCGGGATCCGGGCTCTTGTGCCCCAAGACCTGCGGTCGGGCCCGCGGCAGCGGCGGGCCTTTGGCAGCGCCGTCCTGGGGGGGCTGCGGCGCAAGTCGGTGGCCGGGCAGGCCGGTCGAGGAAACAGTCGCCTCGCAGCAAGAGGATGCGCGCAGCGGCCACCGAGCGGGAGTCTTTGGCGCTCCACGCGGCCCGGTGCAGGCAGGGAGCCCCGGGGGCGTGCGGCGGAGCGCCCCGGCGGCGCGGCCGAGGATCGGTTGCGCGCTATGCGGAGTGGGGGACCACCATGCAAATCGTGGCGCTGGGTGCCCTCTGCACCGTGTCGGCGACGGGTGGCTGGGGCTGGATCCTTGCCCGCGGGCTGCGCCAGAGGCCCGATGAACTAGCGGCGGCCCAGGCCGCCCTGTCCATCCTGCGCACTGAGATCGCCTACGGGCGCACCCCTCTGGCCGAAGCCCTGGCCCGTTCGGGTCGCGGGGTGTCGCCGGCGGTACGCCGCCTGTTTGCCGGCACGGCCGAACGGCTGGCGGCCGGCGGCGGATGGAGTCCGGCCGAGGCGTGGGAGGGCGCGCTCGCCGAAGCGGACGGGCTGTCGGCCTGGACCCGTGAGGACATCGCCGAGCTCGCCCGCCTGGGCGGGGCACTCGGGCGGTCCGGGGTCGCGGACCAGGTGCGGCACATCGCCGTGTGCGCCGAGCGCCTGCGGCTCGCCGAGCAGCGAGCCCGCAACGGGATGGAGCGCCGCGCCCGCATGTGGCTATACCTCGGCGTGCTGGCGGGCGCCGGGCTGGCGCTGACGGCAGCGCGCTGAGGCGGTGGTCCCCCCGCGGCCGGGCGCGGGGAGCGAGGAGGCGTCGCGTCCGTGAACACCGACATCATCTGGCAGATCGCCGGCATCGGCATCCTCGTCGTCGTGGCGCACAGCGTCATCAAGACGGCGGGCCGGGACGAGCTGGCGTGGTTGATCACCCTGGCCGGGGTGGCGGTGGTGCTCTGGCGGGTGGTGTCCCTGGTCAACGACCTGTTCCAGGCCGTCAAGGCCGTGTTCAACATTTGACCCGCTTACGCTCGGCTATCCGCGTTGGGCCGTCCCAGCCGGGGGCGCTGCCCACGGCGTGGGCGACGCGGCTGGCCCTCGGCCATCCCCGGCGCCGCGGGGATCGAGGCGGACCTCGCTGCTCGCGCGGGGCGCACCGGTGGCCGCAGCGGCCGATCACCGGTTCCCGGGGTGCGTCTGCGGGACGCCACACGGGTGGCCGGCGCGGATCCCGCCCCCCCAAGGTCGTGGGGCGCTGGGGTTGCGCAGAGAGGACGTGGCTGCACAGCCCAGGGCGCGGACCCGCCGCGCCCTGCGTGGCCCGGCCCGGGGGAGGGGTTCCCGTTGTCCGTGATCCCGCTGGTCGGCTTCGCCATCGTCGCGGTGGTGACGCTCGCGGTCCTGCGGCCGTTGCGGCCGGAGCTCGCCGCGCTGCTGGCCGTGGCCGCCGCGGTGGTCATCTTTTCGGCGCTGCTGCCGCGCATCGCCGTGATCGTGCGCCTGCTGGAGGGACTGGCCGGTCAGGGTGGGCTGAACGCCGCCTACCTGGCCGCCGTGCTGCGCATCGTGGGCGTTGCCTACGTGGCCGAGTTCGGCGCCCAGGTGGCACGGGACGCCGGCGAGGGCGCCGTCGCCGCCAAGGTCGAGCTGGGTGGCAAGATCCTCATCCTGGGTATGGCGGTGCCCATTCTCCTGGGGGTCCTGCAACTGGTGGTCCGGCTGCTGGGATGAGACCCACGGGCGGCCGTGCCGTAGGGCCGCGGGAAGGGGGGTGGCGCGGATGCGGGGGGGGCATGGCTTGCGGGTGCTCGGCCGGCGGGCGCTGTGCGTCCTGATGGCCGGCGGCGCCGTGCTGGCCGTCGTGGCGGGGGCCAGGGCCGCGGCGGTGGTTCCCGCCCCTCCCGCCGTCAGCGGGTCGGCGGCGCTGCCATCCGCTCCCTCGGCGACCGGCGCGACATCGACGGCGCCGCCATCCCCTTCGTCAGCGACCGCGGCGGCACCGGCTTCCGGCACAGCGGCCCGGACCCCCGCGTCGATCCTGCCCCCGCAGGTACAGAATGCCGCGCTCCAACAGTTGGGCGGGTTGGACACGGCCTCTATCCAGCGTTTCGTCGACGCCCTTCAGCAGCAACTCGGCCCCGGCGCTGGCTTCGGTTGGCAGAACCTCGGGGAGTTCCTGCACGGCGGCGGGCTGGTGCGCCACCCCGGGCGCCTGGCCGGGGCGCTGCTCGGCGTATTCGCCGGCGAGTTGCGCGCCAACCTGCGCCTGCTCGGCCAACTCCTCATCCTGGTGGTATTCGCCGCGGTGTTGCGCCAGATCCAGGGGGCCTTTGAGGGCGAGACCGTGGGCCGCGTCGCCGACGCGGCGGTGTTCCTGGCCCTCGGCGCGATCTGCCTGGCCGGGTTTGCGCTTGCCGTGCGCCTGGCCGAGGGCGCCATCGCCGACCTCTCGTCCTTCGTGGTCGCCCTACTGCCGGCGCTGATCGGCCTCCTGGCGGCGACCGGCGCTCCCACCACAGCGGGGTTGCTGAGCCCGGCGCTCCTTGGCGCCGTCGATGCCGTCGGGGTGCTGGTGCGGGGCCTGGTCTTCCCGCTGCTGCTGTTGGCTGCGTTGCTGGACATCGTGGGCGCCTTTTCACCGCAGTTCCGCCTCTCCAGCCTGAGCGGCCTGATGCGCCAGGTCGGCGTCGGCGCCATGGGGCTATTGCTCACGGTCTTCCTGGGGGTGGTCGCGGTCCAGGGCGCCGCTGGCGCGATCACCGACGGGGTGGGGCTGCGCGCGGCCAAGTATGCGGCCAAGGCCTTTGTGCCCGTGGTCGGTGGGCTCTTTGCCGATGCGGCAGAGATCGTGCTTAGTTCCAGCTTCCTGCTCAAGAGCGGCCTCGGCCTGCTCGGGCTGGTTGCCGTGGTCCTGTTGGTAGCGGTGCCGGTCATGAAGATGATGGCGCTCTGGGCCGTTTACCGCCTGTCCGCGGCCGTGGCGCAGCCCGTGGGGGGCGAGGCGGTCGCCCGGGTCCTCGCCGGGGTGGCCGGTACGCTCGGACTTCTGACGATGGCCGTCACGGCCGTGGGGCTGATGTCCTTCCTCAGTCTCTCCGTCCTGGTGGGAGCCGGGGGCGCCGCCTTCGCCCTGCGCTGAGGGTCGGTGGCCGTTTCCGAGAAGGGGGTGGCGCGCGTGGGCGCCCTCGACACCTGGGTCCGGCAACTGGCGGCCGTGGTGCTCCTGGCCGGCATGGTGGAGACGCTACTGCCTGGCGGTGGCCTCCGCGGCTACGCGCGTGCCCTGCTCTCGCTGCTGGTGCTGCTCGTCGTGCTGCAGCCCGTGGCGGGGTTTGCCGAGGGGCGCCTGCGGCTTTCCCTGCCGGGCCTGGCCGGCGGTGGCGGGTCGGTCGCCATCCCGGTCGGGACGGCCGCGGCGCAGGCCGCCCAGGCTGCGGCCACTACATACGAACGCATGGTCACGCAGGGCGCCCGGGCGTTGGCGTCGGGCTTACCTGGCGTGCTCTCGGCCCGGGTCGCCCTTAGCTTCTCTCCGGCCCAGGCCGGCGGGTTGCCCGCAGTGCGGCTGGCGTCGGTCTCTGTGACGCCAGCGGGCACGGCCATCCCCGACCAGACGCTGGCCGCCCAGGTGCGCACCGCCCTGGCGGCTGGACTCAGCCTCTCCCCGGAGGGTGTGGCCGTGACGGTCGTATGAAGCGGGGTGACGCCAACGGAGGGGCGTGGAGGCGACGGTTGTCTAAGGCAGGGTGGCCGCCAGCGGAGGGCGTGGCGGCAACGGTCGCCTGAGGCGGGGTGACGCAAAGGGAGGGCGTGGCGGTTGAACGAGGAGCGGCCGGGAGCGGGGGACGGGACTCCGCTGCGCGAGGGCGCCCAGCCCCCGATCCGGTTCTTCAACCTGAAGCCGAAGGACATGCGTGCCGCCGGGTGGCTCCTGGCCCTGCTGGCGGCGGGGGTGGTGCTCCTGACGGTGCACCCAGGGGCCTCGGCCCCGGCCCTGGCCCGCCCGGCGGTCTCCACCGCCGGAGCCACGGGCAGTGCGACCGCAGCGGCGTCCCTCACGGCGGCCGACCCGTTGCTGGCCGAGGAACAGGCCATCGACAGCCGGTTGCAGACGATCCTCGCCCGCGTGGCCGGCGTGGGAACGGTGTCGGTCGAAGTGGACCTCGTGGAGGGCCCCGCCACGGACTACGCGGTGAACAGCCAGGTGACGGATTCGACCAGCACGCAGCCGACCGGCGCCGGGGCACAGACGAGCACCCAGCACTCCGCGGATGGACAGGTAGTGCTCTCCGGGGCCGGCCAGCCCGCTGTGCACGCGATACGGGGGCCGGTGGTCGACGGGGTGCTGGTGGTGGCGGTCGGCGCCACCAGTCCAGTGGTCGAGGAGGAGATCACCCAAGCGGTGCAGGCGGCGACGGGCGTGCCCGCGTACCGCATCGTCGTCCTGCCGGCGGCGGGAGGGAACTGAGATGGTGCGTGGCCGGCGGTGGGTGAACCTGGCGGTGTTCGTACTCCTGGTAGGCGTCGCTGTGTGGTGGGTCTCGCATAACTGGAGCCGGACGGCGGCCGGCGGCGCCGCCGCGCCGACGCAAGCCCCGGTGGCCAGGGCGTCCGGCGCGGCTGGGCTGCAAGCCGTCGCAGCCCTGGACGGCGTCCCTTCCCTGGCCGCTTCGAGCGGGGCGGCTGCCCGGGGGTCCGGCGCGGCGCGCCGCCCGAGCGGGAGTACGGCACTAGGCGGCGCCTCCGGCGGACACATCGTGTCGAGCACGGGGGGCCGCGGCTCCGCCGCCACCGGGCGCGAGGCGCAAACCGCAGGGGCCAGTTCCAGCGCGACTGCCTACTTCGCCGCGGCCCGCATGCAGCGGGCCCAGGCGGAGAGCCGCGAGTTGGACCAGTTACAGGCCATGGCCAATGACCCGTCGGCCTCGGCCACGGTGCGCGGCCAGGCCCAGGAGGCGTTGTTGCAGCTCGATACCATGCAGCGCGAGGAAGCTCTGGCGGAGATGGTCTTGCGTGCCAAAGGCTTCTCCCAATCGATCGTGTTCCTGTCGGCCAGTGGCGCGGTTGTAGTGGTGCAGGCGCCGCGCTTTGACGCCGCCATGGCGGCGTCCGTGGGCCAGGCGGTGGCCGAAGTGGCCTCCCTGCAACCTGACCAGATCCAGATCGTCGCGCGGTCGTGACCTCGGCGCCACGGCCGCGGCTGGGGCCGGGCACCCCATCCGCGCGAAAGCCAGGGGCCTGGCGCCGTATCTTCGGGTAGAATGGGGTGAGCAGGAAGCGCTTCCATCATGCCAGGCGGCGCGCCTTTGGCGAGTGGAGCGTGTTGGGTGGGGCGCCAGCGTGCCACTCGCGGGCGACCGACCGCGTCACCGGGGTGAGGCTTGGGGCGGGAGGCGCGAGCCGCTCCCCCGGACCGTCCCTTCGTCGGGCCGCGCGCGGCACGCGCCGCAGAGGGGCCTATGCCGGTCACGGCAAGGCCGCATCGAGGATCCCCGTTGCGCCCGGGCCGTCCTGGGACGGGTTTGCCCACCGCGTCGCCGCCGCGCGGGGGGCGAGCCTTGGTCCGAAGGGGGGTGGGGGCCTGAGCCGAGCAACGCCGAAGGCCCGTCATCCTGTCGGCGTACCTGGATCAGGCCCAGCGTGGTGGACGGTTCCTCGACCGGGGAGGGCACGACCGGATCGCCTCCCGACCTCGACGCGGATTACCGCGTGTCGGATGAAGTCGTGGCGTCGGTCGCGGGGATGGCGGCGGCCGAGGTGGCCGGGGTGACGGCCATGGGAGCTGGTCCCGGTCTCGGCGACGTGCTCGCCAAGCGCCACCCCACGCGCGGCGTGCGCGTCGAGATCGGTACCCGGGAGGTGGCCGTGGACGTCTACCTCCACGTGGCGTACGGCGAGCGCATCCCGGCGGTGGCGCAGCGGGTGCAGGAGAGCGTTCGGCGTGCCGTGGAGGGGATGACCGGGCTGCGGGTCGTCGAGGTCAACGTCCACGTGCAGGGGCTCAGCATACCGGGCGGCCGTCCGGGGCTTGACCCGGGGGGTGGGGGATCGCGCCGGGGAAGGCCGCGCCCAGGCATGGGTGGGGTCGGTGGCGCATCGCTCCCGCCACCGGCCCCCCGAGTGGGCGCCGTGGGGCCGTCTGGAACGGACGGTCCGGACGATGGGCCCGACGCCGGGTCCGAGTCCCCACGGGACGGGAGCCCAGAGCCGCTGGGAACGGGGTGAGCGATGGGCCTCCTGGATCGGTTGCTCCTTACGGTATACACGGTGGCCCTCACGCTGTTCTCCGCGATCACCGTTGTGGTGGCGCTCGGCGATCAGCGGCCGTTCCACGCCTTCCAGTTGGCCCTGGTCAACCCCGAGGGGCGCTGGATCACCGGCCTCGTCAGTCTGCTCGTCCTGGCCTCCAGCGTCCGCCTCCTGTATTCGGCGTTTGCCCGTCCGCGGATGCAGGTGGTACACGAGACCGACCTGGGCGACGTGCGCATCGCCCGCGAGGCGGTGGAGAATCTTGTGCAACGTGTGGCTCGTCAGGTGCGCGGGGTGCGGGACATCCGTGCGCGCGTCGCGCTGGGACCCGACGGGGTGGTGGCGTGGGCACGGGTGTGGGTGAGCCCCGATGTCGGCATTCCGGGATTGGCCCGGCAGGTGCAGGACGAGGTGCGGCGCGCCATGCGTGAGGTCGTGGGCGTCGAACTCAGCGAGTTGCGGCTGCACGTGGAGAACATCAGCACCGAGGGGCGGCGCACGCGTGTCGAGTGAGGGGGCGGAGGTGAGACGGCCAGCGGTGGCGCTGGGCGCAGGCGGAGGGGCCGGATGCCGGGAGGGAAGCGCGCGTGAGCGCGCAGAGCGACCTGGCGAAGAGGCGTCTGGATGGAGGGTGCCGGCGAGCAGCGGGTGGCCGTTGACCGGCTCGCCGCGCCGGTGTGCGACAAGCGGGGGGCACCAGCCGCGTGGCCGCTGCCCCTTGCCTGGAGTGGGCGCTTACCCTCCGTCGCCGGAGGCGCGACACCGAGCGACGGTCGTCGGGGAAAGGCGAAGGTATGGATTGGCGCGTATGGCTGGAGCGGCACCGGGGCCAGGTCGTCGGATCCCTGCTGGGCTTTGCCGTCGGCGTCGCCGTCATGGCCTGGGGCCTGCTCTGGACGCTGTTCATCGGCCTGTGCGTCGGTGTGGGTTACGCTGCCGGCCGGTACTTCGACGGGGAGCAGGACGCCTTCGCCGAATGGATCGACCGCCTCCGGCCGCCCGGACGGCGCTGAACGGCCACGCGGCCCGCGCCGCGCGCGGCCCCGTTCGGGTGATGGCGCTCGAGCAACCGGTGTGCGAACATCCGGCGGCTCGGCGGGGAAGGGCCCTACGAACCAAGGCCCTGCGTGCCGGCTGCGAGACTCGCCAGGGTCGGGTGACTGCGCCGCGGGGCCGATCGGGACTCTGTCCGGTAGGAATCCCGGCAAGCACGGTGGGTGGGCGCCGCGTCACCTGACTCCGCCTGTCACCTGCCGTCCCTCATGGGATGAGTTGGAAGCCGAAAGGGGCGAAGGCCTGGTCGGGCGGACGGCGTGGAAGGCCGCACGCGCGGTTTGTCCGCGTTGTTCTCACCAGGGTGGCCATGGCGGCGAACGGATCCCACGAGGATGCCGGCCGCGCGCAGCCGCCGGCGCCGCGCGCGGTCGCGACGGGCGGGGGCCGGCCAGGGACGGAGCGCGCCCAGGACAGCCGCCGGCTCGGCCGGGAACTGGCGATGCGCGCGATCTACGCGCGGGACGTGGGTTTGGCGCGCCCGCTGGAGGTGCTCGCCCACCTCGCCCGTGAGGAGGACGCGCCCAGAGAGGCGGAGTCCTTCGCCCGGGAGCTTGTCGAGGGTGTGGCGGGGCACCTGGCGGAACTCGACCGCCGCATTGCCGCCTACGCGCGCAACTGGTCGCTGCCGCGCCTCGCCGCGGTGGACCGCAGCGTGCTGCGCTTGGCGGTCTTTGAGTTGTTCCACCGCCCCGATGTCCCACGGGCGGTCGCGGTGGACGAGGCGGTCGGCTTGGCTGACGCCTTCGGTGGCGAAGAGTCGGCGCGTTTCGTCAACGGTCTGCTCGGGCAGCTCGTCCGGGACCTGGAGGCCGGGGAACCGCGTGACTGACGCGCGGCCCTAGGCGACCGCGTCTTGCGCTGTCGGCCCGGGCGGTAGATCGCTGGGGGGCGGGCGGCGGCTCGGGGGCGCCTTGAACCGCCACCTAGGGTCGTCCGGGGAGGGTTGTGGGGCCGCGCTGGCGAGAGGGTACCCGCCGGGCGATGGCGCACCCCACCCGTCCCGCCTTGTCCCGCTCGGTGGGCCCTTCTGCGGGGCGCCTTGAGGGTTGATGCCACGCCCTCGGCGGCGTCCCTAGGGCGCGGCGCCGCGCGGCCGGCACCCACTCCCCACGGGGGCATGGACGCGGCCCCGCGCGGATCCCTCGGCCCCGCGGCGTTCTCAGTGGATAGCCTGAACGGCAGGGTCCGCGTGTGTCTGGCCCAATGGTGTTGGACGTGCGCCTGCCGGGCGCGGGCCGGAGCGAAGCCGCTCGGACCTTGGGCAGTGGGGGCCGCCGGGGGGAAGCGGCATCCTGGGACCGGCCCGCCACCGGGTGCGCCGTGACGCTGTCGGATCCCTCTCGCCGAAGGAACGCGCCGGGCGGGTGGGGAAGAGGCTGCGCGCGGGGGGGGGATGTGCTCTGGCGGTGCTGCTCGACGGTCGCGCGTTGGCTAAGCGGGTGCGCGCCCAGGTGAAGGCCGAGGCGGAGGCGTGGAGCCGGCGGACCGGCGTGGTGCCATGCCTGGCCGCCGTGCTCGTCGGCGAGGATCCCGCGTCGGTCGTCTATGTGCGCAATAAGGAGCGCGACTGCGCGCGCGCCGGTCTGCGCTCCCGTGTGCTGCGCCTGCCCGCGCAGACATCTTGGGAGACGCTCGCCGCGCACCTGGACGCCCTGGGGCGGGATCGAGAGGTGCACGGCATCCTGGTGCAGCAGCCGCTGCCGCCCCATCTGGACGCCGGGGCCGCGGTCGCGTGCACCGACCCGCGCAAGGATGTGGACGGCCTGCACCCGCTGTCCCAGGGGCACCTGATGCGTGGGGAGCCCGGCTTTCTGCCTTGCACGCCGCTTGGCGTGATGGAACTCCTCCGCCACCACGACGTGCCCTTGGCAGGGCGGCGGGCGGTGGTCGTGGGGCGGAGCACACTGGTGGGGAAGCCGATCTCCCTCATGCTCCTTGCCGCCCATTGCACGGTGACGGTGTGCCACTCGCGGACGCCGGATCTCGGCGCGGTGACGCGGTTGGCGGATGTCGTCGTCCTGGCGGCGGGCCGCCCGGGCCTGCTGACGCCGGACATGGTGCGGCCGGGGGCCACTGTAGTCGACGTGGGGATCAACCGCGTCGGCGACACCCTGGTCGGCGACGCCGACCCCGCCGTCGCGAATGTGGCCGGTGCCTTTAGCCCGGTCCCCGGGGGTGTAGGGCCCATGACCATTGCCATGCTGCTGCGCAATACCCTGCAGGCCGCGCAGGCGCTGGAGGCCGTGCCCGCTGCCGGGGGAGGAGGGTAGAGCCCTTGGTCGGCCGGTCTGCGGTCGCGGCGTTTCCCCCAGCCCCTGGGAAGGGCGCCTTGTCGGTGTCCGCCCTCACCGCCGTCGTTAAGGGGTTGCTGGAGGGCCATCCGGCGTTGCGCGACTTCTGGGTGGAGGGCGAGATCAGCAACTTCAAGCTGCACACCTCCGGCCACCTGTACTTCACTCTCAAGGACGAGGGCGCGACCCTGCGCTGCGTGATGTTCCGCTCGCGCGCCCAGCGCTTGCCCTTCCGGCCGGCCAACGGGCTGAAGGTGCTGTTGCGCGGCCAGATCGGCGTGTTCGAGCGCGACGGGAGTTACCAGTGCTATGGCCAGGAAATGCAGCCCGCCGGGCTCGGCGCGCTACACCTCGCCTACGAGCAGTTGAAGGCGCGCTTGGCGGCGGAGGGCCTGTTCGACCCCACAGGCAAGCGCCCGCTCCCACGCCTGCCCCGTCGGGTCGCGCTGGTGACCTCCCCGACAGGCGCGGCGCTCCGCGACATGATCCGCATCGCCACCCAGCGCTGCCCGTCCGTCGAGTTGGTCCTGGTACCTGCCCTCGTGCAGGGGGCGGACGCGCCCGACTCCATCGTGCTCGCCTTGGCGCACGCGGCCACGCTCCACGCCGACGTCGTCATCGTCGGGCGCGGGGGCGGCTCCCTGGAGGAGCTCTGGGCGTTCAACGACGAGGCGGTAGCCCGGGCCATCCGCGCGTGCCCGGCGCCGGTGGTCAGCGCCGTGGGGCACGAGACCGACTTCACCATCGCCGACTTCGCGGCCGACCGCCGGGCCCCCACGCCCTCGGGGGCGGCGGAGATGGTCGTGCCAGACCGTGAAGCGCTGCTCGGCGAACTGGCGGCCCAGGCGCAGGCCGCCAGCAGGGCGCTGCGCGTGGCCTTGCAGCGCCGCCGGCAGCGGTTGGCGCAACTCGCCGGCCGCGGGCCGCTCGCCCGGCGCGAGGCCGCGTTCGCCGGCCAGCGCACCAGGTTAACCCATGCGGCGGCGCGCCTCGCCGCGGCGGGGCGTGGCCGCCTGCACGACGCGCGCAGGCGCTGGGAGATCGACGCCGGACGGCTGCATGCCCTGTCCCCGCTCGGCGTGCTGGCGCGCGGCTTCGCGGTCTGCCGCCTTCCGGACGGCGCGTTGGTGCGGGCAGCGGAACAGGCACCCGTCGGGAGTGCGGTCGAGGTGCTGGTCGAGCGCGGGCGGCTGTTGGCGCGCGTGGAGGGCCACGGTCCCGGACTGCAGTGACCGCGTCGGCCGGGGAGGGGGCCGCCGCTGCCCCCGGCGGGGCTGTGGCCGCGGGGGCGCTTGCCCCCCACCCGGGCGCAGCTGCCGTGCCGGCCCGAGCCCCGGGCTTGGCGGTTGCGGGGGAGAGGGGCGGGGGACGCGCTACTTGTGTGTGACGGCTGTCCCGGTGGGCGAGAAGAAGGGTGGGCCCTTTGGGGCTCCGAGGGGGCGGGCCACGATGGAGGCACAGGGGCCGCAGGCACTCGGGTTGGTCGGTATCGCGCCCGAGGCGGCGGGCGGCGCCGCGGGGCGCCGGGACAGGCGGCCGGCCGTGGGTGGCGCCGTGGCCAGGGGCCAGGGCGAGCCGGTGGAGGAGGCGCCGCAGCCGGCGGTGCCGTTTGAGACGGGGCTGGCCGAGTTGGAACGGATCGTCCATGACCTGGAGGCCGGCGACCTTGGCCTGGAGCAGTCGCTCCAGCTCTACGAGCGGGGGGTCGCGCTCGTGCGTTCGTGCGCGGCCCAGTTGGATGCGGCAGAGGCGCGCGTAAAGGTCCTCGCCTTGGACGAGGAGGGCAGACCGGTCCTCCTACCGTTGCAGGAGGAGGGGGCCTGAGGGCTCCCCCGCGGGGGGATGTGCGGCCTCCGCGGGATGCCGGGGATGTCGCCCGGCCCGATGAGGGCCGGGCGAGCCGTGGGCGGGACCGGGCCGTCACCCGGGGACGAAGCAAGGCTGCGGCGATTGCAGTACCTGGCGGGCGAGGACCGATTCCCGGGATCTGCTTGCGCGGAGGGTGCACGGTGACCGCGGGGGGCAGGTGTGGCGGCGTTCTCCGCTTGGCCCGCAACCGCGTCGACCGGAGTCCGGCGACTTGCCGTGGCGCCCCTCCTACCTCTGCTCGACCGCAGGGTCTCCCGCCGTCACGACGCCGCCCCGGTTGGAGGCAGCCGTGGGACAGGGCGCCGGATGTCCGCCACGAGGGCCCCTCCGTCGGGCCGGGCGACGCGATCGAGCGATGTGGGGCCGGCCGATGCGTGGCCGGCTCGGGGGCGGCGGCGGTGGTCCCCGCGCGCGATGCCCACGCCGCCCGGGCCGTTGGCCGCATGCCGGGTGTGCCGCGTGAGAGGCGATGGTGCGGTGGGCCGTCCGACGCCGTCTGGCACGGGCCCGACGGCTCGGCGCCGTGGCCGCTGGGGTGGTGGCCAATGGGTGGGCGGATCGCAGGCGGGCCCTCCGTGGCCGTTGGGGGGGGAGGCGAGCCCTTGGTGACCGACGTTTCGGCTGAGGCCTACCTGGCCGGGGTGGCCCGTGCAGTGGAGCCGGTGCTGCAGGCCCTCGTCGACGATCCGGGCACCCCGGCCGAGTTGCGGGAGGCCATGGCCTACAGCCTCCTCGCCGGAGGGAAGCGCCTACGGCCCGCAGTCTGCCTGGCGGCGGCCGAGGCGTGCGGCGCCGCCGACGCCGTGCCGCGGCTGCTCGGCCCGGCGTGCGCCCTGGAATTGCTACACACCTATTCCCTGATCCACGACGACCTTCCGTGTATGGACGACGGCGAGCTGCGCCGCGGCCGGCCCACCTGCCACCGCGTCTACGGCGAGGCCCTCGCGGTGCTCGCTGGCGACGCGCTGCAGGCCCGGGCCTTTGAGGCGCTGGCCCGCCCTGTGCCCGGCGTGGGAGAACTGGCGGCTGCCGCGGCTGTGGCGGAGCTGGCCGCGGCCGTCGGGCCGCGGGGGATGTGCGGCGGCCAGGCGCTAGACCTTACCGCCGAGCGCCGGCCGCCAGACGAGGCGGGGCTATGGCGCCTGCAGACCATGAAGACCGGGGCGCTGATCACTGCAGCCGCGGTCATCGGCGGCCTGCTCGCCGGCGCGCCGGGTCAGCGCCTGGAGGACCTGCGCGCGTACGGCAGCGCGCTCGGCGCGGCCTTCCAGGTGGCAGACGACGTCCTGGATGTGGTGGGGGAGGCGGCCGCTCTCGGCAAATCGACCGGCGGCGACGGGCGGCATGGTAAGGTTACGATGGTCTCCCTCTTCGGTGTGGAGCGGGCACGGGCAGAGGCGGACGCGGCGGCGCGCAGGGCGGCGAACGCGCTAGCCGGCTGGGGGCCGCCCTCCTACACCCTTCGCGCCCTCGCGGCCTTTGCCGCGGCGCGCGACCGCTAGACCGGCACGCCGAAACGGGGCGCCTCTGGGGCGAGCGCACGCGCAGCCACCTGGGGCGACGGTGCGGTGCGGGGGGGGCGTGCGGACGGGCGGTCCCCCGGGCTTGGGGCGCACAACTGGCTGACGGCGTTGTAGGCCCGCCGCGGCACCGCTCACCCACACGGCAAGGTTGGGGGGCCGGATCATCCCGGTGCCGCAGGCCTCGGCGCCGCTAGCGCGCCCATGCTATACTCCGGCTCGGGTGGCGCAGTATCCTAGTCAACCGCGCGCGCCCGAACGCGGGCTTAAAAATCCGCGACGGGCATATCGATGAAGTTCCTGGTGGTGGCTTCTGGCGCCCAGCCCGGGGCTGCTGCTGGGAGTTAAGGTGGCGGGGCGAGCCGCAATGGCATGCGGGCGTGGACCCCACCACCGCGGAGACCCGGTGGGCCGGTTCCGGCAGGGACTGGCGCCCGGGGAAGAACCTGCACGTGGGGAATCTGCGTGCAGCGTAGCCTGCCTTGATGTGGCTAGGGCGGAAGCGGCACCCGCTCGGAGCGGGTAAGGGTCGGCCTGCACGGGGCCCCGTGCGGCGATGGGCCCTCGCGGAAATCCTGGGTGCAACAGAGGCTAGGGCGCGAGGGCGGTTTCGGGGAAACCCCCTAGGCTGTCCATGTAGGGGCGCGGCAGGGATTGCGGTGCGACCTCAGTGGCCGTCCAGCATCGCTTGGGGTGACCGAGCGGGACCCCCGTAAAGGGAAACCGCCGTCCCGGTGACGGGGCGGTGGGGGTGCGGGAAAGCCGGCTGGACCTTATGGCGCAAGATTGACCTGTCGCGCTGCCGCCTCGTCTGCAAGCTCAGACTTCGACGCATTTGGCTTCTGGCGCGTCTCACCCGTTGTGCACGCCGCAGGTCCGTAGGTGGATCGAACCACTAGATGTGGTACCAATCGCGACGATGACGTACTGCAGGTGGTATGGTGATCCGGCAGACCGCGTGCGGGACGCAAATCTGCCAGCATTTGGGTGATCCATGGGGCTCAACGGTTTCCGGGCGGCGGCGAACCGATGAGCCGAAGTCCGGTGCTGGGTGGGTTTCCGTCGCGAGGCGCCACGGCCTAAACCGCAATTTCGCACGAGGTTCATCACGGGCGCCCGGTCCCAAGGATGGTATGGACCGCGCCGACCACCACCCGGTTGGGCGCGCGGCCTGCGGTGGCTTGGAGACCATGGTTTGTGGCGAGCTTGGCGAAACTCAGGGTAAACCCGGGGCCGGGCGGACGCTCTGCTGGGCGTGGGGACCCAGGCCCTCCGGCACGCGGCGCGCCTGCAGCGCCTGGGTGCAATACGTGGCCAGGGTTGCCCTCGCTCTACGGCCGACGCGTCGCGGCGATCCTCTGGGAGGGACCCGTGAAGGGCAAGGGAGCCGGGGGGCGCCGCCGCGGTGACGGTCCGGCCGGACCCTGGCGGCGCGCGCGCACGGGGCTGATCCGCGGGCTGCAGCTGACCGGGATCGCCCTGGCCGTGGCCTTCGCCGTGACGTGGCCAGCGGAGACGGCGCTGGCGGGGCTCGGGTTGCCGATGGCCGCGGTCGTCGTCGCCTGTCTCATCGCGCTCGGCGCAGCCGGCGATATGCTGGCGGTGGCTGCGGCTGCGGCCGAGGAGCCCGCCCTGCATTCCATGGCGGCCCGCGGCCGCCCCGGTGCGCGCGCCGCCCTGGCCCTGAAGCATCGCGCCGACCGGGTGGCCAGCGTTGCCGGCGACATCGTGGGCGATGTCTCCGGGACGGTGGGCGGGGCGGCCGCGGCGATCTCCGCGTCGGCCGCGGCGCTGCGGCACGGGTGGCCTCCGGTGCTGGCGCGGGCGAGCGCCGTGGCCCTGGCCGCGGCCCTGACTGTGGGGGTCAAGGCTGCCCTGAAGGGGGTCTCACTCCGCCACGCCAACAGCGTCCTCTATCTTGCCGGCCACGCCGGCCATGTGCTGACGGGCCGGCGGCTCGCCCGGCGCGGCCGGAGGCGCCCCGGAGGCGCGCTGCCCCCGGGGCGTGGGCGCGGCAGGTAATGCGCTCTGCTCCGCGGAGCGAGCGCGCCTATGCGCCGCGTGGAACGCTGCCGCCGGCGCCCCGCTCCGTGGCCCCGAGGGGGGGGAAACCCGCTCCCTCGCGCGTACCGTGTCCGCACAGCCGTGCCGAGCCCGCTTGGCGCGCGTCGCCGCCGCCCCAGCGGATGGGCGACGGTCGCCGGCCGCTTGCCGCCGCCGTCAGAAACGGTATAACTGGTGCGTGTGGCGTGCCTCGCAGGCTCGGGCCGCCGGGGGCTGGCCGTGGCATCGTCAGTTAGGCTGTTCGGCTGGCGTGAGCGGATGATTGTGGTGGAAAGTCCACATTTGTCCGTGTCGTAAGGAACGGCGTGCAAGCGGGAAGCAGGGGCGATGCAGAGTGGAGTGGCTGCCGCGCGTCAGCGGCCCCGAGGATCTTGTCGGTCTCGACGCCGAGGCCCTGCAGCAATTGGCAGCCGAGGTGCGGCAGACCATCGTCGAGACCGTGGCGGGCAACGGCGGGCACCTGGGCGCCAGCCTCGGGACCGTGGAGCTCACCCTGGCGTTGCACACCGTGTTCGACAGCCCGACGGACCGCATCATCTGGGACACTGGTCACCAGGCCTACGGCCACAAGCTGTTGACTGGTCGCTTCCCACAGTTCGCGACCCTGCGCCAGCCCGGGGGCTTGTCCGGCTTCCTCAAGCGGCGGGAGAGCCCCCACGACGTATGGGAGGCGGGCCACGCGGGCACCTCCCTGTCCGCCGCCCTGGGGATGGCCAAGGCGCGAGACCTCAAGGGCGACCGGCACGCGGTCGTCGCGGTCATCGGCGACGGGGCTCTGACGGCGGGCATGGCACTGGAGGCCCTGAACAACATCGGCCACAGCCAGAGCCGCGTCATCGTCGTCCTCAACGACAACGGCATGTCGATCTCACGCAACGTCGGGGCGCTGCCGAGCTACCTGGCGCGCTTGCGCACGGAGCCGGCCTACCTGAGGCTGCGCGAGGACGTGCAGTGGCTTCTGCAGCGCGTGCCCCTCATCGGTCCGGCGATGGTGCGCACCGCCCAGCGCGTCAAGGAGAGTCTCAAGCATCTCGTGCTACCGGGCATGCTCTTTGAGGAACTCGGCCTCACGTATCTCGGCCCGATCGACGGCCATAACGTCGCGGCTCTGCAGGACGTGCTGCGGCAAGCCACCCAGGTGGAGGGTCCGGTCCTCTGCCACGTCGTGACGGTGAAGGGCAAGGGCTATGCGCCGACCGAGGAGAAGCCGGAAGCCTCCCACTCCTGGGGCGGCCCGTTCGATCCCAAGACCGGCAAGCTCTTCGCCAGGGCCGCGGGCCGGCCCACTTTTACGCGCGTGTTCTCGGACACGCTGATTGCGGCGGCGACCCGCGACCCGCGCGTGGTGGCGATCACGGCCGCCATGCCTGAGGGCACAGGGCTCGATCGCTTCGCCGAGCGCTTTCCCGACCGCTGTTTCGATGTCGGCATCGCCGAGCAGCACGCGGTCACCTTTGCTGCGGGGCTCGCAGCCGAGGGCCTGCGGCCGGTGTGTGCGGTGTATTCCACCTTCCTGCAGCGGGCCTACGACCAGGTGGTCCACGACGTCGCCCACCAGTCGCTGCCCGTCGTGTTTGCCCTGGACCGGGCCGGTGTGGTGGGTGCCGACGGCGCCACGCACCAGGGGGTATTCGACATCGCTTACCTGCGCCACATCCCGGGGATGGCCCTGATCGCCCCTAAGGATGAGGCGGAGTTGCAGTCGGCCTTGCTCACGGCGCTCGCGCGCGACGACGGCCCCACGGCGCTGCGCTACCCGCGCGGCGAGGGTTTGGGCGTGCCCTTGCAGGAGGAACCCGTGCCCCTGCCCTGGGGTCGGGGCGAGATCCTGGTGGAGCAAGGGCGGGACTGTCTGGTCCTGGCGCTGGGGACCCTGTGCGCGGAGGCGGTGCGGGCGGCCCATGTCCTTGCCGAGGACGGCGTGGGGGTGACCGTGGTCAACGCGCGCTTCTGCAAGCCCCTGGACGCGGACCTGATCCTCTCCCTGGCGCGGGCCTGCGGTGCCGTGGTCACGGTAGAGGAGCACACCGCCACGGGGGGGTTCGGCAGCGCCGTTCTGGAACTGCTGGCGGCGCACGACGTCGCGGTGCGGGCCAGCGTGCTCGGGCTGGCCGACCTCTTCTTGGACCACGGCCGGCCGGCTGACCAATTGCGCTCCAGCGGTCTCTGCGCCGGAGGCATCGCCTCCGCGGTCCGGGGATTGCTGGAGGGCCAGCTGGGCGCGCTGCGCGCCGGCGCCAGGGGCGTGGGGGTCTAGGTGGAGCGTCTGGACTCCGAGTTGGTGCGGCGTGGGCTCGTGCCGTCGCGCTCGCGGGGCGCCGCCGTCGTGTTGGCGGGCCAGGTCCTCGTCGACGGCCGGCCGGCTCGCAAACCGGGCGAGCGCGTCGCGCCCACTGCGGCCGTGGTGTTGCGCGTGCCGGACCACCCCTACGTCGGGCGCGGTGGCCGGAAGCTCGAGGCGGCGCTCGACCGGTTCACCGTGTCGCCCGACGGGCTCTCCTGCCTCGACATCGGAGCGTCGACCGGCGGCTTCACGGACTGCCTGCTGCACCGGGGCGCACGGCGGGTGGTGGCCGTGGACGTGGGCTACGGCCAGTTGGCCTGGCGGCTGCGCACCGACCCGCGCGTCGTCGTGCGCGAGCGCGTGAATGCGCGCCACCTCACCGCTGAGCACGTGCCGGAGCCGGTCGACCTCGTCGTGTGCGATGTGTCCTTCATCTCGCTAGCGAAGGTGCTGCCGGCGGTGGGTGGTCGGGTGCGCCCGGACGGCGCCGCCATCTGCCTGGTCAAGCCCCAGTTCGAGGCCGGCCCCGCGGACGTGCCTCCCGGCGGCGTCGTGCGCGATCCCGTGGTCCACCGGCGCGTGCTCCTGGCCTTCACGGCGGCGGCCGCCAACCTGGGGTGGGGGCTGTATGGGCTGATGGCCTCCCCGCTGCGCGGTGCCGACGGCAACGTCGAGTTCTTGGCCCTGTTGCACAGGGGGGCGGGGCTCGGCAGCGGCGAGCTGATCGACGCCGCACTGGCGGAGGCGGCCGGACGCTCGGAGTGAGCAAGGTCCTGGCGGCGCAGGCAGGAGTGCAGAGGGGCGTCCGGTGCCAACTGCCCTTGCGGTGGCCGCGCGGGTGGCGGCGGAGGGTCGGCGGTGCGTGGGTGGTGGCGGCGGGTCAACGGCCACACGGGTGGCGCCACGCGCCCCCGCTTGCCGTCTGGCCAAGCCGCCGTGAAGGGGAGGGAGCGCCATGGCAATCGACGGGACGACGCTGACCGGTATCTTTCCACCCGTGACGACGCCGTTCGCTGACGACGGGGCGGTGGACCTCGCGGGGTTGCGTCGCAACATGCAGGGGTACGCGGCGGCGCCGCTGGCAGGCTACGTGGCCCTGGGTTCGAACGGCGAGTTCCCCCACCTCAGCCGCGCGGAGAAGGAACGGGTCATCGCCGCCGTGGTGGAGGAGGCGGCCGGCCGGCCGGTGCTGGCGCAGGTTGGCGAGTCCGGGCTGCGCGAGACAGTCGCCCTGGCGCAGCGCGCGGCGGAACTCGGGGCCAGCGCCGTGATGGCCGTGACGCCGCACTACTACCGCGCGGCCATGACGGAGGCCGCCCTCGCCGACTTCTACGACGGGCTGGCCGACGAGTCGCCCGTGCCGGTCCTGCTCTACAGCATCCCGCAGAACACGGGCGTGCCCGTGTCGCCATCCCTGGTCGAGCGCTGCGCCGCCCATCCGCGCATCATCGGGGTGAAGGATAGCTCGGGGAACCTCGGGCAACTGGCGGAGATGGTCGAACGCGCGCCGGAGGGGTGGGGCGTGCTGAACGGTAGCAGTTCGACCATGGTGGCCTCGTTCGCGGTGGGCGCGCCGGGGGCGGTGCTGGCCGCGGCGGATTTCCTACCCTTTGAGGTGGGTGAACTCTGGGCGCTCTGCCGCGACGGGGCTTGGGACCGCGCCCGCGAAGCGGAGCGCCGTCTCCGGCCTGTCCTGCGTACCGCCAGCCGCATGGGTGTCGCCGGTGTGAAGCTCGCCATGGACCTGATGGGCTACCGGGGCGGGCTGCCGCGGCGCCCCGTCCAACCGGTGCCCGTGGCGGGCCGCGACGAGTTGGTCGGCGCGCTGCGCGCTGCCGGGCTGATTCGGTTCTGAGGTGCGGCTGCGGGCGTTCGACTACCGGGCCGGAGTGCGTCCCCAGCAGGGGCATGCCCGGTCAAAACGGGCAGATCGACACCACCGTGGATTTCGCCATGTCTGTGACGGGCGCGGCATGGCGGGCCAAAGGCGCGCCTGGTCGGGTGCACCAGCCCGACCGGGCCCCTTCCCTGGGCGCCGTGCGCCTACGACCTCCCGTCGGTGCGCGTTGTCCGCTGGTCCGGGTCCGCGGCCCGCAACCGGACGACGGTGTGCCACATCGCCCGGGCCGCTACACCCCAAGGTCGCCTCCGCAGCGGCGCACGATGTCCAGTGCCTGCTCCCGGCGGTGGCCGGTCGCGGAGGTTGCCACCAGGGTCGTGGTTTGGGAGAGGGGATCTAACGGCATGCCCGCCTCTGTGTGGTCCTCCAAGCCGACTCGAGGCTCGGGGGGCTGGCGGAGGTCCGCCCGGTCCGTCGGCTGCGGCTGCAGGCGTTCCACGGACACCGAGAAGCCTGCCTGGCGCAGGCTCTTCGCCGCCGCGGCCGCAGCGGCGGGGTTGGCGAAGTAGGCCAGCAGGCCCGGTTCCCGTACCTCGCGGGGTGGACCGCCGGGCAGGTAGCTGCGCGGATCGGCGGGCACGCGCGCGTCCAGGTCCGCGGATGGCGCTTCCGCCACGGGCTGGCCTCGCGCGAAGGGTCCCGTGGCGCGGCCGCGCGGGGCGTCTCCGTCCTTGGGCTGGTGGGGCATCGTCCTGCCTTCCTCCCCTTTCCCTTTGGGCGCCCCCCAGCGCTGCCGACGAGCGCTAGAGGGCAGAGTGCCTGTGGTCGGCGTGCGCGGAGCACCATCCGCCCGCGCAGAGGGACCTCGCCGGGACCCTTCGCTTGCCGGCGGCCACACCGTGTGGTCTACTGCACCTCATGCTGTCTTGCGTGGGCGGGGATCATGCGGGGTGGCGCCGCCGAGGCGGCCCCCCCCGGGGTTCCGGCGCCGCCCGCCGGGCGGGTGCCGGTGGTGTATGTCCCGAGCGGACATCCCGGAGAGGATGCGGTGAGTGTGGACCGTCCGCCCGGCCGGCGCCCCGCACGCGGTTCCGCCGACCGTCGGGGCGCCGTATACGGTCGTGAGCAACTGCGGCAGACCCTGGCCCGCATCGACGGCCGCCCGTACCCCGCCTACCGCGACCTCACGGGGGCCTACGCCTTCGGTCGCTTCGTGCTGCATGTCGAACACGTGCAGCCGGATCCCTACGCGCCCCCCTCCCGGCTGCGCGCGGTGTTCCCCGCGGGCGAGTCCGGGCTCGACCCGGGGGACTGGCGCAGGCGCGTACGCCGCGTCGCTCTGGAGGACTGGCTCCTACGGCGGCTGCATCGCGCGCTGGCCCGGGCGGTGGGCGGTCCCGCCCAGGGCGGCGGCGCGGGCGACGGTGATGCCGGCCACCTGGCGCGGCAGCCGTCCGAGGACGCCCTGCCGGCCGCCTGCCTGCACGTGATGGCCCCCGGTCAGCAGGTGATCGAGCGTTCCGCGGTGATGGTGCGTGGAGGGCAGATCGAGGTCCGCTTGGCGTGCGCCCTACCCGCCGCCCGGCGCGGGGTGCTCGGCCCCCGCGCGGCCGCCGCCCTGGATGTCGCTCTGCCCGCCGCCCTCACGGCCATGCTGCCCGTCGGGCCCGCTGACGCCGTTTCCCTCGCGGCGCACCTCGCCCTGCACGAGGACCAGGAGGCGCTCCGGGACGAGTTGCGGCGTAGGGGATGGGTCGCCTTCCTCGCCGACGGGAGCATCCTGCCGCGGGAGAGCGGCGACAGCGACCTGCCCCTGCCTGTCGACCAAGCCGTCCCGCTGCGCGCACCCGAGGCCCTTGCCGCGACGGTCCGCCTGCCGCACCGCGGGGAAATCCGCGGGTTGCCCGTCGCCGCCGGCGTGACGCTCGTCGTCGGGGGCGCGTACCACGGCAAGAGCACGTTGCTGCGCGCCCTGGAACGCGGGGTGTACGACCACGTCGCGGGGGACGGCCGTGAGCTCTGCGTATGCCGCGACACCGCGATGTCCATCGCGGCGGAGGACGGCCGGCCGGTCTCCGCGGTAGACATCTCCGCCTTCGTCCATCCCCTACCCGGTGGTGCGGATACGCGCCGTTTTCGCACGCGTTCGGCTTCGGGGAGCACCTCGCAGGCCAGCGCACTGGTGGAAGCCATCGAGGGCGGCGCGGACTGCCTGTTGCTCGACGAGGATCGCAGCGCCGCCAACTTCCTGTCACGCGATGCCCGGATGCGCGCGTTGGTCCTTGACGCCGAGGATCCGGTGACGCCCTTCGCCGACCGCGTGCGCGCGCTGTGGGAACAGGCGGGGGTCTCGACCGTAGCCGTGGTGGGCGGCGCTGGCGCGTTGCTGGGTGCGGCGGACCGCGTGCTGCGCATGCGCGACTACCTGCCGGAGGACGCCACCGCGGCCGCGCGCGCCGTCTGCGAGCGGATCCCCGCCCCGGCGCCTGCGGGCGGGGCCGAGATCGCGCGCCCGGCCCCGCGCGTCCCGCTGCCGGATGCCTTCCCCGTGGTCGCGTATGGGGCTGTGCGCGCCCGGCCCCGCGGGCCGCGGGCGATCGTCTGGGACGAGCGGGTGATCGACCTCTCGGCGCAGGCACAACTGGTCGACGCCGGCCAGGTCCGCGTTCTGGCCGATATGCTCCCGCGGGCGGCGGCCTACGCCGACGGCGGGCGGACGCTGGCGCAGGTCGCGGCCGAGGCGTTCGCCGATGTGGCGCGCTTGGGCCTGGAGGCCGTCTCCCCCTGGGCCGGCCAGTGCCCGGGCGACTACGCGCTGCCGCGGCCGCTGGAACTCGTCGCGGCCCTCAACCGGCTGCCGGGTCTGCGCCTGGCCGGTGATCCGCCGTCCGTCGCGGCCCCGCGACCGAGGCCCGCGTTCCGGCCGCGCGTCCTGGTCCGCACCGAGCGTGGTGGCGGGTTCGCGGCGCGCCGCGGCCCAGATGCCTCCGGCGCCGAAGGGGCGCGTGGCGTCGGCCGCGGCCAACGGGTGGGCTCGCGGCCCGGACCCCGAGGCCGGGACGATCCCCGTCAAGGGCCGGGCGGTGGGCGGCGGCGCGGCGAGGGAGGCCGCCCCTCCACACCCGCTGTCTCGCCGAATGGAACCCCGGCGGCGGGCGTGCGCCGGCCAGCGGACGCGCCGCCGCGCGGGGCCCCCGGTCGCGGCCGTCCCCTTCGCCCGGCGGCGGCGGCG
>JAJZZC010000278.1 GCA_021797775.1 Bacillota bacterium
TCGAGCAGCAGCCGGCCATACGCGTCGAGTTCCCCCTCGCCGAAGTGCTCGCTGTAGGCGAAGTCCATCTCCACCGGCACGACGTCGATGCTCTGGCCGGGCTTCTTCGCCGCGAAGCGCAGGAAGACCAGATCGTAGAGCGCGGGGTAGAGCTTCCGGCGCGCCAGGTCGCCCGTGGCGCCGAATAGGACCAGGGTGGCGGGCTCAACCGGGTGCGGGGTCGACGCGCGCGGGCTGGCGGCGGGCATGTGCGGTCCCCTTCCTGCCGGGCGTGGGCGGGCGGGCCCTCCGGCGCCCGTGGCTGGCCGCCGGCAGGCGCGGGAGCATCGGCTCGGCGGCACGACGGGCCCTCCCGGCGTGGGCGGGCCCGGGTGGTCCCTTACGCCTGTGGTGGGCGGATTCCTCGCCCGGCGGGGCGGGGCTCGTGCCAGCGCCCCTCTCGGTCCTCGCCGCGATTTCCGCCACGCGGCCGCCGCCGCCGTGCAGGCGGCCCTGAGACGTGGGACAGCACCGGCTGCACGTGGTGTTCTGGGACGGGCGGGATGTCGCGTTGGCGCAGGTCGAGCCGGCCGCAGGCGACCCCCGCGGTGATGGCAACGACACGCACGCCTGGGTCGAAGCAGGGCTGCGGCGCCTGCTGGCGCAGCACCGGCCGCGCCTGGTGGCCGTGGATGCCCCGTGCGCCCCGGGGCAGGACCCCGGCGGCCGCCGCGGGCGCCGCTGCGAACGCCTGACGGTGCAATACGTGGATGCCTGCTGGCAGGCGGCGCGGGCGCCTGGCGCGCCGGGCACCGCCGCCCGCTTCGGGATCGCGCCCTCCCCCCACGCGGCGGATGGTGCCCGTCCGGGATGGATGGCCGTCGGCAGGGGCGATGGCGCGCTCCTATGGCAGTCGCCGACGGTTCCCACCGGCGGCAGGCTGCCGAGACCGGCGTGCTCGGCTCTGTCCGCGATGTCCCGTCGAACTCCGGCCGGGGTGCTGTCGCACCGCGGGTTGTGCCGCTCGGGCCGGGATCCGGCCGGTGTTCCCGCGTGGAGAAAGCAAACTGTGCCTGGAGGGGCGACGGGTGGTACAGTGGCGCCAAGTTGGCGTTCCCGCTGCGCCCCCGGGCTGCGGAGGCGGGGGAGGGGAAGGCGCATGGCGGCGGATGCCCCAGAAGACGGATGGACGGTGCACCGTGCCCTCGCCGAACTGCCCGAATCCATCCGCTGGGAGATCGACGAGGGTCGGTTGGAGTGCCAGGAGCCGACTGCGGCGGACCACGGCGACGGGGTGGCGCGCGTGACGGTCGTCCTGGCGCGCTTTGTCGACGGGGCGCAACTGGGGAGGGTATTCGCGGGCGATCCTGGCTTCTGGCTGGCGCACGCGCCGGACACGCTCCGCGCTCCAGACGTCGCCTTTGTCGGCCATGCGCGCTTGGCCGCCATCGCCGACCCTGCGGCGTTCGCCCCCGTGCCTCCGGACCTCGCCGTGGAGGTCCTCTCTCCCAGCGACCGTTTGGCCGCGGTGCGGCGCAAAGCAGCCCAATATCTGGCCTTCGGCGTGCGGTCGGTCTGGATCCTCGACCCACGCGCGCGCCGCCTGGAGCAATACGCCGCGGGCTCTGGGACCCGAACGCTTCAGGGGGATGAGGCCACGGTGGAGGATCCTACCTTGCCCGGCTTCCGCTGCAGGCTGCGAGACCTCCTGCCGGTGCCGTGGCCACAGCCTCGGTATCGGGCAGGTGCGGGGCCGGACTGAGGTCGCGGTTGGGGCGGTTCGATAGCAGCGCCCGCGGTCGCCCGCGCGCGATGACGGCCAAAGAGTGGAGCACGCACCGTACGGTGGTGGATGACTATCCTCCCCCCTTTCGAGGACACGGCGTAGCCCAACCCGGTGCCCTTGGTTGGACGACGCCGTCTTCGCCCAGACTCCAGCGCCGATGAGCAGCAACGAGCGCAAGCGGCTCGGTGTCTCGGCAATGCCGCAGTCCGTCTACGCTGGCCCGCGGCTCTGCGACTACCCAACAGTGGTGCGGGCAGACGGGGCCCCACCGCATCGCTCCCCAGGACCACACGGTATCGCGGGGGGCCCGTGCTCCGTGCAGGACGGTGCCTCTGGAACCGCGCCCGGGCCGTAGGCCCAAGCGGCACAGGTCGGCCCGCCCGTGCCGTCAGTCAAAGTCGGGGCGATGCCGCCCACGCCCACATGGACCGACGCACGGGCCGCCGGTTGCGTGGGCGGCGCCGATGCTGGGGACGGGTCGCTGGCGCGCGCCGTTCGCCGCGACCTGCGTCGCGGCCTGCGGGCCAGGCGCGGGGCGTGGTGCCGCCCGAGCGGCGCGGGTGGCCCTTGGCGCATGGCCAGGTGGACAGTGCGGTCGGGCAGGCGCAGGGGGTGTGGTGGACGCCTGCGCCACCCCCCGCAGCCTACGGTCGGCAGCAAAGGCGTCGCGCTCCTCGACGCCCTCATGGCCTCGTCCGAGGTGCCCCACCCACCCAGCCGCTGGCGCCCGATGCGGGCGCCGGTGGGTGAACGCCGGGGGCGTGCGGTCGCACCCGGTGCGCTACCGCGGGCCCCCGATCGGCTGCGCCGAGCGGAGAAGGCTGCTGGGCAGGGAGGCAGGCACGGCCGCTGACGGGCCTACGTCCGGGAGTCGCCGGGCCCAGCGGGGGCATCCCCGCTGGCGTGTTCTCCCGCGATGCGGCGCAACAGCTCAAAGGGGCGCGTCCGGTAGGAGGCAAAGCCGGCAGGTGCCCCGGCGCGAACGGGAGGACGTCCCGCCAGCGTAGCGCAAGGTTGGGGCCGCGCGATGGTGGCCGTGCCTTGGTCGATGGTGAACCACGCTGTCTTGGGGGTCTCGGCCGACGGGCGAGGCAGACCCGCGGAAGACCTGACCCCCGAGGACCTTCCCGCGTTGCCAGAAGGGGGCTAACGGTGGGAAACTAGACCGGCGATGGGGACGTTCGGCGTCGTGGATGTAAGCCAATGGCAGGTCAGTGCCCATGAGCCAATGGGCAGCAAGGCCGGTAAGCTGTGGTTGGAGGCGCTGCCACAAGGCCCGGTGGAGGGCGGCAGGTGGCTGTTCAAGCCCCGGACAACTCAGCACGAGCAGTCGCAGCAGTTCCCGAAGGGGGACGACTGGGCCGAGAAGATCGTCGCTGAGGTGGCGGCGCTGCTCAATGTTCCCGCCGCGCCGGTCGAGTTGGCCAGACGAGACGGAGTGCCTGGCATCATCTCGCGGGACATATCATCCGGGCAAACTCTCGTCCTAGGGAACGAGGTTCTGTTCGGCCAGGACCCGGATTACGACCGGTTGGGCCGACGGAGTGTGCCCGGCTACACAGTCGGCGCGGTATTCGGCGCCCTGCAGGCACTCGGCGCATCGGCGCCTCACGGAGTGACAGGTCGAGACGCCTGCTCGGTCTTCACCGGTTACCTGCTCCTCGATGCGCTGGTGGCGAACACTGACCGCCACCACGAAAACTGGGGCATCTTGGTAGCCTCCCAAGCTTCGATGGCACCTGAGCTGGCAGCGACATTCGACCACGCCTCGTCCCTCGGATTCCTGCTTTCGGACGAGGAGCGACTTGAGCGGCTTCACACCCGGGATACCAACCGGATGATGGAGGCCTATGCTGAACGAGGGCACAGCCGCCACTTCGCTGGCTCACCGGCCCTGGTCGATTTGGCGCTAGATGGTCTCCGTCAATGCCCATCGGCAGATCGCGACGTCTATAGGGAGGGTCTTGAAGCACTGGACGGAGGGGCCCTAGAGGCGCTGATGGTGGCGATGCCAGAGGAGCGGCTGTCCTCCCTGGCGGGCAGGTTTTCTGTTAGATTGATGGAGGTTAACCGTAGGAGGCTGCTGGATGGGCTCGATCGCCTCTCATGAGCCAAGGAGTGCACCGCGAGCTGATCTCGACCGTGCTCGACTATACGTGGCTTGGCAGGACTCGGACTCCCGGGCGATCGAACCGGTCGGGCGTCTCGATCGACTCCGTGGCGCCGGCGAGGTCATCTACGAGTTTCGCTACCTCCTTCGGAGCAATAGGATAGATGGATTCCGTCCGTTCCTGAGCTTCCCGGATCTGAACCGGATCTATCGCTCCAAATACCTGTTTCCGTTCTTTGAGAACCGCCTCATGGCGAGGAGCCGGGCGGACTACGCTGGATTCGTGCGTACCCTCGGGCTGGAAACCGATGCAGATCCCTTCGAAGTCCTTGCTCGCAGCGAGGGTCGGCGCCAAACGGACAAGATTGAGGTTTTCCCAGAGCCGACCATTGTCGGCCAGGCCGCCCAATGCCACTTTCTGATTCACGGTGTCCGCCATATCCCCGGAGCTGATGATGCGGTCGATTCTCTGGAAATAGGCGATCAACTCTTCGTACTACCTGATCCGCAGAATCCATTCGACTGCCATGCTGTGATGCTGCGTGACGGGAATTTTCACCTGCTTGGTTGGATGCCTCGCCATCTGACCGAACTCATCCGTGGGCCTCTGGCGGACATCGGGCCTGCCGCAATGGACATTAGAGTTGAGCACATTGGTGCCCGAAATGGACCGATACATCTGCGCGTGCTCTGCGGACTGCAAGTACGCTGGCCGGAGATGCGTCCCTGGCCCTTTTCCGGGCCAGAGTTCGAGGTCATTGCGGCGAGAGACTAGTCACGCCCGTTCAGTCGTTTGATGTAAAGCACCGGGTCCACAGCCGGTTGCGCCCCCGGGCTGCGGAGGCGGAGGCGGAGGCGGAGGCGGAGGCGGGGGAGGGGAGGGGAGGGGAAGGCGCGTGGCGGCGGAGGCCCCAGAAGACGGATGGACGGTGCACCGCGCCCTCGCCGAACTGCCCGAATCCATCCGCTGGGAGATCGACGAGGGTCGGTTGGAGTGCCAGGAGCCGACTGCGGCGGACCACGGCGACGGGGTGGCGCGCGTGACGGTCGTCCTGGCGCGCTTTGTCGACGGGGCGCAACTGGGGAGGGTATTCGCGGGCGATCCTGGCTTCTGGCTGGCGCACGCGCCGGACACGCTCCGCGCTCCAGACGTCGCCTTTGTCGGCCATGCGCGCTTGGCCGCCATCGCCGACCCTGCGGCGTTCGCCCCCGTGCCTCCGGACCTCGCCGTGGAGGTCCTCTCTCCCAGCGACCGTTTGGCCGCGGTGCGGCGCAAAGCAGCCCAATATCTGGCCTTCGGCGTGCGGTCGGTCTGGATCCTCGACCCACGCGCGCGCCGCCTGGAGCAATACGCCGCGGGCTCTGGGACCCGAACGCTTCAGGGGGATGAGGCCACGGTGGAGGATCCTACCTTGCCCGGCTTCCGCTGCAGGCTGCGAGACCTCCTGCCGGTGCCGTGGTCACGGCCTTATCGGGCTGGTGCGGGGCCG
Source organism: Bacillota bacterium (assembly GCA_021797775.1). GTDB lineage: Bacteria > Bacillota > Sulfobacillia > RBS10-35 > JAJYVN01 > JAJZZC01. Next base: position 5,366 of record JAJZZC010000278.1, read on the forward strand.
GACTGAGGTCGCGGTTGGGGGGCGTGGCATCGCCGGCGGCCGCCAGCGCCGCGGTTCAACATGCTGGCCGCCTTCGCGTAGCCTTCACGCGTCGATGCCTGCTGCAGGGCGGCCACGCGTCTGCTCGGGTCCACATGGCCGTGCGGCCCAGAACCCCCCTCAAGTGACGTGGCCCAGCGGCGCGGTAACCCCGCGACGACGGGGCGCAGACCGGTGTCGCGGCCGCGTCCAGCAGACGGGCCCGTGGCACCGGCTCGTGCCCGTCCGTCTCCTTTCCGTCCGTATGTTCGTCAACGACAAGAGGCAGGGGCTAGCCCCCTCGCACAGGCGGCGGGAGCGGTAACCGTCAAAGGATACCTGGACACCGCGGCGCCCAGTGATGCCCGCGACGCTCAGATAAGCCCGCGCGCGGGTCCCGGCCCGGTATTCGCAGGGACTTTTCGCGGCGAGTCGGGCTCTGGGAGAACCGGGCTGGCGGAGCCGGCCGCGGACGATGGCCACGACGGCCATTTCGGGGGCCTGCGCGGCGGCACGCGTCCGGCATCCCGGGTGAGCGCGTTCCCTGCGGGGCCGCAACGCTATCCGTTGCGCCCGCCCGTGCGCTGGGTCCGGCGCTATATTAAGGGCTTG
>JAJZZC010000038.1 GCA_021797775.1 Bacillota bacterium
AGGGCTCGGGCCGCGGGGGGTGCGGGGGGTGCGGGGGGTGCGGGGGGTGCGGGGGGTGCGGGGGGTGCGGGGGGTGCGGGACCCCGCAGGCCCGCGGGCTTGGGCCACAGAACGTTGCGCATCGCCCGGCGGCGCGCCGCGGGATGGCGCCACCGAGGGCGGGGCACGGCGCCGCTGGCGGAACGGTCTGGCAGCCCTGCCCGTTGCCGGACGGTAACGGGTGGGCGCCACGGCCCGCCAGCAGGGCGGGGAGGGCCGGCGGGTGGGGCGCGGCAGATCCCGCCAGCGTGCCAAAGGGCACCGCCAACCCGCCGGCCATACGGGCCAGCCCCACGCCCACGACCGCCCGCGCGGGGGGCGCGCCCTACCCGCGGCCCGCCGCCGGGCAGGCGGCCAGCAGGCCGAGCCGCCCTTGCTCCGGGGCCACGGGCGGCTTGCCCGCCCCAGTAGGCTGGACACCGGGGGGGAATGCGCCATCACGCCCGTCACCGAGCTACTGAGCGAACTGGTCCGCATCGACTCGGTGAACCCCTCGCTAGACCCCGCGTCGCGGGGTGAGGCGGAGGTGGCGGCCTTCGTCGCGCGCTTCATGCGCGGCGCCGGCTTCCACGTGGAGATGCCGGAGGACGTGCCGGGACGGCCGAGCGTGGTGGCGCGGGTGGGCACGCCCACCCCCGACCGCCCCGCGCTCCTGCTGGAGTGCCACGTCGACACGGTGCCGCTGGGATCGATGCGCAACGGGCTCCGCCCGCGGGTGCGCGACGGCAGGTTGTTCGGCCGTGGCGCCTGCGACGTGAAGGGCGGGCTCGCGGCCATGATGACGGCGCTGGCCTCGCGGCGGGACGCCAGCAAGCCCCTGGTGTTCTGGGCCACGGTAGACGAAGAGCACGACTTCGGGGGGGTGCGGGCGCTGGCCGAGCGCGGCATCCCCGCGCTCGGCGCGGTCGTGGCCGAGCCGACGCGACTGCGGCCGGTGATCGCCCACAAGGGCTGCCTGCGTGTGGAGTTGCAGACCCGCGGCCGGGCGGCGCACAGCGCGCGCCCCGAGCTCGGTGACAACGCGGTCTTGCACGCCATGCGCCTGATCGACACGCTCCAGCGCGGCTTCGCCCAGCGCTTCGCCGGCATCGCGCACCCCCTCTGCGGCCCACCGCTTTGGTCCGTCACCCAGATCGCCACGACCAACCCGATCAACGTCATCCCCGACGCCTGCCGCCTGGGCGTGGACGTACGCGTCACGCCCGGGCAGGACGCCGACGAGATCCTGGTCTGGCTCGACGGGGCCCTCGCCGCAGCCGGGGTGCCGGTGGAGAAGCAACTGCTGCGGCTCAAGGACTACGCCCTCGACACCGCCCCCAGCGCGGCGGTCGCGCGCTGGGCCCTGGAGGTGTCGCGCGCGGTGCTGGGCGAGGACGTGGCGCCCGAAGGGGCACCCTTCGGCACCGACGCCAGCAAGATCTCGGTGCTCGCCGGGGTCCCGGCGGTGGTCCTGGGGCCGGGGGACATCACATGGGCGCACACGGTCGAGGAGCATATCGCGCTGGACGAGCTGGAGCGCGGCGTGGCGGTGTACGAGGGCGTTATCGACCGATACCTGGCGGAGGGGTGAGGGCCACCGGCGGAGCCCCGGGCGCGGGGCTCCGCCGGTGGCCGATCTCCGGCCAGGACCGGCGGGCTCGTCGGCACCGCTTGGCGCCCTGGCCTCAACCGCCCCTTCGCCCCCGTGGCCACGGCGGTCGCGCGCCGCCTCGGGCTGCGGGTTGCCCTACTCAGCGGGCGGGACCTGGGGCAGCTGCAGGCCTACCGGCGCGGCCGAGCCTTCGTCGGCGCCCTGCTGCACCCCTGAGTCCACCGTACCGCTGAACGCCCCGTCGGCCCATCCTCCCCCGTCCCCTCCGCCAACGCGTCCTCCAGCGCTGGGGGCAGCATGTCGTGCAGCAGGACCGCCGCCATCCCCGGCGATCATCGCCGCGGTAGCACGACGCGGGCCCGTGACCGGCGTGGCGGCGCGCCCGCGCCGCCACGCTACCCCCGCGCCCGCATCTCTGCGAGGACCGCGTCGGCGACGTCCGCCGTGCTCGCCGCCCCCCCCGAGGTCCGGCGTGCGCACGCCGCGTTCCAGCACAGCCTCGACGGCGGGCAGGATCAGCCCGGCCACGTCCGCCGCCCCGAAGAAGTCCAACAACATCTTGGCGGTCCAGATCTGGCCGATGGGGTTGGCGATCCCCCGGCCGGCGATGTCCGGGGCGGAGCCATGGACCGGCTCGAACAGCGAGGGAAAGCGCCGCTCGGGGTTGAGATTGGCCGACGGTGCGATGCCGATGCTGCCCACCACCGCCGCGGCCACGTCCGTAAGGATGTCGCCAAAGAGGTTGCTGGCCACCACCACGTCAAAGGTGTGGGGACGGCTGACGAAGTAGGCGGCCAGGGTGTCGATGTGGGTGAAGCGCGTCTCCCCATCGGGGTAGGCGGCGGCGGCCTCGCCCACGACCTCATCCCAGAAGGGCATGGTATGGACGATGGCGTTGGACTTGGTGGCGACGGTCAGCCGCCGGCCGCGGGCACGCGCCAGGTCCAGGGCGTAGCGCGCGAGCCGCGTGATCCCCATGCGGGAGAAGTAGGCGACCTGCTGGGCCGCCTCGTACGGCGTGCCCTCGTGCCGGCCGCCCGGCCCACCCGCCGCCCGGCCACGGCCCCGGCCCGCAGCGGGCTGACCGACCGCCCGTCGCCCCGTCCACCCGGCACCCTCCGGTTTGTATCGCCCTGCCGCTCCTCCTGCCACGGTTGACCGAGCCGAGTCTTCCCGCTATACTCGCCCCTACGATCCATCGATTGGAGATGCATCGGTGGCAAGAGCGACCCCGGTCCTATCGGCCCTGGTCCTCGCCGCGCTGGAAGACGGTCCGGCGCACGGCTACCGCATCGCCCGCTGGGTGGATGAGCACTCCGCCGGCTGCCTGGCCCTGCGCGAGGGCTCGCTCTACCCGATCCTGCACGCCCTGGAGCAGCAGGGCGCCGTGGACGCGACCTGGGAGCGCGAGGGCGAGCGCCAGCGGCGGGTCTACCGTTTGACGGAGGCCGGCCGCGCCGCGTTGCGCGCGGGGCGCACGGCCTGGCGCGCTTACGCGGACGCGGTCGAGCGCGCCCTGTTCAAGGGAGGTGCGCGGGTTGCCCCAGCCTGAGGAGTGCCGCTTCCCCGCGATCTGGGTCGATTGGCTGGAGGAGGCTACGCAGGCCATCCCGTCCAACACCGGCGCGCGCGCGGTGCGGCGCGAGCTGCGCGCGCACCTGCTGGAGACGGCTGAGGCCCTGCGCGGGCAGGGGCTCGACGAGGAGGAGGCGGCGCGGCAGGCCCTGGCGTGCATGGGCCAGGCGCGTGGTGTCGGGCGGCAGTGGCAGGAACGCGTAGGCGGCGCCGGCGCCTTCCCCGTGGTGATCCTGGCCGTTGCAGCCCTGCTCCAGGTGGCGAGCGTGCGCTGGGAACCGCTCCTGCAACTGTCCTGGCTGGTGATCGGCCTGGCGGTCGTGGCCAGCCGGCCCGTGCGCCGCTGGGTGGCGGATGCCGGGGTCGCCTGCGTCGCCGTGTGGCGGGGGACGGTGGCGGCCCTGCGCGAGGGGGGCGCCTGGGGCAAGGTGATGCGCGGCGCGGCCGTGGCCGGGGGGCTGACCGGGCTGGTGGCGGGGACGGCCTTGCTCTGGAGGGACCCGATCGGCGCCACCAGCGGGTGGGTGCAGGCCGGGGTACTGCTCTGTATCGCCCTCGGTACCCCCGGCACCCTCCTCGCGGTGCTGCTGGCCGCCCGCCGGGCGGACCCGGGCACCGCGCCGGACGCGGCCACCCTGCGCGCCGCCGTGGGGGCGGTCCTTGGCTTCTGGGCCGGGGCGGCCATGGGTTGCACCACGGACCTCGGGGTGTTCGCCGCCGTGGGTCTTCCGACATGGCCCCCCTTGCCAGTGTCCGGGCCCGCCGCCTATGTCGGGAGCTTCGCTGCGCAGGAGGTTTTGCCCGTCGCCCTGCTCTACGCGGTCCTCGCCATCACGCTGGCGTGGGCGGTGATGGCCGCTGCCTCACTGCGGCGGGCCCGGTCTGCGGACGCGGAGGCGTGAGGCGGAGGACGGTGGCCGGGCGCAGCCGACGTCAGTGGGGGGAGGACGCCCCTTGGCGCCGGGACGTCCTCCCCTTCGCGCGGACGACACCGCGCTCGCCACCGCCCTGGCGTGGAAGGTGGTGGGCCGCCGCCTCGCCCCCGGACGCCGAGGGGTCAAGCGGATGCGGGCGGGTGCTCCCGGCCCTCTGCGGGGCCGTCCCGAGCCGCGTGGGCCTTGGGAGGAGAGGGACACCACGCCGGCAAGCAGACACACTTCCGCACGACCGCACGCCCTGGACAGCACCACCCCTTTGTTACCCCCGCATGGCGGGTCCACGGCACAGGGCAGCGGCGCCGCGACCTAGGGAACAGCGCAGGGATGCCGCGTGGACCGTGGCAGCACGGGCACGAGCGTAGCGGTCGAGCCGCCCGCCGTTCCTTGCCGTGGTGCAGGGCCGCTCGTACGGCGGGCCAAGCGCCCGCGGCCAGACCCCAAGCGTGCGCCGCATCGGCCGCGGGGCGGGTCCGAGGAAGGCGTGGCGCAGGAGGCGACCGGCCGCGGACGACCCGCGCGATCGGGTGCTGCGCGGCGCTGGCGAGATGGGGCGGGGGCACCGGCGGGGGCACCGCTATGGGTAATGAGCCCGGGCGCCGAGCCGTGGCGCCGCGTGTGCCGTGGCTCGCGGGTATGCCCGCCGCGCCGGGCGGCGCCGAGCGCCAGGGGGACGGGGGACACCGCCTCCCCCGCACGGCGGGAGTTGCGCCGCACCGGCGGCGGGGTCAATCGGCGACGCCGCGGTGCTTGTCCCCCGTCCCTCACACGTCACCACGATCGGGAGGCGGAATCTTGGAGCCAGAGACCGCGCGCCGCTGGCGCGAGCGCGTCGCCAACCGGAACTGGACGGGCGTGGCACCGGAGGGAAGCGGCGCCGCGGCGGGGTCGATGGCGCCCAGCCCCGCCGCGGACCCCGCCGCGCGCATGCGCCGCCTGGCCGAACGGCTACGGGCCGACGGCCGCCGCGACATGACGCGCACACCGGTCTACGAGGCCGTCGCCGCGGCCCTTGGGCCCGAGCGTACCGTGCTGGACATCGGGGCCGGCACCGGACGCTACACCCTGCCCCTGGCGCGCGCGGGATGCCGCGTCTGGGCCCTGGAGCGCGACGGCGGGATGCGCCAGCGCCTCGCCGAGGACCTGACGGCGCTGCCGGCCGCCGCCGCGCGGGGTGTGACGGTGGTGGCGGGCGCCTGGCCAGAGGGTGCCGCGGCGGTACCGCCGGTGGAGGTCGCGCTGGCGTGCCTGGTGATCCACTACTGCCCCGACGCCGTGGGCTTCCTGGCCGCCATGGAGGCCGTCGCGACACGCCGCTGCGTCGTCGCCATCCGGGTCGACCAGGTGCACGGACTGGCGCGGGAGGTGTGGCCGCTCTTCCACCCCGAGTCGGCTTACCCGGAGGAGCCCGTCTTCGCCGACCTGTATCGGTTGATGCTGGATCTTTGCATCTGCGCGGACGTACGGGTGCATGAGGGGGCCCGTGCTTACGGACGGTACGCGGGCCTGGAGGACGCCGTGGCGGCGCTGGCGGGCCCGTTGCGCCTCACCACGGCGGCCGAGATGGAGCGGCTACAGGCGGCGCTGCGGGAGCGGCTGCGGCCAGGGCCCGACGGGGTCCTGGAGGACGGGACGGTGGTGCGCGAGGCCGTGGTGAGCTGGGCGCCCGCCCGTTTCTCCATGGCAACAGGTGCAGCGCGCAGAGCGACGGCGCGGGGGGCACCCCCCGTTGATGGCCCGGCTCCGCCTCCAGAGCCGCCATCCGGGGCGCATCCTCGCCGTCCGCCGTCTCCTCCGGCGGCACCTTGCCCGCGGCCCCCTGCCGCCGAGAGGCGCCTGCGTTAGGGCGCAGCGTAGTATTGTGGGCGACCGGGGCGAACGAATGGTCCCGCACCGACGCACGCGGCGCCTACACCGCTCCGCGCTTGGTCCACTGTCCGTTGGGACGCCAGGTACGGTGCCCCCGACTGACCCTGGCTCCACATGGCAGCCCCCGCAGGTTTACTTCCCGCCCCCTGCGCTCCCGCACCGCTCAGCGTCACACGGCCCGGCGCCTGCAGGGACCATGGCGCCGCCGAGGCACGGACGCCGCAGCTCCGCGCGCGTGCCCACGGTGAGTTACACTAGCAGCAGATGTTGGGCGGGGGGAGGATACCATGCCTTCGAGGGTGGTCAGCTTGCGCCTGCGTGAGGGGCAGGTGGAGCGGCTCCAGCGCCTCGCGCGCCAGATGGGCAGGACCGCAAGCGAGACAGCGGCGATCCTCGTCGAGGAAGCCCTTCGGCGGGGGGAGTTCGCCTTCATCGAGTTCCGCGATTCCCCGGTCGGCCGCCAGGCGTACGTCAGCGGGTCCAGCCTCGCCGTCTGGGAGGTGGCGATGGTGGCCCGCTCTTACGGCGGCGACGTCGCCCGAGTGGCTGAGCACCTCGGCTGGCCGGCGGTCAAGGTGCAGGCCGCGCTGCAGTACGTCGCCGCGTACCCGCAGGAGATTGCGGCGGCAGTGAGGGACAACGACGCCGGCATCGAGCGGCTTGGCCGGATGCTCCCGTCGCTCGACATCTTTACGGTGCCTCCGCCGTGAGGCTGCTGTTGAATGAGCATGTCGCGGTGGCCGTAGCCGTCGCCCTTACCCGGTTAGGCATGGAAGCGGTTTCCCTGCCGGCATACGCCGCGGGAGCCTACCTGGGCCGGTCCGACGAGGCCCTGCTCGAGGCCGCGGCGAGAGACGGTCTGGTGTTGGTGACCTACGACCAACGCACCATCCCACCCCTGCTCAAACAATGGGCCGAGGCTGGCCGGTCACACGGCGGCGTTATCTTCGTGGACGAGCGGACGGTCACGCCGTCGGACGTCGGAGGACTCATCCGGGGGCTGGCCGCCCTTCACCAATCCCTTGGCGATCGGGAATGGCGGAACCGCGTGGTATACCTGCACCGCCAGGCCCCGACCGGGGGCACGGCTTGAGCACCGCCTGGGTTCACCTGCCGCGGCCGTAGCGTAGGCGCACCGCCCCAAGGACGAGGCGGAAGAACGCGCCGTAAGGCGGCAACAGGGGCAGGCGGGCGCCCCCCGACACCGGGTAGGCCGCCTCCAGGCTCCGTACCTCCTCCACCGTCAAGTCCAGGTCACCGGCCGCGGCGTTGGCCCGCACGTGCTCGGGCTGCAGCGCCTTGGGGATGGCGAGGACGCCAGGGCGTGACGCCAGGAAGGCCAACGCGAACTGCTGCGGCGAGACGCCGCGCGCGGCGGCCAGTTGCGCCAACGCCGCGCCGCTGCGCCCCCGGCCCAGCCGCCCGTGGCCGAGGGGGCTGTAGGCCATGACCAGGTGGCCCAGGCGTTGCGCCTCGGGCAGGACGGCGCGCTCGACGCGCCGATTCTCCAGGCTGTACGGCACTTGGTTGAAGGCTAGGCGCGCGCCCGCGGGCAGGGCCGCCTCCGCCGCGCGCAGCCACATCCGGTCAAAGTTGCTGACCCCGAAGTACCGGACGACCCCGCGCGCCTGCAGGTCGGCAAAGGCGCGCAGTGTCTCGCCGAGCGGGACCGAGCGCGTCGGCCAGTGCAGGAGCACGGCATCGAGGCGGTCCGCGCGCAGGCGGCGCAACGAGTGGCGCACGCTGGCCTGTGCCGCGCCGAACCCGGCGTCCGATGGCCAGACCTTCGTGACGAGGAAGACGCGGTCACGGATGTCCCGGACGGCCTCGCCGACAACCTCCTCGGCACCGCCCGCGGCATAGAAGGCCGCGGTGTCGATCAGGGTCATGCCCAGCGAGACGCCCAGGCGCAGGGCCTCGGCCTCCGCCGCCCGCGTGCGGGGCGAGACGCCGAGGCCCCATGTCCCCTGGCCAATGACTGGGAGGCACTCGCCCGTCCCGGGCAGCGTCAGATGGCGCATGGCCGTATTGTAGCGGCACGGGAGGAGAAAACGGCGGGGCACCGGCCGCACACGGCCCGACGGCCTTGGCCCCGCCGCCCGGCACCTCGGGGCGCTCCCTGCCGCGGGGCCGCACCCACGCGATGGGCCGGCGTGGGCAGGCGGCCCAGGGCCGCCCGGCAGTCCCCGCCGCAGGGGCGGCGGCGCGCCATCCCGGCAAGGGGCGGGTAAAACCATTGGGGAGGCACGGTCCGCCCGCGGACCCCGGTCCCGGGCGGGGTGGCGGGCGATCTTCGAACGCACCGGCCAGGGCCTGCGGCGTCACGACCGACTCGGACACCGACCCACTCAGCCGTTTGTCGGCGGCACGCGCCACCGCCCGACGGACCCCGCGCCTACGCGCTCTCGCGCACGCGCACGCGGGTCATCCGGTCCCCCTTGCGGATCGCGTCCACCACCTCCACACCGTCCGTCACCCGGCCGAACACGGTGTGCTTGCCGTCCAGGTGCGCCTGCGGGCTGTGGCAGATGAAGAACTGGCTGCCGCCGGTGTCCTTGCCGGCGTGAGCCATGGAGAGGCTGCCCCGCTGGTGGCGGTGGGGGTTGCCGGCGGTTTCACACTTGATGGTGTAACCGGGTCCGCCGGTGCCGTCGCCGCGCGGGCACCCGCCCTGGACGACGAAGTTCGGGATGACGCGGTGAAAGGGCAGCCCGTCATAGAAGCCGCTGTTCGCGAGCTTCTCGAAGTTGGCGACGGTGCCCGGCGCCTCGACGTCGTATAGTTCCAGCGCCATGGTGCCCCTGTCCGTCTCGATCACGGCCTGCTTCATGGACGGCCCTCCCCCTGGCCGGCGCTGGCGTCCGCCGGCCCGGTCGCCCGGCCATGATATCCCTCCGCGCCACGCGCGCAAACCCTGCGGGACCCCGGGCCGCGCGCGGGGGCCCCTCTCGCCGGGGTGCCGGGAGGGCACCACGCCGGTACGCCACAGGTCTCAGTGTCCATTCGTTCAGGTCGGCTGGCGGCTGGCGGCTGGCGTCCCGCTGGCCGTAGCCGCCATCCCGCAAAACGGGTCCACGATGCCAGCCAGGATCTTCTGACCCGGCCTCGGCAACGCTCGGTGCCGAGGCGGCCGGCGGAGAGAGACCCCAGGGGTCCGTTTTCCTCTCCTCATGGCATTTTGTTCCCATCCGCTTGCCGGCCAGGCGGCGGCGGAGAGCCTTGGCGGATTTCCGCCGGTTACGCGAGCCGCGCCGCTGCGGCTCTGCAGGCACTGCCGGTGGCGCAGGCTCCGCAGCGCTTTCGCCAGAGGCTTGGGCGATTTCCATTTGTGTTCCATTGGGCAGTACGGCGAACGGGGGGGCGTGACGCAAACCTGTGGGCGCCGCCGTGGGGGCTGCCACGTAGAGCCAGGATCGGCCCAGGGCACCGCACCTGGCGTCCCTGCGGACGGTGGGCCAAGCCCGGTGCCGTGCAGGCGCCACACGCGTCGGCGTGCGCACATCTGCTCGCTCGAGCCGCCCACCATCTTGCGCTGCGCCCGCGAACGCGTTCCGCCCCAGGTCGCTGCCCACCACCGCCCCCCTACCCCAGTGGCAGCCCCCGCTCCACGGGTTCGGCCAACCGGCGCCTGGCGATCGCCACGGCCTCGGGGTTGCTGTCCACCAAGAGGTACCGGCGCCCGAGGCGCCGAGCGACCACGCCCGTCGTGCCGCTGCCCGCGAAAAAGTCCAGCACGAAGTCCCCCGGCCGGCTGGATGCGGCGATGATGCGCTCCAGCAGGCGCTCGGGCTTCTGCGTCGGGTAGCCCGTCCGCTCCCGGCTGTTGGTAGGGACGATGGTCATCCACCAGACGTCGTTGGGGAGCTTGCCCCGCGCCGCCTTTTCGCGGCCCACCAGCGACGGGGCCATGTACGGGATGCGATCGACGGCGTCCCGCTCGAACGTCCAGGTCGGACCCTTGGCGTACCAAAGGATATTGTCGTGTTTGCGCGGCCAGCGGTCCCTGGGCCGCCCGCCGTAGTCGTAGGCCCAGATGATCTCGTTCAGGAACCGCTCGCACCCGAAGATCTCGTCCAGCAGCAACCGGGCATGGTGCGCGGCATGAAAGTCCAGGTGCAGGTAGAGCGAGCCCGTGGGGCGGAGCACGCGATGGGCCTCGCGCAACCGCTGGTACAGGAACGCCAAGTACTCCTCCATCGGCATGTCGTCCCGGTAGGCGTGGACGGAGGCCACCTCCCATCGGTAGAGCCGCCCGCCGAAGCCCCGGCGGACGCCCTCCCCGCTGCCGGTGCGGATGGAGGCCAGCCGCCGCTCCTGGCCGGTGCCGAAGGGGGGGTCGATATAGACCAGGTCCACGCACGCGTCCGGCAGATGCCGCAGGATCTCCAGCGCCTCACCCAGCACGACGCCCTCGGGGGGCGCCGCCCCCGTCGTGCCGGACCCGTCCTCCATCGTCATCGCTGTGTCGGGCCCGGCGCGAACAGCACGTACCCGCCACGCCCGCGGACGGCCCCGCTACCTTTCGCCACCCGCCCTTTGCCCCTTTCGCTTAGGCCTCGTGCGGCAACCCAGGTTATCCGTTCACCCACCGCCCATGGTTTGGCGGTGGACCGCCGGAACCCACCCATCGGCGAGTAGGCCGCCAAGCCTGATGACCGTATCGGTCGGGGTTGGCCGGACATCCGCCAGCCTCTCGGCGCCCGCCTTCTGCTACTAATTGAACCTGAATCTCGCAGTGTCAGGCGGACGCCGCTGGCGCAGAAGGACCCCGCGACGCGAGCGGGTGAGTTCGTGGCGAGGGGCCGGCCCCTGGGCACCAACGCGACCGGCCGCCCCGTTGCGAAAGTCAGGTTGAAGCGGTCCCCTGGCAGGCCCCAGCCAAGACGCCCTCCCCGGTCCAGACCTCGCCCCGCCGCCGGGTTCTCGGGGTGCCACCAGGACATCGCTCCCCGGGACGCCAAGGCCCTTTCCCCGGCGCGGTCCACACGGGGCGGACCGACGCGATCGGGCGGGCTCGCGGGGGCCGGCCCCGTGCGCCTTGCCCCACGACAGGATACACTCACCAAGGGCATGACCCGGGCCAGGCCTCGCGCCCGGGAGGCGCAAGCTCCGGGATCCCTTGCCCCTCCCGTCCCTGACAACCGTGATGCGAGGGGGAATTCCCGTGGAGATCGGTCACACCTTTCCCGATGTGCGCGTGGGACAGGTCAGCGGGGGGAGTGCACCGCTGCACCAGGTGCTCGGCGGCAAGCCGGCTGTCGTCTATTTCTATCCCAAGGACAACACCCCGGGTTGCACGCGTGAGGCCCACGACTTCCAGCGTCTTCTCCCGCAGTTCCAGCAGGCCGGGGTTTCCGTATTCGGGGTCAGCGTCGATGATGCCGCCTCGCACCAGCGCTTCAGCAGCGACTGTGGGCTCCAGTTCGCGCTGCTCGTCGACGAGGGCGGCGCCCTCAGCCGGGCGCTAGGCATCCTCGGTGAGCGGGGCGCCTCCCGGCGCACGACCTACCTGCTGGACGGCAGCGCCAGGGTCGCGCGCGTGTGGGGGAACGTCAAGGTGGACGGGCACGCCGACGAGGTGCTAGCGGCGGCTACGGCGCTCCCTTAGGGTCGCGGCCCGTAGCCGTTGTGGAACCCCGCCCCCGGGAAGCGGCCCGGCTCGCGTGCCGGGATCCCGGGCCCCCATTACGGCTCCCCCCAGGGGCTGGCGCCGGGAGCACACGCAATGCCGTCCCCTCACCCGCGCCAACCAAGCCTCGTCGCGCCAAGCAGGCCCGTTGCCGGTCTCCCGGAGGCACGGCGCGGAAGCGCTCTAGGCCACATCGGCCCCCCCCAGAGGGCACCCCCCCGGGTCACAGGTGCAGCGCCGCGGCCAGCAACGCGGCAAGCAGGCCGGCCACCACAGCGCAAGCCGCGACGAAGCCGAGAACCCGGGCCGGGAGCGCCCTGCCGACCGTGGCCAGCGAGGGCAGGCTGACGGCCGGCAGGGTGATCAGCAAGGCCCCGGCGGACCCCGTGCCAAGGCCAAAGCGCATGAGGGTCTGCACGATCGGGATCTCCCCGGCGGTGGGCACGACGCACAGCGTCCCGGCGACCGCCAGGGCGAACACCAGCCACAGGGCGTGGCCCTGCGCCGGGGTCATGGCCGGGAAGAGCCAGGCGCGCGCCGCCCCGAGCGCCAGGACGAGCGATCACCCCGTCCGCTCCAGCAGGTACCCCACATAGCGCAGCAGGGCCTCGCTGCAGTGTCCACAGAACCCCTCGTGGGCGATGAGCCGCTCGCGCACCTGCTCCAGGCGCTTCTTCTGCTCCTCGTCGGGCACCTTGGTGCTTACCGTGGTGCGAATCGTGCCCTGCAGGTCGGCGAAGAGACGCTTCTCGATGGCCTCCCGCATACGCGGGTGGCTATCATACCGGAACTCCTCGCCCCGGCGCAGGCAGCCAGCCACCCGCACCAGCAGCTCCTCGCGGAAGGCCTTGCGCGAGGCCTCGGACACCCCGATCAGGTCCTCCAACGACTTGAGAAAGCGCTCGTCCGGGTCGATCCAGTCTCCGGTGACGGGGTCGCGCATCTTGTCGCGCCGCAGCGAGGCCTCAGCCATGTCCAGGTACTTCTTGAGTAGTGACTGCGCGGCCTCGTCGAAGGCGGCGATGAAGGCCTTGGACACGGTCTTCAGCGCCCAGTCGTCATACTCCTTGCGTACGCTGGCTATGTGGGCCGTGAGCGGCTCGGCGGTCTGGCGGGTATCACTGCCCACGTGGTGTTCCAAGCTCTCGCGCAGCGCCTTCAGCGCGTCGACCGGGTTGACGCACGGCACCTCTGAGGCCACCAGCGCCTGGGAGAGGGCGTTGATCACCTGCCGCGGCGAAACCCCCTGCATGCCGTCGCGCGGCGACTGCTCGCGGGCCTCCTGGGCATGTGCCGGGCGGTACTCGCCCTCGAAGCGGCCGTCGTAGAGCTTCAGCTTGAGAGCCGGCGGGTACTTCTCGCTCTTCTCGTAACGCGAGAGCAGCGCCCATGCGGCGGCGGCCTCCAGCGTCCAGGGCGCGACGTGTCCCATACCGCGGGACTCCGCGAGCAGTTTCTCGTAGATACGCACCTCGTCCGACCAGCGCAGGTTGTAGGGGACCTTGATCAGGTAGGTGCGGCTCTGCAGGGCCTCATTCTTGCGGTCAGCCACGAAGCGCTGGTACTCCGCTTCATTTGTGTGCGCCAGCAACACCTCGTCCGCTGAGATCAGCGCGAAACGCCCCGTCTTGATCTGGCGCTCCTGGGCCAGCGTCAGCAAGGTGAACTGGATCTCGGTCTTGGTCTTGAGCCACTCGATCAGTTCACAGAGCCCGCGGTTGGCCACGTTGAGCGCGCCATCAAAGCGGTAGGCCAGCGGGTGCGACTCCACCCCCCACCGCTGCAGGGCGACGATGTCCATGGAACCGACCAGGTCCGATACGTCCTGGACGTTGGGGTCGGATGGCGCGAAGGTGGCGATCCCGAGGCGCCCCTGCTCCGAGAACAGGACGCGATCGACGGCCACCGACTCGATATCCCCGTTCCACTCGTGCTCCAGGCGGTGGGCGCAGACCGGGCAGAGGTCCCCCTCCACGCGGATGCCCCGCTCGCGGAGGAGCCGCTCCCGCGCTGGCGCGGGCAGGAGGTGCAGCGGGTCCTCGTGCATCGGGCAGGAGGCGATCGCGTAGACCGCTCCGGCGTCCGTGCGTGTGTACTGCTCCAGGCACCGCTTGAGCACCGTGATGATGGTCGACTTGGCCGAGCCAGGGGGGCCGACCAGCAGCAGGATGCGGCGCCGGATATCCAGCCCGCGGCTGGCCGAATGGAACACGCGCACGATCTCGTCCAGGACATCGTCGATGCCGAAGATCTGCTGCGCGAACACCTCGTACCGCGGCGGGCGATTCTCCTGCACCGGCCGCGTGCCGGCGGCACGCACCGCGTCGTACAGCAGGGCGTGGGCCCCACGCGCCAGGGTGGGATCGGCCAGGACCATCGGAAAGTAGGCCGCGAAGGTGCCGTGCCACTCCCGCGGGCCCGCCGCCTGCTCCAGCCACTCCCTCAGTTCGCTCATCCGCGCTCCCCTCCACGTTCTGCCCGTCAGCCCCCGATCAGGAAGCGGAGGCCCGCGAGCGCCGGGGCGGGAGGGGCGCGGTGCTCGCCCGCCGCGCCCCAACCCCCCGCCGCCGCGATCACGCCGCTCCCCCCAGTTCCTGGGTAGGGGTCAGCAGCAGCGCCTGGCCGCCCCAGAGTGCCGCCACACCGGAGAGCACCGCGCGTCCGTAGGCCTCGTCCACCGGCACCGGCGCGCGCAGCACCAGGCGCCGCATGTCCCACTCCTCCACCGACACCTCGACCTCGGGCAGGCTCGGCAGCGATCCCGCCAGCGCATCGCGTAGCCGTTGCCACGCTGGGCGACCATCCGGGTCCGGGCGGCCGGCCAACCCAGCGGCCGCCTCCCGCAGGTGCGGATCCTCGCGCACCAACTTCTCATCGATCCGTTCCAGCAGCGAACGATCGGACTCGCCGCGCACGAGCGCCAGGACATCCGCGCCCTCCGCCTCCAGGTGCTCCAGGACGAGCAACCCCAACCAGTACGGGTTATCGGCGCCCGGGTGGCCCGCCACGGCGGCATGCAGGCGCGCGTCCTGCACGTCGGAAACAGCGAATGCGTGCAACTCGCGCAGGATGCGCCGGTGCCAGAGCGAGGCCCAGCCCTCGTGCAGGATCTTGACGCGCGTCTGGGGCAGGAGGTAGAGCGCCGTCTCGCGCACCACGCCGAGCACGTCGCGCTGCCAGGGCTCCAGCGGGGCGTGGCGCATCAGAAAGCGCAGGAGGTCCCCTTCGCCGATGCCGCGCCGGTGGCGGTCACGGTCGTGGCGGTACCGGCCCTCGGCGGCGTCCGTAGAGGCACGACGATCCGGAAACAGCGCCTGATACGGGTCCGGGGGCGGATCCGCCACCGGCCGTGGCGCGGCCGGCTCGATCGCGCTGGAGTGCCACATCAGCATGTGCGCGGCGTCGATCACGGCCTCGACGGCTGCCTCGCCGTGCTCGCGCTCGTACTCGCCGAACCGCTGGCGCGCTGCGTGCAGCACACGGTCCATGTCCAGCCGCTGCTCTTGGCAGAACGCGTTGCGGGCGAAGAGGTCGACATGGCCCATCACGTGTGCGGCCACGAAGACCTGCTCCGCGTCGGAGTTGTGGTCCAGCAGAAAGGCCTGGGCCGGATCCAGGTTGACGACGAGTTCATAAATGGTACCGCGGCCCTGGTCGTGCCGCGCCCGCTCCAACTCGTAGTTGCGACCGAAGGACCAGTGGTGGTACATCCCGGGGAGCCGCGTGGCGGCCAGAGCGTAGAGCTCCTCGGCCGTCACCTCGTGGAATGCGGTCTCGCGCACCTGCAGCCCCTGGGACTCGGCGATGCGCCGGATCTCGGGCAGCTTCTCACGCCACATGGTGATCCGCCACCCCGAAGACCGCCCTGAGCCAGTCCGTGACCTCGGTGTCCCGCCGAATCACCGCCGAGCGGAAGCGCGGCAGGCGCGCGGCCAAGGCGGTCAGCACGGGTAGGATCCCGTGGTAGCCGTGGTAGTCCTCGACCTCGCCGTACCCCACCAGTTCGCAGGCATCCTGCAGGCGGCCCACAGCCGCGACGGTCTTGTCGTCGTCTCCCGGTCCATTTTCCCCGTCAGAAAAGAACAGCACATAACGGTTCCACTCGCCGGACGGGAACCGGGAGGCAAGTACCTCCTCGGCCAGCAGCAGGCCCGAGGAGATGGCAGTCCCGCCCATCTCGCCGACATGGAAGAAGTCATGCTCGCCGACTTCCTCCGCCGCCGTGTCGTGAACGATGAACACGCATTCCACATCGCGGTAGCGGCGGCGCAGCCAGAGCAATGCCCAGAAGGCCGCCACCCGCACGCGGTAGCGCTTGGAGTCGTCCATGCTCCCGGAGGCGTCGCGGATAAAGACGACTACGGAGCGCGCCACTTCGCGCGGCCGGACGGACAGGTCGCGGTAACGCATCTGCTCAGGCCGCCACATCCCGTCGCCCTTGAGGTACTCCAGAAGCGTGCGCCGCTTGTCGAGCCGCGCGAGCGGCCCCTGATGACTCACGCCTTCCACGCGCACGTCTTCCTCGCTGGCACCCACCTTGGGGCGGAGGTGCGGTAGGCGCAACTCCTCGAACAGCAGGCCCGCCAGCTCGTCAAGGGTCAGGCCGACCTCGATCGTTGGTTCGCGATGGCCCTGCCCAGGCGCCTGGCCGTGGCCGGCCCCCCCGGCGTCGTGGGTCGGGCGCGCGGGCCGGAAGTGGATGTCGTCGAGGAACCGGACCGGGACCCGCAGCCGCCGCCCGCTGGGTGCCGTGATGATGTCCTCGCTGGCCACGACCTCGGGCAGCTTCTCGCGCAGCGCGTCCTTGAGGCGCTCCCGGTGGCGCTGGACGTCTCGAGTGATGGCGTGCACGGCAAGCCCTCCTCCTGCCACGCCTCACCATAGGAACCATCAATGTCCAAGGGTTCCATCCCGCGGCGGGCGGATGCGCGGTGCTCCCCACGGGCCACGGCGCATCGACCCGTACGCGCGAGCAGGCGCCGGTCGGCGGCGGGCGCGGGGCACGGGGGTGACAAAAGGCGTCGTCACGAGGAAATGCCAAGGCCACGTACGGGCAACAGCCGGTCGACAGGCCGTGGGCGGATGGTGGGGGCAAAGGAGTGGAATGCCCGGCTCCGACGGCGAAGCCCTCCCTGCCCGCAACACCCCCCGCAGTTGGCGCGGCGTGGCCGCAGTCGCCAACCGACCAATACGCCCGTTCGTGGGATATCCAAGTATGGACGTGTCCCCGGGACCCTGTCAATCGCGCTGGCCCGCGTCGCCTCGGACACCCGCGGCACCGAGGGATGCCCACGGTTATGGGCACCAGCGTATGCGCGGGGGCAGCGGAGATGCGGCCCTGTCCCGCCGCAAGCACACCGCCAAGTGGCGGGCCCCCAGCGTGCGTACGGACGAGCCCGTGGCGCGGTCACGGCCCGCCGGCCAGAGCCGGGTCAGTCCATGCCCGCCAGGTGCTCGACGGCGTTGACGGCACACACCGTCAGGACGTCGCCCTCCCAGCGGAGGTGATCGACCGCGGCGTTGTCGCGCTGGAAGGACACCGGCGCGTCCGGCGGAACCGCGAGCGCGGCCGCCAGCACCATGCCGAGGAAGGTCCCGTGAGCCACCACGGCGACGCTTCGCCCCGCCTCCCCACCACGGAGGCGGTCGACGACCATGCGTGCCCGGCGCCACCCGCCGCCGGGCGTCTCTGGCCCGTTGAAGCGCGCGCCGTCCGGGGGAAAACCAGGCTCCAGCGCCACGCTGGGGAAGCGGACAGCGATCTCCGCGGCGGGGAGCGTGCCGTATGCCTCCCACCGGTTGAACTCGACCAGGTCGGGCCACACCCGTATGGGCGCGCCCGCCGCGGCCGCGATGGGGACCGCCGTCTCCAGCGCACGTACCATGGGACTGGCGATCACGGCGTCGAGCCCCGCCGCCGCCAGCCTGCCCGCCAGGCGATCCGCCTGCGCGCGCCCCCGCCCGGTCAGGGGCGGATCGTATACCCGCGCCCCCGTGAGGTTGGCCGTGCTCTGCGCGTGGCGAACCAGGAAGACATCCACCCCGCCCGCCTCGGGGCGGAAGGGGATGCTGGGCGGATCGCCGCGCGCGCCTTCCGCTCGGTACCCGGGGGCGTTGGCGTGGATAAGCGCCACGCGGGCGCCGGCGACCTCCAGGGTATGGACGTGGCCGTTGTCCAGGCGGAAACGCACGGCACCGGTGTGCAGCCAGCGCCGTAGGAGCAGTCCGTGGAAGCCCTGGTGCCCGACCAGCACCACCCGCGGCACGCCGTCCACGAGGGACGGAGGAAAGGCGACGGCCAACCGCTCGGTCACCGCCGTGGCCCGGACCAGGGCCTGCTCCTCGCGCTCCGACCCGGGGTACGCGGGCCAACCGACGTCCGCCAGTGGCGGGTCGAAGCGCACCCAGGGGAACCGCCGGCCCACGTCGACGGGCGAGCGCCCCTGCGTGGGGTAGCTGCGGTTCCACTCCACCAGTTCCAGCCACCCGTGGACGGGACTTTCGCGCGCGCGCACCAGGGGTTCGGCGGTCTCCAGCGCCCGCCAGAGCGGGCTGCACACAACGGCATCCAGGTGCTCGCCCCGCCAGGCGGCCGCCACCCACTCTGCCTGTTGTCTGCCGCACGGCGTGAGCGGGGCGTCGGGAATCGGCGTCGTGCTGGCGTTGTTGACGGACTCACCGTGGCGCAAGAGGTGCAGGCGCAACACCGCCATGCTCCTTTCGCGGGCACCTCACAGCGGCGCATGGGCCCGCTCTGCGGGGCGTGGGCAGCCGGAGCCCCCCGCCAAACGGGGCGGAAACGACCGCGGGCCGCCCGCGAAGGAAGGGCCCGTTTCGGGCCCTTCCTTGCGGAGAGCGCCATCGGATGCCGCCGTCGGTCGCCGAGGCGCTCCGCGCCCGGCTCAGGGCTTCCAGTACGCCCGCGCGCGCCGCAGGTCGTGGGAGCCGTCACCTCGCGCACACTCGAAGTAGACAAAGAGTCCGCCGGCCGAGGGCAGGACATCGGCGTAACGCACACTGCCGGTGCCCCCGGCAGAGAGCACCGCCGGGGCCTCGGGCGTCAGGCTGCGCCAGCGCAGCAGGTCCGGCGACCAGGCCAGGCCAAGGCGCTCCTCATAATTCTCCTCCACCGAGGCGCTGCCGTCATAAAGCCCGATCCAGCCGGGACCCACCGGCACGACGGCGCCGATGCGCGCCTGGTAGCGGTCCCAGCCGGAGCCAGGGAGCAGGCACGGCCCGTGCCACGTCCAGTCCGCGCCGTCGGCGCTGCTAGCGATCCCGGTGAAGCACGGTGCGAGTCCGGTATTGTACACGTCGTGTGTGCCGTGCAGACGACCCTGGTCCGCGGCACCGGTCGGGTGTCCGGCACAGGAGAGCAGCAGCCAGACCCGTCCGCTGGCGCGGACCGGGACAGGGTCCTTAACGCCCTCGCCGTCGACGTCGTCCGCCGTCAAGACGGCCGCGCGTTCGCCCAAGGGCAGGGCCTCCAGGCTCGCGGCGCGCAGCGCGTCCACCCGCCAGCGCCCGTCGGCGGGATCCACATAGGACACGAGCCAGATCCATCCCCCGGCGCGCGCCGGGTCGGGCAACAGCGCCGTGCGCTCGATAGACGTGGTACCCAGCGCGTCCTTGGTTAGGCGGGCCACATCGGTGAAGCGCAGACCGTCGTCGCTGGCGGCAATGCAGGAGACGTATCCGCGGTCGCCACCCGGGTGGCCGCGGGGACGGCGGCGCCGGTAGGTCAGCAGAACCGTGCCGTCCGGGGCACGCAGGACAGAGGGAGCCCCGACCCAGGATCCCGGCCCGTCAGACTCCGGATCGAGGATGACCTCGGCCGCCTCGGGATCGAACGCGCTGCTCAGGACGGGTACACCTCCACGCAGACCATGGCCACGGCGGGTAGGCCGCGCCGGAGCCGGGGGGGCCGGGGGCCGGGAGGCGGGCAGGCGGCGGCGAACATCCGGCGCACCGAGGGGGCGGCTTCCCGGCCGGCGGGGCGCCCTGCTAGGCCAGATGCCGCTCAGCCCAGGGGACAGCCCACCGGGCGGGCGCTGCCGCGAACACCACGGAACGGAAGGTGAGGGCGTATCCACCTCTTGGAAGACGATCCCCCAGGCCCTGGCGCAGCCCCCCAGCGCGCACGGGCGGGATGGCCGCCCATCCTAGGCCCCGGGCTACACGCGGTATTCGTGGGCTTCAACCCGAGTCCACGCTCCTGGCGGTCCGGGCACCACTACGCCCACCCCGGCAACCTCTTTTGGCATTTCCTGGCAGAGTCCGGCCTCACCCCCGCCCGTCTTTCGCCCGAAGACGACGGACGCCTGCCGGAGATGGGGTTGGGCTTCACGGACGTGGTGGGCCGTCCAAGCGCCTCCGCCAACGCGCTGACCACGGGGGAACTGCGCGCCGGCGCTGTGGTCGTGCGGGCACAGCTTCTGCGGTGGCGCCCGCGGGTCGCCGCCTACACCGGCAAGGGCGTCTTCCGCGCGGTCGCCGGGGTAGGCGCAGCCGTGGCGGTGTCCTACGGGGCGCAGGCTGGCGAGACCGTCACTGGGGTGATGGACTTCGTTCTCCCCTCACCGAGCGGCCGCAGCGGCCTGCCGCGGGGGGAGAAGCTCGCCTGGTACCGCGCCCTGGCCGTGCTGCTTGCCACGGCGCACCCCGCTGCTGTCCCCGGGCGTTCCAGCGAAGTGTGACGCGGCTGCTGGCAAGTTGGGGGGCGGGGGGCGTCCTGGCCGCGGCCGCACACAAGCCCGGAGCCTGCGGGGGCGGCGAAACAGGACGCGTGGGGATCATCTAGCGCTGCTCGACCGTCAGCCAGGCGCCGAACCGGCCCCGCCCCACGCCTAGGTGGAACTCGCCAGTGAGGGTGGAGGCGATGGCGATGGGCATCCCGTCCACCTCCAAGCGCTCGTCCCCCGGCTCCGGCAACGTCGCGGACGCCACCGGCCGCCGCAAACCGCAACTGCCGATGCCGATCCGCAGCACGCGGCGTGCCGGATCCACCCCGTCCAGGCCGTCGGCCGCCAGAAGCGCCTTCGCCTCGACGACGGCTTCGGGACTCAGGGTCACACGGGCCATCGGTGTCGGCCTCCTCTCAGAGCGCCCGGGTACCGGAGCGACCCACGCCCCCGGGAGGGGCATACGCTTCACTATGGGCAGCACGCCCGCCCCGGTCAAGGCCCAGTCCACCGGACCCTGCCACCCGGCCCCACCGGGGGCGACGGGTCCAGGGTGCGAACACCCCGCGCCTCCCGGTGCGCACCGGGCGCGATGACCACGGCGCCGAAACCCGGCCGCCGCTCTTCCACACCCTGGTCGCGTGCGCCCTTACGCCTACGAACCCGGTTCTCAACCCCTCTCTGGGAACGAAAGGCCGGTCCCCATCGGAGCGACTCTTCTGCTGCGCGCCTTCTCACTCGCGCACTTTCACCGCCGGGCGATGGAGCCTGGCAGAGGCGCGCGACAAGATCGCCCGCCTGCCCGCAGCGGTGGGGATTGCGGCGTGCGCTCCTCGCACCATCCCCACTGCGGCGGGGCGTGGAGATTTGCTTTTCGCTTCCGCAGCTTGTTATCATCGCGTGGAAAGATCCCGGCGAGTTTGGGTCGCCGGCAGAGGAGGACGCACATGGAGTTCACGGATACCGACCGCGCGCTCGGCCCGGATTCTCCCGGCATGGATGGGGGTGCCGCGAGCGCGGCGCGAGCGGCGGGCAGCGAACTGCGGGACCGGGTGCGCAATTACCTGGAGGCCAGGATGTCCGAGGGTGGCGGCCACGCGGTGATCAGTACGCGTGCCATCGCCGAGGCCTTCAACGTGACGGCGACGACCGTCTCGCACCACTTGCACACGCTGGCGGACCAAGGCGTGATTCACACCCGCTCGGCCGGGCGCAAGGGGCTGATTATCTCCACCCCGGAGACGGGCCGGCGCGGCAGCCGCGGCAGGGGGACACGCGTCCCACGCGCGGCGGCCCCTGTGCAGGCCCAGGGCAAGGCCCAGGGCGGTCCCTACTGCCCGTGGTGCGGCCAGAAGGTGCGCCAGGAATGGAACTACTGCATGGCATGCGGCGAGAAGCTCTGAGGGGATCAGAGGGGTGAGGAGCCACGTTCACCGCGGGTGCGGGCGGGGCGGGAACCGCAACGCTTATGCCGCCCGTCCCGGATGGACACAAGGGACGGCCCCACCGCCCGCCGGGCCTGGCCCCGTGGGTGGGCGTGTGCGGGCGTCGCCGCCCCCCGGTCACTGTTCGGTCAACAGCGTGGGCCCCGCACCATCTCGGACATCGGAGGCATCGCCGCGGCACACGGGCCCCACGGCTTGTGGCTGCATCGGCGCTATAGCGAAAACATACGCCGCCCGCGGGGAGAGTCCGCAGGGCCATAGAAGGCTTGTCTTTTGCCGCGCGGGTAGCGCGGATCCACCGCCACCTCACCCGCAAACGGGCGCCAGGACACCGGTTGTTTGCCGGGCCATCGGCGCCCGATTGCGGTCTACCGCCGCCGGATGCGAGCCGAGCACGGCATCCGGCCGGACGGGCAGACTGACTTTCGGCCCTAGTCCGCCCAACGCGAGGTCATGGTTCCTCGGCGCTTGTGCCCCAAGGCCTTCTGGATCCGACCCAGCGCCGTCCGGGTGCGGGGATGCCCGCCTCCGCGCCTGCGCACGCGCGACCGGACCCCGGCCGGCCCGACCGTCTATCCGCGACGCGTCAGCGGACGGGTCCGTGATGGCGCACCGCTGGGAGCGGCCAGCGGGCGAGACCGCCGCGACCGGATGGCCGCACGGGCCCTCCCTCCCGCTCCACGAGGCGGTCGTGCCACCGCATCACGCGACGGTGCGCGCATGGGGGCCGCGGGTTTCGTTCTGCCCCAAGGTCGGGCCGCGTTCACCCCACGGCGATCCACGGATCGGTCCCGGGGGTTGCGGCCGTGCGCGGAACCTCCTCTTCCGAGGCCACGTCGCGCTCGAAGTGCAGCAGTTGGCCCAGAGCCACCAGACCCGCGGGGGAGAGCGCGCGAATTCGCAGCCGTAGGGTGACCGCCTGCCCACCGTTGATGCGCCCGATGACGTCGTGCCGCGGCGGGGCGGGGGTGCGTGCGGCGATGGCGCCGCGGCTGAGCCGGCGCAGAAACTCCTCGTGCTGCGCGCGGCGGCTTTCGGGATCGTCCCGGCAGTAGGAAACGAAAACGGCCCGCTCGGCAGCGTGGATGCGGGCGATCACGGCGTCCAGGAGTTGCAGGCGTTCGCGATCAGCGGCGGTCAGTGAGGGCGGCACGAGACCCCCGATGTGGTGGAAGGCGTTCTGGGCAACCTGCAACTGCAAGCGGAAGGCTTCGGGCGGGTCCTCCCCTCCGTCCAACCAGGCGCGGTCCGTCGCCCCGATCACTCGTCGCGATCCGCCCGCAGCCGCCCGACTGGCCCGGCGCAGGCGGAACTGCGCCACCGCGCGGGCCCACGTGCCGGCCAGACCAAGAGGCGACGGCACGTTCGGTCGTACGATGCTCATCTACTTCCCCCCTGGATAGGCCCATCCCCTCGAGGTCAGCGACTCCACTCACGTCCCCATCATAGGGGACCACTCGGACGAACCCAGTCGAATGGGCGCCCCCGCGCGCCAACGGACACCACCGTTGGCAACGACCGACCCCTGCCTCCCCAGGGACCAGGCCCGCTGTCGCCCGGAGGCGCGTGGTGAAACGAGGCGCCACCGCCACGCGCGCCCACAAAGACCGGGCGACCATGGCGGTGGCAGGTGGGGGGGTGCCGGCCTACCAGCGTGCCATCGTTCGTACCCCCACGGCCCTGGCGCAACGCCGCCGTCCTGCCGAGGCGGCAGGGCCGCGGCGTTCTCGGCAGACGGCCTCAGCGACAGGGGCTAGCAGCGGTTGCCGACAACTCGGGGCGTACGGCGGCTCTGGGGAACCCCTCCGTGCACCGCCGCCGTGGTCGCCCCTCCGCCGAAATCGTGCGGCCGTTGCGGTGGCAGGCACCGGGGCGGGCAGCGGGTGCCCCCGCCCACCACCGCACGGCTGCGTGCGCCATCGTTCGACCCCCCAAGCCCCCTGGCGGAATGACGCCACCCTGGCCGAGGCGGCCTTTGCAGGGCGAGCCCCCCGCCTCAGCGAAGCGCCATATGCGACTGGCAGGGGGTGTGCTGTGGGGCGCAACGTCGAGATCAAGGCGGCTGCCCGGGACTGGCAGGCCCAGATGGCACGCGCGGCGGCGCTGGCTTCTCTACGGGAGGACCTGCGCCAGGAGGACGTGTTCTTCCATAGCGCCCGCGGGCGGCTCAAGTTGCGCACCGTGGCCACGGGTTCCGGCGAGACGGCCTCGCTCATCTCATACAACCGCGCGGACACCCCGGGGCCGACGGCTTCCGACTACGTCCTCTGCCCCGTCGCCGACGCCGCGGAACTGTGCCGCCTCCTGGCTGCCGCCCTCGGCCGCCAGGCCACCGTACGCAAGCACCGCAGCGTGTTCCACTGCGGACAGACACGGGTGCATTTCGACGACGTGGAGGGGCTGGGGCGCTTCATTGAGTTGGAAGTCGTCCTGCGCCCAGAGCAGACCGTCGCGGGGGGTGCGGCCCTGGCCCGCGCGTGGATGGAGCGGTTGCTGATCCGCGAAGAGGACCTGGTGACGGGGGCGTACGCGGACGCGCTGACGGGTGGCGGGGGCATAGGCGCTAACTTAGGGACGAATCCGACGTTCACAGCCGCCATGCCGCAAGCATTTCCCGCCTCGGAAGGCGGCTCTGCGGTGCCAAAGTTAGCGCGTATGGGTGGCGGGGGAGACGCATCGCCCTGAGGAGCACCGGAACGCGGTACCTGAACGCGGGCCTGGCCCCCTGCCAGAGAGGTCTGCAGCCGTGGCCGCCCGGGGTTCCACCACCTGGTGGTGGGGCGTCCACCCCCGGCGGGCGGGGGTTCCGCATCGTCCGCGTCGCGCGCCCTCAGCGTATGGGGGCCTGAGGGAGACGGGGCGATCGCCGCGCCCGGGCGCCAACCGCGGCTTGGCGGCGAACAGCGCCCCCATCTCCATCCCGCGTCATCCCCCGAGCAGTTCGCGCGTCACGGCCACCAACGTCTCGCCGGCCTCGGGCGCCAGGGCCGACGGGAAGCCATAGTAGCGGTGGGCGGAGCCCGCCTCGTATCCCGGATGGGCGTATGCCTGCCGGTCGGGCACGTACCCGACGGAAGCACCCGCGTGCCCCACGGCCAGCGTGTCCGGGGGCAGCGCCAGTTGGAGTGAAACAAAGGGCTCCCCGGGCCAGAGGGCAATCCGGCCGTTGCCGATCCGGCCAGCGATCAGCCGGGCGCCGCTCGGCGGCACAACACCCCCCGGCGCCGCCACCCGCTGCGCCCAGGCCTGCATGGCCCGACCCACTGGGTCCTCGCCGAGCGGCAGGCCCTCCAGGGAGTCCCCCACCAAGCGCGGCAAGGGCACCGCGGCTGCCGCCAGACCCCACGGCCCGCTGGGGGCGGTGGGGGTCACCGCCCAGAGGGTACTGACCTCACCGGCAAAGGCGCCCCACGGCCCCATCCCGTCCTCCCCCCGGACCAGGGGGTTCTGGTCGCCGCAACACCCCTGCAGGAAGAGCGATGGGAAGGGGAGGTGCGCACGCACCTCCCCGACGAAGTCCGCCGAGACCCGTACGTTCTCAGCGCCGAGAACAACGGGATGGCAGGCCACGGACCACAGCGCGCAGATGGGCGCGCGGTCGCTCTCGGCCCGTTCCACCTTGAGCAGGTGCAGACGGCCGTCCGTCGGGCCGGCGGCGTCGCGTCGGTTGCCCCAGAGCGGCCGGGTCACCACGCGCCGGCCCCAGCCCAGGCGGCAGGGGCAGAGACTTGAGAGCGCGCGCCGCGCGGCGTCGCCCACGCGCAGGGCGAGGACGCGCAGGTACGCCGGGTCGGGTTCGCCGCAGCCGATAAGGGGGTAGGTCGCCGGGGCCGAGTGCGTGTGGCTGCACGCCAGCAGGACATCCTCGTCGGGCACCGGGCAGGTAGAGGCGATACGTTCCGCCGCTGTGGGATCGAGGATGCACAGGTCCAGCCCCACCAAGAGCACTGGCGGCCGGTCGTCCACCGCGAGCGCCAGCACCCCGGCCTGTAGTCGGTCGCGCAGGCCGGTGGCGGGCTGGTGCCGCGCCACATACCCGCTGAGTTCGACCCGACCCTCCAGGGGATCGGGCGTGATGTCGGCCGTGGCAAACCCCGCACGGAAATGCCCGCGCATCCAGGCCCCGCTCCCCGCTACAGGTCGGTCCACGGCGCCCGTCACCTCCCGCCCCAGGCCCGTTGGATCTTAGCCACTGCCCGTACGACGTCGTCGACGCCGCTATCCCCCGCCAAGAGCGCCGTATGGAAGAGCCAACAGGCTTGGCGCGCGGCCGTGGCGGCCACCGGCAGGTGTGCGGAACCCCTGGGCGGCGCGGGCGTGCCGGCGCGGGCCGCGTTGGCGAAGGCGGCCTCCTGCAATGCCTCGTTGTCCGAGAGCAGCGTGTAGCCGGCGGACGCCGGGATTCCCTCGGCCTGCAACGCCGCGACGAGGTCCGCGCGCGGCCGGCCACCGAACGCCTGGGGATCGTACATGAAGGGAAAGAGGTGCCAGGCATGGGCGGTGACCCCTGCTGGCGGCGTGCACGGGGTGATCCCCGGCACCCCCGCCAAGCGCGCGCTAAGCCGCTCGGCCGCCGCGATGCGGCGGCGTGCCTGATCCGGCCAACGCCGCATCTGCGAGAGCAGCAGGGCGGCCTGCAGCGCCGTCATGCGCGCGTTCTGCCCGATGCGCTCGTGCCCGTACCAGGCCCCCGCACGGCTCCGGCCCACGTTGTGCAGCGACCAGGCCACCTCCAGCGCCTCGCCCCGGCCGGTGATCGCGCCGCCTTCGCCCGCGGAGAGGTTTTTGCTCTCTTGAAAGGAGAAACAAGCCAGGTCGCCCCAGGAGCCGACGGGGCGGCCATCCCAGGCCGCGCCGGGAGCCTGGCAAGCATCCTCGACCAGCGCCGCGCCGCGCTGCCGACAAAGCGCCACCAGCGCGGGGAGGTCCGCCGGGCAGCCGGCGAAGTGCACCGGCACCACGGCCCGCGTGCGCGGCGACCAGGCCCGCGCCACCGCGTCGGGGTCGAGGCAGAACGTGGCGGGGTCGATGTCGGCGAAGACGGGCACCGCGCCCAGGAACAGGCAGGCGCTGGCCGTGGCGATGAACGTGTAGGGCGGGACGATCACCTCGTCGCCCGGCGCGACGCCCACCGCCCCGAGCGCTACGATCAGCGCCGCGGTGCCGCTGGCCACGGCCACACAATCCAGGGGCGGCGTACCGTCCGCCGGTCCGCGATGCGCGGCCGCGAAGGCCTCCTCGAATGCGCGCACCGTCGCCTGGCCCTTGGCCGCGCTGCACCAGCCGCCGGAACGGACCACGGCCGCCACGGCCTCTTCGTCCTCCGGGGCCGGCTGTGGCCAGGCCGGGTACGGCTCCGCACGCGTCTTCCGGCCCCCGTCGATCGCGAGCCTGCCGTCGTCCTCCGGGGCCTCACCCATCCACACCCGCCTCCTGACCGGCGCCGCAGACCACGGCCCCGACGCGGCGGGCCTTCGCCGCGGTCCCGGTAGGACCTGCCACCCCCTGTGCCCCCAGGCAGGGTCGCGTCGTGCGGGCGAGGGGCCCTGGGCCCGAAGGCCCCCGCGAGCGGGGTGGCGCGGGGCCCGCGCTGGCGGCGCACGGGCTTGGGGCCCATGTACCCCGGCCGCGTCCACCGCCACGACCGGCCTGGCCGGCTTGACCGGCGCGACGAGCGCGATTTCTGCGCCACGCCGGCAACCGCCTCTGGCCCGAGCGGGTACCGAGCAGAACGCAGCCCTGTGGCCTCGGCGGGGTGGGGTCGTTCTCGTCTGGGGGGCCTTAGGCCGAAAGGCCCGGAGACGGGGGGCCATCGAGCGCGGCGCCCGGTGGGCGTCCTTGGCGCCGGCCCTTGCGGCGCGGCTTCCGCGGCTGCGCCGGGCGTACTCCCAACCGCGGCGAGAGCCTCGTCGCGAAGGCATGCCGCGATTTCGCCCCCGGCCGGCAGCCGCCTGCAGCCCAAAGCGCCGAGAACATCGCCCCCCTGGCGGTGGGCGGTAAAGAACCCATGCGGTGGCGCCGCCTCCGCGCGCGCCCAGCCCGGGAGGCGAATCGTTTTCGCTCCGCACGTCCCTCCGTGGACGGTCGGGCGCTACCCCAAGGGCCAGGCGCCATCCGTTCGGGGTGAGGGAGGGATGCGGAGAACCGTCGGCCCGCCAGGCACGCGCCCACGCAGCCCACTCCAGCGAGGTACCTCGCGCGGCAGGGATCTTGGGCCCTGGGGGGAAACGTTTCATAGCGACCCACCGGGGCCGAAGCGGACAAGCCAGGGGCACGTCCGCGCGGCCCGCCCGGGTGTCCGCGATGGGGCACGCATCGCCACGGGCACCGGCAGTATGACATGGGACAGGTCGCACACAAGGTGGGCAGCCCCTGCACCGGCCGCAGGGGGGCGCGCGGCCCAGCGGAGGATCCTTGGGGCACCGGCAGGATGCTCGGCGCGGGCCCCGTGCTCCCTTGATGCCGCCCTGGGGGGTCGGCGGGGGCTCCCCGCTTGCCGGCCCGAGGCGGAACCCAAGGTCGCCCCACCGTGGGGGCTCGGTTCGCGACGGCCGTGGAGTCGCTGCGCCACCGGATGGAGCCTTTCGCCACGGCGGGGGTGCGGCAGCCTCATGGGAGCTGGCACGACGGGACGTATGGAGGATACCGGCCCGTGTGGCAGATCTGCGTGGGGGACCCCGCATGGGAGCCGAGGTCCGCGTGGGCTGTTGCCGGGTGGTCCCTGTCGCCACCCTTTGGCGGCTGTCCCCTATCGGCTTGCGGCGGCCGCTGTTACCTCCGACAGCAGGAACCCTTGCCCGTGGCGCGAACCCGCCCGTCCGGTGAGTGCGCATCCTCCGGGGAAGGTGGCGGTCATGTGGCGTTGGAGGGATGCGCGACGCACCATTCTTCGAGAGGGGTAATACGGAGATGGCCCGAGGGAGATCAGGAAATCAGGCGCATGCCGGCCGGGTATGGGACCGGTCCACGGGGGTCACCCGCCGCACGGCCTTGCGCATGGGGGCCGGCGCGGCGCTGGCGGGTTCGTTGGTCGGCACCCTGACGACTTCGTTGCCGGTCAAGGCTGCGGCGGCCCCCATCACGCTGGTCTGGCGCCCCTGGTACAACTTTCCGAACGGGACGGGTACAGCCGCAATCGCCCTGATGCAGCGCGGCATCGAGCCGTGGCTTGCCAAGCATCCCGGCGTCAAGGTCGATATCACCACCCTGGGGTATCAGGGCGCCACCATTGCAGCCATGCTGGCGGGCAGCGGTCCCGATGTCTTTGAGGACTGGGTCTTGCCGCCGTACATCGAGAACAATCTGGTATATAATTTTCAGCCGTACGTGCAGCAGGACAACATCAACCTCAACATCTTCCCCAGCGGTGAGATGCAGTACTTCCTGGACGCCGGTCGGTTCGCCCCGGGAGGACATAGTGGCCTGTACTGTCTGCCGGCCTACATTCATACTTTGGCCATGGCCGTGAACGAGGGCATCCTGGACCAGGCGGGCCTGTCCTACCCGCAGCCCGATTGGACCTACCAGCAGTGGACCGACCTCTGGCGCACCACCACCGTCCACAGCAAGGACCCGACCAAGCAGCGCTACGGGGGCCAGTTGTACTGGTCGGGCTACGACTACCACGGTGGCAACAACCCCGCGCCGTTCTACATGAAGGGCTTTGGCGGCGGCTACGTCGACCCCGCGAACGCCACAAAGTCCTACATCGATCAACCCGGATCGATCGCCTGCCTGGAATGGGCCTTCGGCCTGCTGGAGGAGAACGTACTCGGTTACAACACCTTCCACACGGGACACCAGGTCAGCACCCCACGCGGCACAGCCGGCGGGC
>JAJZZC010000279.1 GCA_021797775.1 Bacillota bacterium
TCAGCGTGCACCCCGTGCCGCTGGTGCAGAACGCCGTACTCGGCGGGCCCTGCCTGCGCGCGCCCGATGGGGCCTGGCTGCCCGCCGGGATGCGCTTTGCGCCCGTGGCCCAGGCTTCGTGAGGGCGGGCCACCGCCGAGGGGCGGCGGGGACGGGCACCCCGGGCATGCCCGTGGTCCGTGGTGCGGCGCGCGGCCATGGTCTGGCGGGCGGGAGCGGGGATGGTGCCCGCGGCGGGGCGTGGGGCCCGGCGCCCCGCGCGACCCGTGGGCGGGAGAGGCCAGGCGTCCGCCACGCACCCAGCGCCAGCCGGCAGCGCGCGTGCCCTGGGCTCTCTCGCCCGCCGCCGGCGGCGGCCTTCCCGGCCTTGGGGCGCTGCGGCCCCGGGAGACGCGGCCGGACGTCCCGCCCCTCTGCGACGGCGCCCGATGCGGGGCAGGGCTCAACCGCCCGCCGTGGCGCCCCGCTGATTCCCAAGCCCCCATGCTGGCGACCCGAGAAGGGGATGGCTCGATGCCGACGGTGCAGCTGCTCGGCCACGCGGAAGCCGCGGCGCCCGCACCGCCCGCGGGGGAGGACCGGCCCTGGCTGCACCACCAGTGGCGGACCGTGGAGGCGCTGCGCGACCACCCGCTGGTGGTGAACGCCTGCGACACCGGGACCGGCAAGACGGAGGCGGCCCTGCGGGCGCTGTTGCTGCCGCGGCTTGCCAGTGGGAGCGCGCTGCTCATCGCCCCGACCAACGAACTGCTGTTGCAGCACGTGGAGACCGCCCGGCGCTTCGTGCGCGACCACGGCCTGCCGCACCACGTGGAACCGGTCTACGCCGAGGCGCTGGAGCAACGGCGGCGCGCCCTCGACGGCGCGACGCCGCGCAAGGGCGCGACGTTGGAGCGTGTGCTGAACGAGCCGAGCGCACTGGGGGTCGCGACCGGCACGCCGCTCGTGGTGGTGACCAACCCGGACATCTTCCACTATGCCCTCTACCATGCCGGCTACGGGCCGCACGACCGGCGCAACCTCTTCGCCGCCTTCGTGGGGCGCTTCGCCTACCTCGTGGTGGACGAGGTCCACTACTACAGCGATCGCCAACTGGCGTGCTTCCTCTTCTACTTCGCCCTCTGGCGGGAGTGGGGCTACTTCCAGGAGGGGCGGCGCGTCGCTGTCCTGTCGGCGACCCCGGATGGGCGCGTGGAGACCTACCTGCGCCGGCTCTTCCCCGAGGACGGCATGGTGGCCTGGGTTCGCCCGGGGGAAGGGGGAGGGCCACCGATCCCCACGCTTGCGCCCATGCGGGTGGACATCGTGGCCGGCGACCTGGAGGCGTGGGTGGCGGCCGGCGGCCGCGAAGCACTCGCGGGCTGGCTGGCCGCGGGGGAGGACGGGGCCGTCATCTCAAGCGCCCTGTGGCGCGTCAACACGGCCCACGCGCTGCTCGCCGCCGACCGGCGCTTCAGCGGGGCGCTGGCGCGCCTGACCGGCGCGGAGACGCGCGCCGCCCGCGCGGCGGCGCCGGCCCACCCCCTGGTCCTGGCCACGCCCACGGTGGACATCGGCTACAACTTCGACAAGCCCGGCAAGCCCCGGCAGCCACTGGACTTTGTGGTGGTCGACGCGCGTTACGCGGACGAGGCGGTGCAGCGCCTCGGGCGCGCCGGCCGGGTGTTGGGCCGCGCGCAGACGGACTATCCCGCGCACGCCGTGCTGCTCCTATCAGAAGAGGCGTGTGCGGAACTCGCGGCGCTGGACGGCGCCACGCTGGCGCGCCCGGACTTCCGGCGCGCGCTCGCCGCGGCGCTGCCCCCGCGCCCGAGCCTGGCGGCCTACCTCCGTTCGTACGCGGTCCTGGAGGCCTTCCGCCCCATCCTCGAGATCCGGCGCCAGATGCGCGCGGATCTCGGGTCCTTTGTCGACGGCCTCGTGCGGCGGGTCCAGGAGACCTTCGCGCCGGAGGGCAGCCGCTGGCGCGAAGCGGGCGCCGTCGCCCTCTGGCGGAAGCAGGAGGTGCGCGCCCGCATCGTGCGCGGCCGCGACCGCGCGGATGCCGCCGACTTCGTGGACGAATACCTCGACTGGCTGCGCGGCGGCGGGCAGGGCCCGGTGGACCTGGAGGGCGTGGCGACCGCTCTCGCCCGGGACCCGGCGGCCGTCGACCAGTTGCTGCTGCCCTGGATCGCGGCGGAGCACGCCAAGTGGGAGGCCCTGCTGCAGTTTCGCGACGCCTTCTCCGGCCCCGAGGCCGGGCTGGCTGACCCTCGCCACCTGCTGTCCGGTGCCGACGCCGTGCGCTACGACCTGCTGCACGTGGTGGCCAACTTCGAGACCCAGTGGTTCCCCACGCGGGCGGACCTCGTCGCCGCGTGCGGGGTGGATCCGGGCGAGGACTGCGCCGCGTACGGGCACCTGCTGCGGCAGCGGTTGGCGCAGGAGCGGCTGCGCATCGGCCTCTCCTACCGTGAGTCGGCGGTGGAGCCGCCGGTGTGGTTCAGCCTGCACGCGCGCAGGCCGGTGGCGCTACGGGGCCTGCAGCTGCACGGCGCGGACGCGCGCGGCGCTGCGGTGCCGCTGCCCGCCGAGGCCCGCAGGGCGCTGGCCGGGGATTGGGTCCCGTTGCTCTTGGTGCGCGAGGCCGACGCCGGTATCTTTCGCCTGCAGGTGCAGCGGCAGGGTGTGGTGGCGCGACCGCTGGATGTGGCGTTCGCGCGGGAAGAAGGCAGCGGCGAACGCTGCTGGGCCGTCCTGGGCACGGCGGCCTTTACGCTGGACGCCGCGCTCGGCGGCTACTTCCGCTTGCGCGAACGCCGCGAGGCCACCGGCCCGATCTTCGCCTGAGCCCCCCGTGCCGCTGGGTTGGCGCCAGGCGGCAAGCGCGGGCGGGTGTGTGAGGGGAGGGCGCGCGGTGGTCAGGGGCGCACACATGACCACCGCCGCCAGTGGTTCCTGGGGCCTGCTTGAGGGGAGTCCCCGATGCCGGCGCCGCCAGCCGGCGCCACGCGACGTGAAACATGCGACTGCGGGGAGGAGGCGGGCAGCCGCCAAGAAGTTCACGAATGCGGCATTGAGGTGTCGGGATGGAACATGCGATCGCGAGGAGGGGGCGGGCAGCTAGTGCCGGATCGGATCCCGTACCACTGCATCTAGTGGTCGGTAGGCGTATTTCAGGGGGCTGCGGTGGAGGGGCGCCGTGCCGCGGGACGAGGCGGGGGTTACGGCGAAGGCGGGACGTGCGGGCGGCAGGGCAGGCGCCGCAGGGGCCGCGCGGCACCTGCCCGGGTGGGCGCGCGGTGCGGGGTTCGGGGTGGGCGCGGGGACCGCACCCCCTGGGGAAGTGCGGCAGGACCCTGGTGGCGGTGCGGCGGCCGCTGGGCGGTGGGCGCGGCGGCTGGGCTGAAGCGAAGAGGAGGGCCAGGGTTCCAGCCGGTAGAGTGCATGACCTGTGTTGCGTGAGAGTGCGGGGCAGCGTGCGGCGATGACCCGCGCGTCCGCTCCGCGGGCGGCCGCCGTGGAATGCGGCCCATCAGACCGCACGGGCTCGCGCCGCGCAGACCAGAGAGACCCCGCGCCCGGCCGGTGCCGCCCGCACCGGCTTGCGCCGCCACCGGAGCGCCAGGGGGGTCGGGCAAGTCGGGTGCGTCGCGGCGGGGCAGGCGGTGGTGGGCGCGGGGGGCGCCGGGACCCGGGCCGTGGCGGGGGCGCCGCGTCCCCCGACCGGGACAAACCCTGCGCGGCGGCCTTCTCCAGGTGGATGCGCCCACCCCACCCAGACGAGGAGGGGATGTCGGTATGGCGTCGGGGAACGGGTCGGCGGAGCAGACGGCAACGGCGGGGGCGGTCCGGGCGGCAGGGACGGCCGCGGCCGCGCCGCCGGACCTCTTCGCGCACGTGGTGACGCTGGAGGCGGTGGAGGACACGGTGTTGCCCCCCAGCCAGGGGCAGTATGCGCACGCGGCCTTTCTCCAACTGGTGCAGGCCGTTGACCCAGCCCTGGCCGCGCTGCTGCATGATGCCAACGGCCGGAAGCCGTTCACCGTGAGCGCACTGGCCGGACTGCCGGAGGCGCGCGGCGGGTTGGTCCCCGTGCGCCGCGGGGCGCGCTGCGCGTTGCGCTTCACCATTCTGGAGCCGCGCCTGTTCCACGCCTTCCGCACGCTGTTGCTCACCCACGGCGCGTCCCTGACCGTGCGCCTCGGCCCGGCGCTTCTGCGCGTGGTGTCGGTGGCGGGGACGGGCGCAGGCGATCCGGGGGCGGGCGCCGCGTCCGCGGCCGAGATGGCCCAGGGCGAGTCCTGGCCCGAACTCACGTTGCAGTTCGTGACGCCGACGGCGTGGAGCGCCGGGGGGGACGGGCGGCGGCGCATCGAGGTCCTTCCCCTGCCAGGCCTGGTGTTCAGCGGCCTCGCCGCATCCTGGAACGCCTGGTGCGCGGTGAGCGCCGGTCCCGCACACCCCGAGGTGCGCGCGTATGCCGAGGCCTCCGTGGGCATCAGCCGCATGCGCCTAGAAACGCGCGCGCTCTGGTTCGGTGGCCGCCCGCAGATCGGCACGGTCGGCACGGCCACCTACACGCTGCTCGATCGTGCCGAGGCGAGCCCGGCCCGCTGGGTGCGCGTGTTGGCGGAGTTCGCCTTTTTCGCGGGCGCCGGCTACCGCACCACCATGGGGATGGGCCAGGTGCGCTGTCTCCGGGGAGGGGGGCGGCCCACGGAGGCCGTGCGCGCCACGGGGGCGCCCTTGGGCGCCCGGTGATCCGCGCCTCGGCGGCGCCCGCGCCGGGGGAGGCAGGCATGCGGCGCCTGCTGTCGGCGGTGCCCCGGCCTCGTCGGACTGCTGTTCGCCAACCCCGCCCGGCCCTTGCCGAGCCGGTCGCCCCGGGCGGCGTCTCGGCGAGGGACCCGGGCGGCGTGCGGGGGTGGGGGTGGAACGTGGACGAGGACGATTACTTGCCGCTGTCGCTGCTGAACCAGTTGGCGTATTGCCGCCGGCGCTTCTACCTCATCCATGTGCTCGGCGAGGAAGACGTCAACGCGGCCTTGCTGGAGGGGCAGTTGCTGCATGAGCGTGTCCACGATGCTGGCCTGGAGCACGCGGACGGGCGCACCATCCGCCGCCGCGTGCCCGTCTGGTCAGACCGCCTCCGCGTCAACGGCTTTACGGATGTGATCGAGGAGGCGGCAGGGGAGATCGTCCCCGTCGAATACAAGCACGGCCGCATGGGCCGCTGGCTGAACGACCACATCCAGTTGTGCGCCCAAGCTCTTTGCCTAGAGGAGCGCACGGGCCGCCCGGTCAGCCGCGGCGAGATCTTCTATTGGGGCTCACGCCGGCGGGAGCGCGTGGCCCTGACCGCGGACTTGCGCGCCCGCACGGAGGACGCGGTGCGCGCGGCCTATGCCCTCGCCCGCGCGCGCCGCGCGCCACCCCCGCTCGACCACCCCGCCAAGTGTCGCGACTGTAGCCTCGAACCGATCTGTTTGCCGCGAGAGACCCTGGCCCTCATGGCGCAAGGCCCGCTCAGCTGATGGCCGCGGGGCGGCGAAAAGCCCCTTGGGGCCCCCTTCGCCCGCGCGGGTCGGAGCCGTGGGCCCACGGCCGAGACGGGATCCGGCGTGGCGCGCGCGGTCAGGGAGGCCGGCCGCGGTGTGCGCGAGCACCGCCAGGGGCTCCTCCCGGTGCCGCGCGCACGGGAATACGGGGTCGCGGTGGCGGGAGCCCCTGCACCGCTTGGCCCGCTTCGGCGGGCGGTGCGGTGCGGTGGCCTTGGCCGGGCCGGTCCGGAGGGTGGTTGTTGTCGACCCCGAAGAAGTGAAGGATGACCCGGGACAAGACAGGGCCGACGGGGTGTCAACTGTTGACCTGATACATCTACATATGATATCGGGTGTGGTATAATGAAGGCATGAAACTGAGCGCATGGGCGAAGGAGCAGGGCATCAGCTACCAAGCCGCATGGCGAATGTACCGCGACGGCAAGC
>JAJZZC010000280.1 GCA_021797775.1 Bacillota bacterium
TGGGGCCCCGGGGTGGGCCGGGCGCTTGGCGGCGGCCCCTGGGGAGGCGGGCCGCTGCGCGGGGCCCGAGGCGGCCCGGGGCCTCGCTCACGGGCCTGCGTGGACGGTCAGTCGGACCGCGCCGCCGGCCAGCGTCAGGTCCGGAGGGCGGCCGGCGGCGCGGACGCAGCGACTCTCCCCGAGAGAACTGGTTCGGGGTCTCGCGTGCCAGTCCAAGGCCGGACGCGCTGAGCTTGTCCTCTCCGCCCCAACGTGTCAGCTCCCGGCGCGAGGTCAAGGTCCAGCATCCCGACGATACCATCGTGCACCGCCCGCCGCTTGTCAGCCGAGGAGCTTTGATGATGCGCGGCTCCTTACTGACCTCGATGCGGTCCGAGAAGAGGAAGACGCGTACCTGACTGCCCGCGATCGCGTAGTCGCGATGCACCAGCGCCTTGACCACGGCCTCTTGCAGCGCGCGCGGCGGCCGCGCACAGCCTCGCCGGTGCCGGGGGGCCCCGCAAAGGGAGGAAAGTGGTGGCGGCCACCCCGGGGCAGGAGGAACCCTTTCGGCACCGAACCAGGTCACTCCCACGTGGGCTCGGGCGGCGGAGCGAAGGCAGAGAACGGGTGATGGACGGAGTGATGACCTCCCGGGTTGGGAGCGACGCGCTCCGGTCGAAGGAGGGGGACCAGACCGGCTGCGGCAGCGCGGCCGCTGGTGGGGAGGATGGACACGTGACAGGTGAGCGACGCGGTCGGGGGCGGAGCGGCGCGGTTTCCCGGCTGACCCGACGGGACGCGCTCCGCTGGGCGGCGCTGGCCGGCGGGGCGGCGGCGGGCAGCACCCTGATTCCCAGCGCCGCATGGGCGGCGCCTGCGGTGGCCAATCCGGTGACCACGGTGAACTTCCAGATCAATTGGCAACAGGGGTGGGGCCAGGAGGCCAGCAGACTCTGCCAGCAGTATACCGATCAGGCCTTCAACAGCGCTCACCGCGGGGTGCGCGCGGTGCCCCAGCCGTGGGGGAACGCCTCCGGCGTGCTGGCCCAGGTTCTGGCGGGGGACCCCAGCGCGCCGGCGGTGGTCAGTAGCTGCTGCGGCGATTTCGCCGTCGCCTTGCCGATGCTCGCCCGGCTGGATCCCTGGCTCGGCCAGAGCAACCTGTCGCGGGGGCTGTGGTCGCAGGGACAGCTGCTCACCTACCAGGAACCCAGCGGGCTCTATGGCGTTCCCGCGTATACGGCCTGCCAGCCATTGATCTACAGCCAGACACTCTTCGACGACTTGGGTCTCGCCTATCCCGATCCCGCTTGGGACTACAAGGAGGCGGAGAGTACCTGGCGGTCGCTGGCGGGCAAGAACCCACAGGGGCAGTGGCGCTACGGCACCACCATGCAGTGGTACCCGACCAGCTTTGACGGCCAGGCGTACCTGCTCAAGGGGTGGGGCGGCGAACTCATGGACCCGACCCATACCCGCTGTCTCATCGACTCCTCCCAGTGCATTGCCGCGGGCAACTACATCTACAGCATGATCTGGGACAAGGTCATCATCAACCGCTTCGGCATTCCGAACCACAACGGGGCCTCTGCCCTGGGCGCCGGGCTGGTGGGGATGTACCAGTCCGCCGGCAACATGCTCTTCGAGGCCGTGGCGGAACTCGGCACCCGCGTCAAGTGGGATGTCCTGCCCATGCCGGCCTGGCCCGTGCAGCGCGGCACCAATGTCAACGTGGACTACTACGCGATGAACGCCCAGTACCGGAACCAGGAATTGGCGTGGGAGCTCTTCCAGTTCGTCGCCGCGGCCCAGGGCACCAACCGCTTCCTCATCCGCACGACGCTGAGCTTTCCTAACCTGATCTCGATGTGGGACGAGTGGGAGGCCCTGGTGCGCAGTGCGGCCCCCGTGACGCGCACCAAGGCGTTGCACTGGTGGGCGGACGCGGCCCGCCAGGGCTACGGCTACGGCCACGAGTTTTGGAAGTACGACGATCCACAGGCGGAGGCGATCCAGGGCCAGGTGGCGGGCGAGATCTGGAACCGGCAACTGGACGTGACCGCCGGCTTCACGAGCATGGCCACCCAGGTCAATGCCCTGGAGGGGGCGGCGGGCGCCGCCTCGGCCGAGGCGGCCGCCATCGCGCGCGGCCTGAGGGCGGGCGCCTCGGGCCGCTACCCCGCGCCTGTCGTGACCGCGGGGGTCGGGACCGCGCCCGTCACCGCGGGCGCGCTCGTCCAGGCGCACGGTACGAGCGTCAGCCTCACGGGGACCGGCGCCGGGGTCGGCACCTCGGCGGACGGCCTGGTCTGGGCCGGGGCTGCGGAGACCGCGGTGGATGCGGAGTTCACCTGCCGCCTGGACGCGTTACAGAACGTGAACTGCCCCCACCTCAGCCAGTGGGCGGCGGCGGGGCTGATGGCACGCAACGACCTCAGCGACGAGGCGCCCGTGGTGCTCGTCGCGCTGACCGCTGGCAACGGGGTGATGGTCACGTCGCGGGCCGCCGCCATGCAGGCACCCGTGCAGCAGTTGGGGGCCAAGGGCCTGCCCGCCGCGAGCGGGTTGACGGCGTACCCGCCGCGCGGGACCGCGAGCGTGCTCAAGGCGCCGCTCTGGCTCCGCCTCTCCCGCAAGGCGACGACCTGGACCGCCCACACCTCGACCGACGGCCGGACCTGGGCGCAGGCGGGCGCCCCCGTGAAGTTGCAGATGGCCGGCTGCTGGGTCGGCCCGTTCGCCACCGCCAACGATGCCTCGTTCGGGGGCCACGGGCAGATGCGGGCGGCCTTCAGCGGGCTGAGCATGCCGGTGGCCAAGGCGATGCGCATCGGCGCCCTGTAGGGGGGAGCCGCTACGGGTGGGGGGGGCGCGGCCCGGGCGCCCGTGGGGTTCCGAGCGCCCCCCTGGGCCGTATGGGGAGAGCGCGAACGAAAGGTGTGTGGAGGCGTGGCAGCGGCGGGCGTGATCTCCAGGGCGGCTGCGGCCGCTCCGGTAGGCTTTGCGGGGTGGACGACCGGAGGCAATCCGTCGGTCGATGCGAATCTCGGGCTCCCGCCACCGTCGTGGCAGGTGCCCGGCAACGCGTCGTACTTCTGGCGGGACGACCACACGGCGCACACCGGCTTTGCGTTCAAGATGATGAGCCAGGGCCTGGCAGACTTCTTTTTCGGCTGCAGCGCGGCGGGGGCCGGCGAGATGTTCCGCATCGACACCCGCGCCAACGGCAACTGGGCGGGGTTTGCGACGACGAACAGTTGGAAGTCATGGAACGCGCCCGCCTCGGGCTTCTACGCCCCGCCGAACACGTGGATCGCGGTCACGCTGACCCTGCGGGCCGGAGAAGCCAGCGCGCGCTGCACGTGGGCCGGGGGAGCGGCCACGGTGACCCTCAAGGGGTACAAGCCGAGCGGTACCGCCTACGGCTTCCAGGGTGACGGGCTGGGCGCGACGTCGTTCACGTGGGTCTCGGGCTTTCAGGCGCTGGGCTGAGGGCGAGGACGGGGTGCCGCCACGGCCCCGCGAAGGGCATGGCGGCGCCCCGCCGGAGGGTGGCGCGGGGGGCAGGGCGGCCTCGGCGGGACCGGTGCATGCCGGTGGTTGAGGATGTAGTCCCCGTGGGTCCCCTCACCCTCACCCGCTCTGGGAGGGGGGGCCCGATCTGAGGAATCGGGCCCCCAAAAGCATTCGTTCATCCCGCCCCTACCCGAGGCGTGCGCCAGTGAGCACAGCCCCCGGTTCCTCCTGTGACCGCTGCTCCGGTCTCACCAAGAGGACGGGGACCGGGCTGGCGTGGACGATGCGATCGCTGATGCCACCGAGCGTCCAATGAATGGGATGATGCCGATCGGTTGCGGTGCCGGCGAGCCGGCTGTGGCCGGGACCATGGGCAGCCAGGCAGATCAGTGTGCAGCCGTACTCGGCCGCTGCCTGGCAGATAGCCTCGACCGGACGGCCGAGGCGCACGTCGATGTCCACCTGCACGCCGCGGACGCCGAGGGCGACCCGCCCCAAGCGCGTGCGCGCCGCGTGCACCACACGCTCCTCCAGGTCGCTGCTGTCGGCGGCGTCGGTCGGAGCCCTGAGGTTGTGGTGCCAATCCAGGAGTTGGCTAATCACCTCCAGCAGCACCAAGCGTCCGTGGAAACTCTGGGCAACCTCGCGCGCTACGGGTAGGGCTCGCGCCGCAGTCTCGGAACCGTCCAGGGGCACCAGGATCCGCGCAAACATGCACCCTCCCCCCTCTTCGGATGGGACCACGCGGGATGGTTCCCCTCTGGAGGTTATAATCCTCTTGTGTGATAGATTTGTGCCCATGATGGCGTCATGCTGATGGGGGCCGGAGGGCCGGAGGCCGCATGCCCCGGCGCAGGGACGGACCGCCCCGGGAGAACGGCGGGGGTCGCGTGGGCGTGTGAGCCGGTGCAGACGGTGTTCCGGACGCTGGCGAACGCAGGTACAGACGTGCGCCCAATGAGGTGTCGGGCGGCTCCTTAGGGGCGGGGTCCATCCGTGCATCGGACCCGCCTTGAGCCAGGGCCGTATGAG
The DNA here is from genome assembly GCA_021797775.1 of Bacillota bacterium. Taxonomy (GTDB): domain Bacteria; phylum Bacillota; class Sulfobacillia; order RBS10-35; family JAJYVN01; genus JAJZZC01. The sequence continues at coordinate 4,531 of JAJZZC010000280.1, forward strand.
GCTGACGGGGGGCGTGGCTGCACACGGGGTACCTGGGCCGCCTCACGCCGCAGGAGTACCGCGTGGCGGAACTGGTCGCGCGGGGGCTCAGCAAGCGGCGCATCGATTGCCTGCTACTGGTCAGTCCGAACACGCTGGAAACCCACCTGCGGCACATCTACGCGAAGCTGCACATAGCGTCGCGCAGCGACCTGGCGGCCTACTTCGCCGCCCACTCTCCGGCGCCACCGAACGGCGGCGCCTCGGGCCTCGGTTGACCGGGGACCGCCGCGCGCGGCGGTCAAAGCGCGGTCGCCGCTCGCGGAGCAGAGGGAACGGGCGGAGGGTCGGCCGCCGGCACGTGCCGCCGCCAGGGTCGTACGGCAAAGAGGTCCCCTCCGTTGTTCACGGTGGCGGGCGGAGGTATTGTCCGGGGCGGTTCCGGGCACGCGCCCGGAGCCCGTTCCGTCAGCCTTACTCTCAGGGGAGGAGGCCCTTAAGATCACGGTCCGACCCATGCCTGCCGTGATGTCGTTAGCCCTCGCCCGCGCTTACGCTGGGGCCGAGGCGGCGGTGAACCTTTCTGGCCGCGACGATGTCGCGGCTACCCGCGCCCACGCGCCCGCGCGGGTCTTCCGGGGCGTTCCTCTCGCCCGTGGCAGGACCAGGGCGCACCGCAGACGAACGCGGCCTCGTGCCGGGCCGCTTCCGGCCACAGCATGCCGCGGGCCTTTCCGCGGGCGAAGGGGTGAAGCGCGTGCGTGTGGGGTTCATTGGGGTGGGACGGCGCGCGACGGGCCATATCCGGCGCGTGCAGGCCATGGAACAGCATGCCATCGCTGGTTTCTGCGACATCGCGGCCGAGGCTGCGGAGGCTCGGGCTGCGCAGTTTGGCGCACCGGCCTTCGCCGACGCGCGCCGGTTCCTGGAGTCGGCGCGGCCGGACGCGGTGGTGATCACAATCCCGCCGTTTGCCCACGGGGATCCAGAGGCGGCCTGCCTGGAAGCGGGCGTCCCCTTCCTGATCGAGAAGCCGGTGCACCTGGAGATCGAGCGGGCCCGCGAGATCGCGGACCGGGTGCAGCGGCGGGGCCTGGTCACCGCGGTCGGGTACCAGGAGCGCTACCTCGACGTGGTGGAGCGGCTGGAACAGGAGCTGGCGGGGCGGCAGGTGGGTGTGGTCTTTGGCTATTGGATGGGCGGCAGCCCGCGCGGCTGGTGGATCCGCCGGGAGCAGTCGGGGGGGCAGGCGGTCGAGCAGACCACCCACGTCTTCGACCTGGCGCGCCACCTCTTCGGGCCGGTGCGCGCCGTCTACGCGGCTGGCGTCTCCGGCCTCCTGCCCCGGGACGACGGTCGCAACATCGAGGACGCCTCGGCGGCGACGGTGCACTTCGCCTGCGGCGTGGTCGCCGTCATCACCTCGGCTTGCTACCTGCAGGTCGGCGGCGG
>JAJZZC010000281.1 GCA_021797775.1 Bacillota bacterium
ACGACGTGGCGCGGGGCCACTTCGTTCGACGGGAGCAGCTGGACCCCGGCGGGCGCGCCCATCACGGTGGAGATGGCGGCGGTCTGGGCGGGCGTGTTCGCCACCGCGAACAATCCCGCCGCCGCCACTCCGGGCAGCATCGGGGCGACGTTCAGCAACGTCAGTGTTCCAGTGACCCAGCGGGCTCAGATCGGCCAGCCGTAGCGGCGATCCCAGCGGAGCGGCTGGGGGGCGCCCGTCAAGATTGAGGAGGTGGCGTTCGGTGGCGCTTGTGGCCGCACGGGCGGCAGTAGGCGGTGGCGCGCTAGCCGGGTGGACGGTGAGTGGCAACCCGACAATCGATCCCACGGTCGGTCTGCCCATGCCCTCGTGGAAGCTGCCGGGGAACGGGTCCTACATGTGGCGGGACGACCATAAGGCGTACAAGGGCTTCGCCTATAAGATCATGAGCCAGGGGTTGGCCGACTTCTTCTTCGGTTGCGACGACAAGGGTGCGGGCCAGATGTTCCGGATCGACACCAGGGCGAGTGGCAACTATGCGGGATTCGCTTCCACCACGTCCTGGAAATCCTGGGGCTCGCCGTCAAGTGGCTTCTATGCGCCGTCCGATACCTGGATCCAGGTGGAATTGACGTTTGGGCCCTCAGCGGCAACCGCGCGCTGCACGTGGGTGGGCGGGATCGCCAGCGTCACCCTCGCCCCATACCGGCCCAGTGGGACTGCTTACGACTTCCAGGGCGACGGCTTGGGCGCGACCTCGTACTCCTGGGTTTCCGACTTCCAGACGCTGGCGTAGCCCGATCACTTCGCGGAGCGGCTCCAGCGGGGCCATGACCGGTCCCCGCGTCGAAAAGGGGGTGGCGGGGGCGCGACATGCCGCTGCGCGGCGGCGCCCCCCGCTCGGCGCCGGGACGCGGTGCGGTGCCCACCGCCGCAGTTCGAGGGGCATCAACGGTCCGGGTTCGGCAGCGGCCCGGGGTGCTGGTGGGGGATGGGCCCGGGGCGGCGGTGGGGTCGGCGGCTCCAGCGGGAGGCCGCCACGCCGAGGGGGTAGGCGAAGCATGCGCGCGGCAGAGCGACCGCGGTGCGTAGGGGATACCGTGGGGTACCCACAGCCGGACCACTCTTCTGAAGAGGCCTCGGCGCTCCAGCCGCCCGTCACGGATTCATCCGCAGGGATGAGGGGGCGCGGGCCGGACCGCCGTGATTGCCCGCGACCCCTCGGGGGCGGCCGGCGCACGGGCGTCCACGTCCGCCATGAGGGTCGGGCCGGATGCCGCCCGGGCCCCCGCCTGGCGGCCCGACGGGCGGTGTGCCGGGTGCTGGCGCTGGTCTGCATCCTGCCCTTGTTGCTGGCGCCCATCCAGGCGACGGCCGCCGCGGCGGCCCCTGTGGGAGGCGTGACACGCGGGCTGCCGCAGCCGGTCGTCCCTTTTGGGATGGGGGTCAACATCCACTTTACCCGTGCGTCGGCGGCGACGTGGAGGCTTTTGGCACAGAGCGGATTCCGCTTTGTCCGCACGGACCTGACATGGCAGAGCGTCGAAACCGCGCCTGGCGTGTTCAACTTTCGCACGCCAGGATACGACAGTCTGATGCGCCACCTGCGGGCCATCGGCATCCGGCCGCTCCTGATCCTCGACTACTGCAACTCGCTGTATCCGTCGCCGGCGACCGCCGCCGGGCGCGCGGCATTCGCCCGTTTCGCCGCAACCGCCGTTCGGCACTTTCGAGGCGACGGCGTGATTTGGGAAGTATGGAATGAACCGGGGAACTTCTGGTCGTGTACCGGGCAGCCGTACCGCTCGAGCGCATACGTCCAGTTGGCTGAAGCGGCCGCGGCGGCGATGCGCGCCGCCGATCCTCGGGCCTTCATCATCGGTCCGGCGAGCGGGCAGGGCGACGGGGCCGGCATCCGGGCGTTCACGCTGGCCGGGCTGCTGAACGTCTTGAACGCCTACTCCGTCCACCCGTATCGCAACGGACCGCCGGACCACGCGGTCCCCGAGTTCGTCGCCATGCACCAGTGGCTCACCGCACACCCGGTGCACGGCCGGCCCCTGCCAGTGGTCTCCAGTGAGTGGGGCTATGATACCGCCACGTTCTTCGGTGCTTACGCCGCCAGCCTGGCCGGTGCGGTGCGGGGGCAACAAGCCGATTACCTGGTGCGCATGATGCTCGGGAACCTTCAGTCCGGCGTCGCGCTCTCCATCTGGTATGACTGGCGCGATGACTGCGGCGATGCCTTGAACCCGCAATGCCGTTACGGCGTGCTCGCGCCAGGGCCAGCCGGGGGCTGGCGGCCGAAGCCCGCTTACCGGGCGATGCAGACCCTGGCGCATGTGTTGGCGGGCTATCGCTACTCGCCAGCGGCGGATGTGGCCGCCTGCGGCCCGGGCATGCGGGCCATGCGACTTCTCGCGGCTTCGGGAGGCGGGAGCGCCCTGGTGTTCTGGGCTACGGGTGCCCGGACAACCGGGTCATTCTACGCGGGGAGCGCCAGCGCGCGACTTGTTAACCAGTACGGCGCGACGCAGCGGGTGGCACTCGCCGGGGGTGTCCTGCCGAACGTGACCTTCCATCAGGCCGTCACGTACGCGTTTCCCGTCGGCGCGACCGCGGTTCCGCCCCCCGCGCCCTCGGCCGTCCGCTGGTCCACGGTGCAGCGGCTGCTCGGGGCGTACGGCTACCTACCGCAAAGCCCGGTGGGGGCTCCCTGGGCACCCGCCTCGGGGACGCCCTCGGGGACACCGGTGCTGCGCTGGCATGCCGCGTGCGGCGTAGGCGGTTTCGAGGTGTTGTTCCGCGGTAGCGGTGGCGGGTGGTCCGTGGTCGCCCACACCAAGGTCCCCTATTGGCTGCCGCCGGCCGCGGCGTTGCGGTCGGGGGTGTACGTGGTGCGGGCGCTGGCGGTGACCGGCCAAGCCGGGCAGCCCTCGCAGCCGGTTCGCCGACCCGCCCAGGGGTGAGCGCGCGGGTCGGCGCGCGACACCGCCTGCGGGCGAGGCGCGGCGACCGGTCATTACTTCTGCGGCGAGGCGGGGGTGTCCCGAAAGTTGTGGGGTTTTGGGAGCGAGGAGAACCTCTTGTCGATACAAGAGCACACCAGTGCGGTTGTGTCAACCCCCCGCCCAACCTGAGTTTTGTTCCAGCCGGCCCGCCTAGCGCATCCTGACTGTACGGAGCGTCTGTTCATCTCTGGCCGCGCCGTTGCGGGGTGGAGCGTCGGTGCCGCAGCTCTACCCTATGCTCACCCGAGGGCAGGCCAACCACAGCCTCCCCCCCGACCGCTATCGAGAGGTGGTACCTGTTCGGTGAACTGCGTTGGGACCGCTACGCCTGGTGGGTCGACGGCACCCCCGTGGCGAGCGCGTGCCACAGCTAGTGGCTCGGCACGCACTTCACCGAATGCTTACGAGAGGTGCGTGCCCTGGGCGGGTTCCTGGACTCAGTCCGCCGCGCGCCACTCGAGCACGCTCGCCAGCGCCGTCGCCGGGTGGCCATCGCCTCCGGACTGGCGATGGGACGGAGCCCCTCTTCCGCCCGCAGCAACGCCATCGTGGCCCAGCGCCTGGCCTGCGTCCCGCCCCGCCAGCGGCAGACCCGGTGGCAGATCGACTCCGTGGTCGAGAACGCATTTTCGATGAGGTTCGTCGAGCCGAGAGCGCGGATCAGCTCGGGCGGCAGCCCCGGACTCTGGCAGGCGATCGTCTCTGCCAGATGCCCGCTGAGCACATCGGCGGCCGCGGGGCTGATCTCGTCCAACTCCGCAGCGATGGCCTTCAGCGCCTGCGTGGCCAGGAGCAGGTCCGGCTCCCGCCAGGCTGCGACCAGCTTGGCCGCGATGAACCTGTGCTTGGCCTTGGGCACGCGGTCCAGGATGTTGCGGCGGCGGTGCACCTGGCAGCGCCCCATCACCGCGACGTCCCCCCACAGCTGTCGAACCGCGGCGGCCAAGCCCGGGCCCCCTTCGATGACGACCAGCACGCCGCGACGGACGTCCAGACCCCGTCGCCCCATGTCCTCCAGCGCACCCTTGCAAACCTCGGCGCTCTCGCTGCTGCCCTCCCACACCCCCAGCACGTGCTTGCGGCCCTGCTCATCGATCCCGACCCCGTCCAGCAGCACTGCCAGGTACCGCCGGTCGTCGAGTTTCCGCTCCGCTTCGCCGGCCAACGTCTCCGCCGTTGCCGCAATCCAGCGCCGGCTGACGCTGCTCCGGCTGAGCCCGTATGCCTCCTGCCCTTCGGGCAGCGGCTGGTCCTCGGCCACGTCTCCGTTCACCCGCCGCTGCGCCACACCGACCTCGACCTTGCGCATCGCCGTGGCGTCGAGGGTGACGGGATCCTGCATCGCCGCGTAACTCTCCAGCGGGACCTCCTTGCCCGCGCTGTCCACCAGCCGGGGCCGCGCGACCTTCACCTTGCGCCCGCCTACCACCACGTAGCCCGGAGCCGTTCCGTTGCGCTCCCCGTGCCGCCCATCCGACCGCTCGTAGCGGCCGCCCGCCAGCGCGGTGATCTCCCGCTCCATCGCGGCGATGGGGTTGGTGGTCGCCTGCGCCCATCACCTGGCCCAACAGGTCGATGGACACGCTCCGGCTCGCGGCCTGCTGTAGCACGCGCTCCGCCCTGCGGCGGGAAATCTCGGCCAGGGCCGCGTCGTTCTGGGCGAGTCGCTTGCGCCACAAGCGATTGCGGGCGCTGGCCGAATTCGGCGCGTACGACCGTCAGTGCCCCGTGACCCCACGGGTGCAGCGGCGGCATCGAGGCGCCGAACCTGTGCGCAGGGAGCGGTGGCAGGCGCGAGCGGACCGGCGTACCGCTCCGAAGTCACCCCCGCTCGTTCCGCCATCTGGGCGAAGGCCCCCCGCTGGAATGACGCCACCCTGAAATCTCGGCCAGCATGGCAGGAGCCTGCTCCGCGGCGGCGTAGCTCGGCATTGTGTTGTTTCTCCTTGGTGCGCCCGCAGTTGCTCGCTGCGGGCGCACATCCGTTTCTCCGACCATTCGCCATGGCCGTCGCGTCACCCCTGCAGCGCCCCGTGCCCGGTCTGCTCGACCAGCGCCCCCGGTTCGCACAGGCGGCGGAAGCCCTGCGCCCGCTGGACAGCCGCCGCGGCCGCCCGCCCGCTCAGACCCCGTGCCGCGGGCAGGCACTCCTCCAGCAGGTAGCGGGCGGGTACCGCGCTCCGCAGCCGGCGCGCCAAGCCGTTGCGCAGCCGCAGGGCCGTGACCGCCGTGGTCGCATCCACCTCCGCGCGCAGGCGGCTCGCCGCGCCCGGGTGCTGCCCGTGCCAGGACTCGGCCAACGCCAACAGCTGGCGCTGGGCCACGATGGCAGCCGGCGCTTCCCATGCCGCCTCCAGCGCGGCTGCTGCCGTCGCCCGCAGGCTGGCGGGCAAGTGCGCCAACACGGCGGTGCCCACGTGCTCCTGGCAGTGGGCCACCATGACCCGCTCGCCCCACTCCCGCCGCAGCGCCGCGCCATGTCCAGCGCCCGCTCGCCCTCGGCCACCGCCAGCCAGCTCCGCCCCTGCCCCAAGCCCCGCCCGTGCAGGTCCGCCGCCAGGCTCTGGCTGCACCGCTGCTCGCCGGCGCCGCCGCACCACACCCCCAACACCTGCTTGACGCCGTTGGCCTTGCAGCACAACGCCAACGTCAGGCGCGTCCCTCCGGTCCCGCCCGACGCGAACCACACCGCCGCCAGCGCGGTCTCCGCCAGCCGGATCTCCTGCATCTGTCGCCAGACCGCGGGTGCGTCCTCCCCCGATGCCCTCCGCGCAGCCCCAGCCTGGGCCCGCGGCTCAGGCGCCTGCGCCGCCATGGACACGGCCCCGGACACCGCCTGGGCCACGATCGCCTCCAAGGACCCGACGAGGTCGCCCTACCCCTCACTGCCCCCTGCCGCCTCTACCGCTGCGGCCCCGCCAACGCCACCCGCGCCCG
>JAJZZC010000282.1 GCA_021797775.1 Bacillota bacterium
CGATCCCGCAGACGTACGGATTAACCACTACACCGACGCCACTGGCACCTACCTGCTATCGCAGTGTGCAACCTGGATCGCGGACAAAGGTAATGATACCGCGCCACCACTGCGTATCGTTCAAATATACCGCGCCACCACTGCGTATCGTTCAAATTATGCGAGAAACTGCCGCTGAACACGTACCTACACTTACCTCCGTCGTCCATGCCCCATTCATCCGCCGCGACGGTACAATGGCCACGGAGCCTGGTTTTGACGCGGCATCCTCCAAGTACCTGGCATTGCCCTCATCGTGGACCATGCCACCAATCCCTATACAACCTTCCGCCGCTGAACTCCACGCTGCGGTCAACCTCATAGCCGACGAGTTGCTGGTCGATTTCCCCTTCGTCTCTGCGGCCGACAAGGCACATGCCTACAGCATGTTGCTAACTCCAGTACTACGCGCATGCATCGATGGACCCACTCCACTGCACCTGGTGGAGGCGCCGCGCCAAGGAACCGGCAAAAGCCTCCTGGTCGACACGGTGGCCACAATCACAGCGGGTAAGTTACCCGGAACCAAAGCCTATACGCAGGACGAAAGCGAAATGCAGAAAACCCTTACAGCCGAACTCTTGGAAGGGCCTAGCCTCATCATCCTGGATAACCTCACGGGGAGGATCGAAAGCGCCGCGCTTGCATCGGCATTGACCGAGACGGTACACCGCGGACGATTATTGGGGAAAAGCCGTATGCTGTATCTCCCACTTACCGGCGTTACCTGGTTGGCCACAGGCAACAACTGCACACTGGGAGCGGATTTTCCCCGACGCGTAGTACGGATTCGGCTGAACGCACACGTGGATCAACCGCAACAGCGCACGGGGTGGCGCCACGAACTCCCGACCTGGGCGCGTGAACACCGCGCCGAACTCCTGGCGGCCCTGTTCACTTTGGTTCGGGCGTGGCAGGCAGCAGGCAGTCCCCCAGGGCACCAGATACGCGGACGATACGAGGGCTGGAGCCATGTCATTGGTGGCGTACTGGAGGTAGCAGGTATCCCGGGATTCCTCTCACCAGATGCCGAAATGGTGGACCGCGACACCGAACAGTGGCGCACCCTGGTACAGGTTTGGTGGTCACGGTATCAATCTACGCCCGTCACCAGCGCCCAAGTAGTACAGATAGCACTCCAAGGTGGATTGATCGACCGGCTATCCTCCGCCACCACCGAACGCGCGCAAACCACTATGATGGGCCGGCTCCTCCAGATGCGCAGAGACCAAACCCTGGGTACGTACACGATATGTGTGGGCGCCCACGACCCGCGCCGAAACACCCAGATCTACTCCCTTAGCGTTGCGGGGACCGTTGCCGAAGGGACTGGGCCGGAGACAAGGGATGAGGTCCCGTTCTAGCCCCCCCCCCTCCCCGTTACCCCACAAACCCCCAGGGAGTATGCGGCCCTGCCTGGCAAGGCCGGCAGGGCCGCGAGACGAGGGCCCAAAAGGAAAGCCCAACGGAGAGTAGGCTGCGGGACCTGTAAGGCCCGCAAAACCCCAGGCAAACCACCAGAGACCGCCAGAGAGGTCCCGCAGCCAACAGAGAGTAAACGCCACACCCCTCTCCCCCCACTTGTACGTACATTGTGTTTGCACGCTACCCATGGGGGTATTTTGACGAAAACAAGCAAAACCACCCAGAAAAGGGAGGCAACGCTCCATGAACCACCACCTGAGAGAGTAGGGCGCCGGGGCACCCCACCTAGATTCTAGGCGCGGGACCTAGTTTTTAGGTCCCGCAGAGGTCCGCAGGGGAAAACCCTTGGGAGAGAAGCGATGCGGGGCTGCGGGACCTGCGGGACCTCTCCCCGTCACTTTACACGCGCACGCGCGCGCTACGCGGGCGTAGGAGGTCCCGGAAGTCCCGGAGGTCCGCAAGCCTTGGGAGACAAGGGTTTCCGGCGCGGGACTTCTGCGGGACCTATTTAATAGGTCCCGCGCCTAAAAACTAGGAGATCGGGATAGAGAGGGGATAGGAAAGGTAAGTAAACCTACTAGATCATGCAAAGCCAAGGAACACACACCGTGATGCCTCCTGCCCTCCCCCAGACAAGGGCACCGGACTGGGGGCATCACGGGGGGGGGCGGGGGGCGGGGGGTTCGGTGGGCCGTCTACGCTGGGCCTGCTGGAGGTGAGCAGCCATGGAAACTCCTGGAGTCGCTGGAGTCGGTTACCGCGCCCGTGCGCCCCGCCCCGGCCCTGACCGCCCCGGCCAGGCCGGTCGCCGACCGCGTCCATCTGACCGCGTGCCGCGCGCCACTGTGCAGGCGATTTGGCAGGCCGAGGACGGGCGCTGCGAGTCGTGCGGCCGTCCGATGGACCGCCGGTGCGCGCAAGTCTCTCGCCGCGACCCGCTGGGCGGATGGGCGCCGGCCAACCTGGCGCTGCTGTGTTGCGACTGTGAGTCGCGCCAGCCGGGCCGCCTGCGTTCAATCGCCATCGCGCCCGAGGTCCTGGCGGCGCTGCCGCTCCGTCCCGAGGTGGGCGACCGGCTCGCCTGGACGCGCCGGCTGCTTCACGCCAGGGGTATCTATGTGCCGCTGCCCCGCTGGCGCCCGCCCCAGCCGCCGCACCGCCACCGCCGCCTGTGGGTACCGGGGGTGGGGTGGTTCCTCGTGCGCCGGCCCGCCGGCCCGCCTCCGCCGGCCCGCCCCGTGCCGCAGCCATGGTCGGTCGTGGCGGTGCGCCTGCACCCGGCCCCCCTGCGGGTCCGTCCGCCGCAGCCGCAGGCCCGCACCCGTGGGCTGCCGCGCCCAGACCGGGGGCCGTGGCAACGGCCGCGGTGAACCCCGACCCCGCGCTCGCCGCGCCCGCCGCCTCCCGTCACCCGCCAAGCTCCGCCCCGGCGGTCGCCGCGCCGCGCCCCCCGGCGGTCGCCGCAACGATCCAGCGATCTACCTCGGCCTGGTCGAGGGCCAGCAGGTCGGCCGCGCGGCGGCCAGCGTGGGTCGCTGGGGCCGCTAGGTCGGCCGCCGTGGGGCCGGCGGGCAGCCGGTCATCCTCTGGCGCGGCGGCCTCCTCCTCCGCCGCCATGGCCACCGGGTGGGGGGCAGACGCAGCCAGGTCGCGCAGCCACGCGGGGACGGTCGAGCAGCCCAGGCTGTGTGCTATCGCCGCTATCGCCCACGCTGCCGCCTGGGCGATCCCCTCCGTCTCCTCCACCGTGGGCTCGGGGGGCGCAGGCCGGCGCATGGGCCGCCGCTGGGTGGGGGCGGCGGGTGGGTCCAGGAGTGAGGCCTGGCCCCCTCGGTTGCGCCGCGCGCGCCCGCCGGCCACCCCGCCGGCCACCCCGCCGGCCTGGGCGTCGGTCACGGCGCGCGCCAAGCGGTCGCGCACCGCGCTGACGATGTGATCCACCGTCGTCTCGGCTGGGGCGCCGTCGGGGCCCACATCCTCCCCCTCCGGGTCCGGGTCCGTGATGCCCGCCGCCAGGATGCGGGCCGTGATGGCGGCGTCCAGCGCCTGCGAGGCCTCCGCCTCGGCCACCACCGCGTCGGGTCGCCGTGCCGCGCGGATGCCGCCACGGTCCACCAGCAGACCGCGTTCAGCGATCTCCGGACGGTTGGCCGGGGTGTCGGTGGGGGCGTAACCGGCACGCACCGCCTCGCCCTGCTCCACCACCCGCGCCAACCGCAGCCACTCCGTGTGGTGCGCACTCTCTCGGACTAGCTGCGCCTCCACGACCTCTGCCGCCAAGGCCGGGTCGGCAAAACCCAGGGACAGCGCCCGCGCCACCGTAGCCTCCATTGTCTCTTCCTCCTCCTTGAACCTCTGCCCGATATTATACCCACCTTCCGCGCGCAACACAATCCCCCACAATCACCCGTTCCCCCGGAATCCCAGGTCCCGCCATGCGCGGAGCGGCCTGCGGCGCGCCGGTTCGGTCCGCGCGGTACAGTGTCGGTATAGTGCGGAGATAGGAGGCGCAGACAATGCCACGTCACACCCACGGCTGGAACTCTCCGGGCCAGAGAGGTCGGCGAATCGTCCCGTGCATCATGCGCTGCATGGCCTGCGGGCACACGCGGGTGCTGCTGCGGTCGGCGTCGGCCCGGCGCATCGCCAGCCCGATGCGCCCGACCGGCCACGTCAAGCACATGTGGTGCGCGGGGTGCCGAGGGGTGACCGCGCACGTGCAGCCCCACAGGGCCGCGCTGGCGTGAGGAGGTGGTGGGGGTGTGGGTGGCGCGCGCGTTGCCCCTGGTGGGCGTGGCCCTGGCCGGAGCGGTGGCGGCCCGATGGGCCCAGCGGGGGGCCGTTCAGGGCGCGGACCTGTCTGAGCAGCAGTGCGCCGCGCGGCGGCGGCAGGTGATCGGCGCGCTGGCGGCGGGGTTCGGGGCGGGCGCCATTCTGGCGGTGGTGACGATGGTCACGGGGCACGGGGGGACACACCCACCGTGATGCCTCCAGCCCCCCTGCCCCTGTCCGGCTTGCGACGACAGAGTGAGGAGTGGTTCACGTGAAGGTGGTCATCGCGGAGAAACCGTCCGTGGCGCGCGACCTGGCGGCGACGATGGACCCAGGGGCCCGGCGCGGCGACGGATTCCTGGAGGGCCGCGCCACCACCTGGACCTGGGCCCTGGGGCACCTCGCCGAGTTGGCGCCCCCAGAGCACTACGCGCCCTCGCTGGCCGGCCGGTGGACCCTGGAGGCCCTGCCGGTCCTGCCCACGGCCTGGGCGTTGCGGCCCCGCGAGGGGGACGCGCAGCGAAAACAGTTGGGCGTGGTCAAGGGCCTGCTCGGCAAGGCGTCCGGGGTCATCGTCGCGACCGACGCGGGCCGCGAAGGCGAAGCGATTTGGGAGTACATCCGCGAACTCTGCGGGTACACCGGACCCGCCCAGCGCCTGTGGCTCAGCGAGAGCACCCCGGCGGCCGTGCGGGCGGCCTTCGCGGCCCTGCGCCCCCCGATGGTCCACCTGGCGGCTGCGGCCCGCGCCAGGGGCCAGGCGGACTGGGTAGTCGGCATGAACGCGACGATGGCCCTGTCGGCCCGCCACGGTGGGCTGTGGTCCGCCGGCCGGGTGCAGACGCCGACGCTGGCGCTGCTGGTGGCCCGTGAGGCGGAGATTCGCGGCTTCCGGCCCGAGGACTACTGGACTGTGGACGCCGGCCTGCGGGCCGAGGGCGCCACGTACACGGGCCGCTGGTTCCGCGGCGACACTGACCGGCTGCCCAGCGCCGCCGAGGCCGAGGCCGTCGCCAGTCGGGTGCGCGGGCAGAGCGGCCGCGTGGCGTCCGTCGAGCGGCGCCGCACCCAGGAGGCCCCGCCGCGGCTCCTCAACCTGACCGCCCTGCAGCGGGCCGCCAACGCCCGGTACGGGCTCACGGCCACCCAGACCCTCGCGGCGGCCCAGGCCCTCTATGAGTCGGGGGTACTGTCCTACCCGCGTACCGACAGCCGCCACGTGACCCCCGAGGTCGCGGGCACGTTCCCCGACCGACTTCGGGCCGTGGGCGGCGCCGCTCTCGGTCCCATCGCCCAGCGGCTGGCCGGCGCCTGCCCCGACCCCGGCAAGCGGGTGATCGACGCCGCCAAGGTGACGGACCACCACGCCCTGCTGCCCACGGGGCAGGCGGCGGCCGACCTGGCCAAGCTGGCCCCCGATGAGGCCCGCGTCTACGACCTGGTGGCGCGCCGGTTCCTCGCCGCGCTGCTGCCCCCGGCCCAGTGGGACGAGACGGAGGCCGTGACGGAGGTGGTCGGGGAGACGTTCCGCAGCCGCGCCCGTGTGCTGGCCGTCCCTGGGTGGCGCGAGGTCGAGCCGCCCACGCAGGAGGCCCGCGGCGGGGCGAAGGGCGGGTCGGGCGGCCAAGATGCCGCCGACGACGCCGACGAGGCCGCCACAGGCGATTCCGGGGGCGACCTGGCCACCCTGCGCGACGGCCAG
>JAJZZC010000283.1 GCA_021797775.1 Bacillota bacterium
GCGGTCCGGCCTCCGCGCCGCGACGCCGGTCTCGCCGAGCGCGGGCGCGGCCTGCCGGCACCGCTCGCCAGCGTGGCGGCGGCGGCACGCCGCGCGGGCCCTCCGCTGCGCGTCGGCCCCGAGGACCTGCGCTGGGTGCGGCTGCAGCCCCGGCGCCTACCCGACGCCCTGGTTGCCCTGGATCGCAGCCCGTCCATGCGCGCGCGCCTGCGGGACGCGAGGCCCCTGGTCCAGGCGCTCGTGCGCGCCGGGCACGCCGTCAGCCTCTGCGCCCTGCCCGTGGACGGCGCGGCCGGCGGAGCCGAACCGCAGGCGACGCGGCCTTCCCGGGACGCGCGGGCGCTCGACGTCGCCCTGCAGGCGCTGGCGGAACGCACCGCCGGCGGGGGAACGGCGCTGGATGGCGGGCTACACGCCCTGGCCCGCATGCTGCGCACCCGCCGCCCCGCGCGGCGTACGCTCTGCTACGTGCTCACCGACGGGCTGGCCACGGCCACCGCGATCCCCGCCGCCGAGCCCTTCGTCGCGGCCCGGGAGGCGATGCGCGCGTTGCGCGGGCTGCCGCGCGTCCGCGTGGTGCTCTGCGGTTGGGAGACGTGCCGGCCGCGCCTAGTTGCCCTGGCGGCGGAAGCGGGGGGCCGCGTCTCCACCCTAGACGGCGGGCCGGTGCGGGTGGCGGGCGGCGGTCCTTGGCTCCGCTGAGGCGGCGCGCCGCTGCCGCGCATAGGCGCGGCGGTCCAGGCTTCCCGCATGGGCTTGGCCCGCCATTGGACCGCGATCGCCGACACCGCGCCCGGCGCGCTGCGGCAGGTGGAGTCCCGCCTGGACATGGCGCGGGCGATCCACGACGCCGCACTGCCTGCGGCCCAGCAAGCACTGCCGCAGGACCTGGCGGACTCCGCCGACGGCTGGGCGGCGGTGCGCAGGCGCCTGCTGCCGGACCTGACGGCTGACAACGAGGCGTTCTTTCGCTGGCAGCGCGCGGCGCGCCAACGCTGGCAGCGGCGGCTCCGGTCCCTGCGCCCGGGGTGACTGGTCTAGGGAGACGGCGGGGCGGTGGCTCCAGGCAAGCACCGGGGCGCGTGCCAGGGTGCGCGCGCGGGGGCCCCCGCCCGGGCGCGCGCCCGCCCCAGTGCGGATCGTGTCAGCGGCCGGCACGCGGCGCCCAGGAGTCGGGGGTCGCACGGGCACCGCGCGCGGGCCGTCGTCCATACGGCCGCTCGCCCCGAAAGGGCGATGCGGTCGCCGCGGATCTCCGAGGGGTCGCCGGTCCGCCCGGCGGCGGCGTGGACCGCTTGCGGCCGCCCCTCGGGCTCCGGGCGAGCCGCGCGCCGACGGCGCCGGGCGAGCCGTGGCGGCGGCGGACACCGGCCCACAACGCACGGTGGTCGGGGTGTCCGCGCTTGGCTGTCGTGCGGTACGAGGGGCGGCCGACCACCCCGGCGTCCCCACCAGGGGCGAGCCCGATGGGCCAGCCAGCGTGCGCCTCCCGCGCCGGTTCACGCAGGACGGGTCCCATCGCATGTCCAACTGACGGGTGAACCGCGTACGCAGCGGAGGGGATCCCGATGCGCCTAGGCCACCGGACGCGCGCCGCGGGCGACCGCCAGGACCCGGGCCAGGACGACGGCGGAGACCCGGACGGTCCCCCTCCGGGTTCACCCGATCAGGCGAAGCCATCCGGTGGCGGCTCGCGACCGCGCCGGAGCGGGTGGCTCGCGCACGCCCTGCGGCGGGGGCTCCCCGGTCCCGAGAGCGTCCGGGCGGCGGAGGCCGACGCCTCGGAACCCGGCGCCGGCGCACTGCCCCCGCTGCGCGGCCTGCTCTTCGCGCTCGGAACCATCGGCCGCGTCTCCGCGCCGCTCCTGGCGGTCATGCTCGGCGGGCGCTTCCTCAGCGCGCTGCTGCCGGCCGCGGCCCTCTGGGTACAGCGCGACCTGCTCAACCTGTTGGGCACCTGGGTGACCGCGCGGCTGATCCACCGGGGCACGGGTCCGGGATCCGTCCTCGCCACCGTGCAACCGCGCGGCACGGCGCCCGTCCACGCCCTGCTGGTATTGCTGCTGGCGCTGCTGCTCATCAACCTGGCTTTCGCAAAGGGGCGGCCGGTCACCTTGGTGCCCAGGGGCTGGCCCCTCGCCACGACCTCACCCGCTCGCGTCGCGGGGTCCTTCTGCGCAGCGGCGCCCGCGTGACACTGCGAGATTCAGGATCAACGCCGGCAGCTTCGCTCTGGGGGCGGCGAGCCGGGCCGCCGAGGGGCACCTGCGCGAGTGGGTGGGGCACGACGTGGCAGTGCGCCACCACGAGGTCACCACAGGTGCCGACCTGGAGCGGCTGGAGTTGCCCGCGTTCTGGGACCGGGCACAGCGCACCTGGAACGGGTCCTCGATCATCGAGAGCATGGACGGCACCCTGGGCTTCGCCTCCGGCCTGGTCACGCTGGCCGCCACCCTGGTGGTCCTGCCGCGCGTGCGCTGGCAGATCGTGCCCATCGTGTTCCTGGGCGCGCTGCCCTCGCTCTGGATCGGCCTGCGCCACGCCCGCCAGAACCTGGCGTTCCAGCGCCGCACCGAGTCGCGCAACCGGCACGCGGGCATGCTGTCGGACCTGCTGACCGGCCGCCTCGGCGCGCTGGAGTTGCGCCTCTTCCAGATCGGCGACTACCTGACCGGGCGCTGGCGGGCCCTGGCTGAGGCCCAGAACGCGGCCGAACTCGCCCTGCTGCGCCGCCAGGTCCCGGCGAACGCCCTGGCCACCCTGGTCCGCCTGCTGGCCTTCGGCGCCGCCTTTGCCGTCGTCGCCCTCGCGCTGGTGCACGGCCGGGCCGGCGTCGGCGATGTCGTCGTGGTGGTGCAGGCCCTGCCCGGCGTCCAGGGGGTCCTGGGCGGCGTCGTGCGGGGAGCCTCGCACCTCAGTTACAGCGGCGGGTACGCGGCGGAGACGGAAGCCTTCTTCCGCACGGCCCGCTTCACCGCCGCGCGCGGTGACCACCCCTTCCCGCGGCCGCTGCGCACGGGCATCCGCGTCGAGCACCTCGCCTTCACCTACCCCGGCGCCGCGGCCCCGACGCTGCGCGGCGTCGACCTGTTCATCCCCGCCGGGGAGACCGTGGCCCTGGTCGGCCGCAACGGCGCCGGCAAGAGCACGCTGGTGAAGCTCTTGCTCGGCCTCTACCGGCCCACGGGCGGGGCCCTGGAGGTCGCGGGAAACGACGCCGCGGCCTACGACCCCGCCTCGCGACGGGCGGCGGCCACGGCCATCTTTCAGCAGTACGTACGCTACCCGCTGACCGCCCGGGAGAACGTGGGCCTCGGCCGGGTGGAACGGCTGCACGACCTGCCGGCCATTGCCGACGCCGCGCACCTGGCCGGGGCGGCGTTTCTGGCCGAACTGCCCGCGGGGTGGGAGACGATGCTCAACAAGCAACTGGAGGGCGGGGTAGAACTCTCGGGGGGGCAGTGGCAGCGCGTCGCGACGGCACGGGCGCTGCTGCGCGGGCTACCGGCGGCTGACGGCGTTCCGTTCGCGGCGCGGCGGGACAGCGGCCCAGGGACCGGGGGCCCCCGACCGGACGAGGCGCGCACGGGACCGGGGCCGGGCACGGCCGGCCCGGTGGATCGACCGGCGCCGCAAGGCTCCGCCGCTCCCGCTTGGCTCCTGGCCATGGACGAGCCAACCGCCGCGCTGGACCCGCTGGCCGCGGCGGCGGTCTTCGCCCGTTTCCAGGAGATGGCCGGCGGGCGCACGGCCATTATGGTCAGCCACCGTCTGGGTTCGGCACGCCTGGCCGACCGCATCCTGGTCATGGATGGCGGCCAGATCGCGGAGGAAGGCAGCCACGACGAGCTGGTGCGACGCGGGGGGCTCTACGCGCGGATGTTCGCGATGCAGGCGGAGTGGTACGCCGAGCGGCCGGGGGGGCGACCGCCGGAGGAGGCGGCGGACGGCGGCAGGCCTGACGGCTGATGCGGCGGTCGGCGCCTCAGCCGGGGTGCGGTGTTCGTGCTGGTGCTGCTGGGAGACGCGCGAGGTCAGCGGCCGTCATCAGCTGCGCTGGCATCACCCCCGCAGGTCATGCCAGCGCCGGCCCGCACCGCCCGGAAGCGCGGACGGGACGCAAACCCGTGGGCGTCCCTGGCCGGAGCGCCCCGCGGGGCGGGAGCCCGGCCCGCCGGACCATGCCCCACACCAGTGGAGGGAAGGCCCAACTCCGTGCCCAGCATGCGTGTCCCGCGCCATGGGGGGCGCACCGGTTCGCAGGTCCGATCGCGTTGCCCGGGACCGCGCGTGGGCGGTTCAAGGGTATCCTGGTTCGTGTGCCCGCCGCCACGCGCCACCATGCCCACGGGCATGACGGCCAACGGCGGCCCCGCGGCCATCCCGCGCGGGGCGGAGGCCGCGGCCCCCGCCCTGACCGCGAGCAGAGCGGGGCTCTCGGCGCTGGGTAGGGCCGGCGCTGCTTTGCCAGACGGACGCCACACCCACGGGAGGGTTGTCCCATGCCCCCAGTCACCGCACGAGAAGATGGCTTCAGCCGTTTCATGCGCCGCGCCGGTGCCGGCGGCGAGGGCGTCGGCATCGTCCGCCTGTTGCGCCTGATCCGCCGAACGCCCACACCGGTTGGGGGCGCAGCCAAAGACACCCTCTCTCGGACGGCTTCCCCCGCGTCGCCAAAGGCAGGGGCCCGGCCCGAGCGCTGATGCGTGGCAGCGAGCAGGTACGCCCGCGCGCACCCGCTCCCGATCCCCCGCCACGCCCGCCCCCCTTCGCGCCTGGGGCGCCCGGTCATCCCGGGCGCCGCGGCACGCGGCGGTGAGGGCACCCCCTTCCAGGTCTGGGACACGACCGCGGTGTCGACCCGCGGGGCTCTCTGTGTGCCACGGGCGTCGCCGGGTCAACGCCCGCCCGGCGCGCCCACACGCCACCGCCCGGTGGCGATGGCGGTGCGCGCCCGGGCAGGCGATGGCCAAACGGAAGGTCGACCGGGTCCGGTGGGTGCCTCGTCGCGAAAGGCGGCCCGGCCCGGTGCCCGCCGGCCATTCGCGGAGGGGCGCCTGGCGGACCGGGAGGCGCGGGCGCCCCGCACCCGAGCGGGGAGGGAAGTCCCGGGCCGGACCAAAAGCGCTTGGCGCGGGCGCGCGCGAGGGAGCCACCACCACCCCGGGGCGACGAGGCATGTGGGTGGCACGTGCCCCGCAAGCCGATCCGGCCGTGGTCTACTCCACAGGCGCCGATTCTCGTAGCGGCGGGCAGTATCTCGTCTGCACCGCCGAGGCGGGCTGGCAGGATCCCGACGAGACCTATGGCTGTCGTTGCCCCGGTCCCGACCGTCCGAAGGCTCTAATAACCCATCCGTGGGTTGACAAATAGGGAACAGATGTACGGCCGGTGGACCAGGCGTCTTGGATACCGCTAGCGAACCGGACAGAGCATAGGGATGAGGGTGGGCGCGCGGCAGGAAGCCTGCGCAACCACGCAAGTGAAAGGTAAGCTACTATTCAGGCTGGGCTGGACTTGACGTTCACTCCCCTCTGCGCAAGGTTGGGTCCGAGATCATGCGCGGCCGGGGAGAGGGGGGCAGTAGCCTCCAAGGGATAGCAGCACGAGACTGATCAGGGCAGCGGGAGAGTGGAATCCAAAGGCGACTCGCGTGATTAGACGAACCTTGGTATTCGTTGATTCCAGGAGTGCGTTAGATAGCCCGTGTTCGATTGCGGCAGAAATGCCGTCCTTATATTTTGGCTCTAATAACCCATCCGTGGGTTGACACAGCGCGAACTGTTGTGCGGCAAGTCGGAGGGGGTGACTGGGATACGCGGGAGGGCAGCGAATGAGGCGAGGGGTGAACGTAGGCGCAGAGGAGGCGGCCGAACCAAGGTAGGCACGGCGAGAGGTGGTCGTGTGTTCGTGCTGGAGCCGTGTTCACCCC
>JAJZZC010000284.1 GCA_021797775.1 Bacillota bacterium
CGACCGCCGCCAGGAGGGCGGCCAGCGGGGTCTCCAGGCGTCCGCGCACAGCCATCGCCGCCCCTTGGGGCACCGACCGCGCCCGGGGGCAACGGCCAGAGAAACCCCTGACGGGCGCTGTTCCTCTTGGGGGGTGGCCGGCCCTGCCGGGCGGATCGGGGCTCCAGGGTGGCGTGGTGCCGGTGGGGGGGCTCTCTCCGGTGGCTCACGTCGCCGCGATCCGCCGGGCCGCCCGCCAGCGGGTGTGCGCGCCCGCGCCCGTGTTCTCATCCTGATTGGCGCGAAGGGGCTGCCCGTCGCCTTGGCGCCCAAGGGCCGGCCCCGCGCCACGACCTGACCCGCTCGCGGCGCGGCGTCCCTCCGCGCGGAGAGCCGCGTCCGCCGGACACGGCGAGATTCAGGTTCACGCCGTGTGGCACCGACTGCGCCGGCACGGGGGCTCCTCATACTGCCATCCGGCCTCGGTCGCGATGCCCCCACAGGTGGGATGCGGTCGTCTGCGAGCACCACCGCGGGTGGTAGATGCACGCGTAACCCTGACCACAGTACGAAGCGGGCTGCGGTGGACGCACACGGCACGGGGGGGGCACGCCGGGGCAGCCGGGCCCACGCCCCCGGGAGCATCCCTGTCCCCGTCCGCCCGGTCCGGTGGGGGGGGGGCGGCCCCGGCGCCCGCCAGCGGCGGGGCCGCCCCCGGCTTGGAGAGCCCGGCCCTGACGTCTCAGGCGGGCGCGCCGCCGCCCTCTGCCGCTGCCCGCTCCGCCCCCAGCAGGTCGGACATGGCCAGGGCGTCCGCCCCGAGTTCGCCGTTGGCGTCCTCCAGCATCTTGCGGCTGGCGACCACGCAGACGCCGCTGTGGGGGAGACCGGCGTCCAGGGCCGCGAGCAACGCGTTCTTCATCGATGCCACGGTCACCGCCAGCGTCGCCTGGTGCCGGGCGTCCCGCAACTCCGCCGTGACGCCCAGCACGTGCCGGCTGAGGGCCACCTGCGTGGCTGGGCCCGGCCGCGCGGGGCGCTCGGCTTCCTTGAGCGTGCCGATGATGGCACGGTCGACGTCGATCTGGCTCCAGTCCGCCGCGGCGGCGTGGTCGCGGGCGCCCGCGAAGACCCCCAGCGTGCGGGCCACGTGTGGATCCTGCCAGGACAGCAGGGAGATTTGACCCCCGAGGGCGTCGTAGGAACAGGTGCCGCCGTATGCAGTACCCTTGAAGCGGATTTCCGGGAGGATGTACTCGGAGGTGAGGAGGTGGGCGCCCACGGCCAGCGCGGCCGAGTCCGGGTGGTCATAGCGGGGTGCGGCCATGACCTGGGCGCAGTAGGCCACATCAACCGGGGCGGCCAGCCCCTCGCGGGCCAGTGCGGAGACCGCCCCACCCGCGGGGGCCGCCGGGGCCGGGGCCGTCATGCGGCGCACCCAGCCCGCCACGGCCCGGCGCACGGCGTCGTACGCGGCGTCGGATCCCGTAAAACTCAGCGTCAGCCGCCCCGGCGTCAGGAGGAGGTCACGCAGGCCCTCGATGTCCCGGACCACCTCGGCATCCGCGCCGCCAGCGTGGAGTCGCTCCAAGAGGTGGAGCTGGGAGACCCCGCCCATCTGCTCCTCGATCTGCCCGCGCAGGTGCAGTCGGCGGCCCGCATGCTGCACGGCCGTGCCGGCGCCGCCGTTGACCAGGCCGGTGCGCAGGCCGGCCAGCGACTGATCGAGGACGACATGGAGGCGATCCCGGTCGGTCGGATCCACGGCGAATAACAGGTCGGTCAGCACCGCGAGCGCGTCCTCCATCTGGTCGTCCAATGCCTTGGTGCCGAAGCGCAGGGCGCGAACCTCCGCACCCGGGCGCGCGCTGCCGGACAGGATGGGTTGGCAGTCGATACCGCCGCAGGAGGCGGCGATGCGGTGGGCCATCTGCTCGTACGTCAGGCCCGCCGCCCCCATCTTGTCGACGGCCTCCAGATAGCGGGGGACGGAGCGCCAGCGCGCAGGGGCGAGGTCGGCCAGGTCGAGGTGCAGCGCCAGGTAGTTGACGCCGTTGGTGAAGAGGTCGTTGCGCAACAGCTGCACCCCGCCGTCCAGGTGCTCGACCGCAGTGGGGATGTGCCGCGGCCGGCGTGGCACGTCGCCGATGCGCAGTTGCGGCAGCAACGCCACGTTCTCCGGCGGGTTCGGCGTGCCCGCCTGGCGCTCCACTTCGGCCGAGCGCTCGGCCACCTGCCGCGCCTGCTCGTCGCTGAGGCCCGCGCGCACCCCCCGCATGCGTTCGGCGAAGGCGGCGTCCTGACGCGCCTGGTATTCCGTGCTGGGCGCCAGCACGGTCAGCAAGCGGTGCGGGTTGTCGACCAGTCGCTCCCGCACGATGCGGCGGAAGAGGAGGGGATCCGCCTCGAAGCGCGCGCGGCAGTCCGCCAGGTGCGTGCGCATGCGCACGAAGGTGAAGGGGTCCGCCCCCAGGCGCCAGGCTTCGACCACGCGCGCCCGCAGGTGCAGGGGGAACAGGGGCAGGATTTCGAGGTGGTGGTAGGCGGCCTGGTGAAAGGCGGCCTCGATCTGTGCGCGGGGCGCCTCCGCCTCGGCGAAGCCCCGCAGCGTGTCGAGCACGAGCTGTTCGAAGCGCTCGGCGCGATCGGGCTCGCTTCCCTTAAGGCCCACCTGGAAGACGGCCTCCGCGCCCGAACTCCCGTAACCGGCGTGGGTCAGGTCCTGGCCCAGGCGGGAGTCGACCAGCGCCTTGCGCAAGGGCGCCGCCTCGTGCCCGAGCAGGATGCGTTCCAGCACCTCGAAGGCGACGTGCTCCCGCGGGTCGGTTGTCGTGCCCGCCAGCCATTGCACGAGTATGTAGGTCTTCTCGCGCGGCGATTCACCCTGACCGAGTTGGTATCCGCTCTCCTGCCGCCGGGGCGCCTGCCAGCGGGCTTGGCGCGCGATGCGCGCATCAGTGGGACGGGGCGCAAACCCCTGCAACCGCGGGCCCAGGAAGGCCAGGTACTCCGCCGGCGGGATGTCGCCGTACAGAAAGAAGTAGGCGTTGGACGGGTGGTAGAAGGTGTCGTAGAACTGACGCAGACCCTCGTAGGTGAGGTCGGGGATGGCATCGGGCCGCCCGCCCGAGGAGCGCGCATACACCGTATCGGGCAGTAGCGCCGCCTCGGAGTCGAGCCAGAGCCGCGTGTCGGGGCGCGAGTAGTAGCCCTTCATTTCGTTGAAGACGATGCCGGTTTCCTTCAGGGGCCCCGTCGGGTCGCGCGGGTCGGCGGGAGCGAGGCGGTGACCCTCGCGCTCGAAGGTCTCCCGCGTGAGCAGCGGGTGGAAGACCGCGTCGAAGTACACGTCGGCGAGGTGGAACAGGTCCTGCTTTACGGGGCTCGCAACAGGATAGGAAGTGTAGTCGGTGGCGGTGAAGGCGTTGATGTAGGTGCCCATGCTCATCTTGATCATTTCGAAGAAGGGCTGGCGCACCGGATACTTGCGCGAGCCGCCGAGCACCGAGTGCTCCAGGATGTGCGGCGCGCCGCTGTCGTCTCGAGGCAGGGTGGGGAACGTGACGGAAAAGAGGTTCTCCGCGTCGTCGGCGTGGACGTGCAGCACGCGCGCGCCGCTCTGCACATGCTCGAACTGGTAGGCGAGCGCGCGCAGGTCCTCCAGCGGCGTGACGGATGTGACGGCGAAACCGTCGACCGTTTCGCCGGGTTGCAGCCTCGCGGCGGGTATGGGCATGGTCGTCCCTCCTGTGGGCCAGGGTGTCCCCCGAAACGCGGCGCTCCCACCGGGCCGGACGGGGATGCCGTCGTGCTGGTCGCGCCGCCGGGCGGGCCGGACGCCAATCTGCGGGCGTCTGCGGGCGCGCCCCCGCGCGCCGGGTGGCACGCCAGCGGGCACAGGGCTTAGGGTCCGTGACGGCCGAGGCCTGCGCGCTCGCCCGTCCGGCTGCAACGCTTCGCGCCCCTCTGGCCAGCCATCCGCGGCGGTCCACGCCCGCGCACGGCCGGCTGGACCGGGGGCCCATCACGTCGGGCGGGCGCGGATCGGTCCCCGCTTCCATTCCCGCCATGGGTGGTCCTGCAGGCCGGGACGGCCCGCGGCGGACTCCGCCGCTCGCCCGGTCCCGGGTCAGCATCCCCAGCGGTCCGTGTTCTCGGAGCGGCCCTCGGGGCGGTGACGGGCGGTGGGCCGGGCCCGCCGCCAAACGGCGCGCGTTTCGGGCCGGCGGCGGAGTCCGGGCCTGCCGCGCCGTGCCGGTGGCGGGCTCCCCGGATCGCGAGTCCGCGGGGACGGCCTTGGCCGTGCCACGCCCGGACCCCCCGGCGCGCCGGCCCCCCGCACGGAAGGCCGCCGGCGCGTCCGCTCGCCACCTCGTTCGCTGGCCGCGGGGACCGCGGCGCGGCACATGGGGACGCGCACATCGGCGCGCCGTGGCCGTCCAGTTTTCTGCGCGGCTCCGCTGAGGCGGTTTGGCAAAACGCCCGGTCCGTGCGCAGCTGGAGCGGCCTGCCCCGCGCGCCGCTGCTTCCCAGGAAGCCGCGCGCCTGGCGGCGTAAACGGCCGCGAGGGGGGATAGGCCATGGAGGTCCAGGTGTTCGCCGGCAGCGTCCTCGACGCGCCCGCCGACGCGATCGTCAACGCCGCCAACACCGAGCTCCGCCACGGCGGCGGCGTGGCGGCGGCCATCGCACGCGCCGCGGGGCCGGAGATGGAAGCCGCTTCGCGCGCCGTGGGCTCCTGCCCGCTGGGCGGAGCGGTGGTCACCACGGCCGGGCGGCTGTCCTTCCGCTGCGTGCTGCACGTGCCGACCATCGACTACCGGGCGGGCGGCCGGCGCGCGACGGCCGCGCAACTACGGGCCGGTGTGGCGGCCGCGTTGCGCCTGGCGAGGGCGCGGGGGTGCACCGCGGTGGCGCTGCCCATACTGGGCTCCGGCGTGGCCGGGGTGCCCGCCGAGGAGGCCTGCCGGCGTATCGCCGAGGGTCTGGAGGTCGCCCGGGCTGCGGGGGACGGACCGGATCTGGTCCTCGTCTGCGCTTTCTCCGAGGCCGACCAGCTCGCCGCGGCGGCCGTGTTTGGCACCCGCGGCGGGTCACCGCTGGCGTGAGCAGGCGGGTGCGCGGCTGCCCTTCCGCGCGCCCGGGGGTCTGCCCCCGACCCCGTGCCCCCACGATCCCGCCGCTCGCAGGCCGGTTGGCCGGGACCCGGGGACGGGGGCTGCGGCGTCAGCCCTCGCCCCCGGTAGTCGCGCAGGCGTTCGATGCCCAGGCCGCGGCGCCCCGCGCCCCTAGACGGGGAAGATGCGCCGCAACTCGTCCATCTCCGGCCGGCGGCCGAGTTCGCAGACCTCAAAGGCCTCGGCGTAGCGCACGGCGCGCCCGCGCTCCTCGCCGTAGAGGGCGGTGAGCAGGGATCGGTACCGGTCGGCGACGCCGGCGTCCTCGTCAAGGCGCCCGTGCAGCCACGCCAAGCGTTCCGCCTCGCCCGCGGGCACCTCGTCCAGATGGCCGCCGTTGTAGGGCAGCCACTCGTACATCTGCGAGGTGTGGCAGTGCAGCGCGCGGACCTTGAGGTCGGCCACCGGCGTGATGTCCACAGCGACGTCGGGCCGCAGGGGGACGGGGCGGGTGAAGCGGTCGGACACGTAGGCGAAGACGGGGTTCTTTTCCAGGTGGGGGGCAAACGCCGCCACGTTGGGCACCGTCACCATGTACGCGGCGTCCTGGACCACCGTGGCCACCGCCCGGTGGTCGGGGTGGTAATCCCAGGGCCGCGGCAGCAGGACCAGGTCTGCGCGCGCGTTGCGGATGATGCCGATGATCTCGTTGCGCAGGGCCAGTGTCGGCTCGAGTTGGCCATCGTGGTGGTCGAGCACGCGGTACTCCACACCCAGCGTCCGGCCGGCCGCCGCGGCCTCC
>JAJZZC010000285.1 GCA_021797775.1 Bacillota bacterium
TTGTCAACCGAGGAGCTTTGATCCTGATTTTCGCAATGGGGTGCCTCGTCGCCTTGGCGCCCAGGGGCCGGCCCCTCGGCACGACCTCACCCGCTCGCGTCGCGGGGTCCTTCTGCGCCCGCAGTGTCCGCCTGACACCGCGAGATTCAGGTTGATGATGCGCGGCTCCTAAAGAGCCGCGAGCGGATAGGCTGGTCGCCTGTCCCGCCCTGGGCGTATCGCGACGATGCGGGCCACCAGCAACCTGCTGGACGGCACGCCTGCGCGAGGCGACCGCCCCGCGGGGGCATGGCGACAGCGGACCGGGGTATCAACCCGAACCACCGCATCGCATCGCGGATCCTAAGGCCGCGGGGACCTCTGCCGACAGTGGTCCTGTCCGCCACCGCCTACTACGCACGCCCCCCCGCCCAACCCACCCACCGCGCGTTCATGCCGCATGGCGCCGGCATCGCCGGCCACGGGGACGCCTTGGAAGTGACGCACCGTCGTGCCGTGGCCCATGGCCTTGTGTGGGGCCGCACGCGGCCGTAAGGCCCAGTGGCGTCCCTCCAGAAAAGCCACACCCCGAGCCGACCCGCGGGGGGCCCCATCCGGCAGCGGCGACGCTCCGGCGGGGCCCCCCTCCCAGGGTCAAGCCGAGGCGTTCTTGCCCCCGCCCGTCGCGGCGCGGCCGGCCCAGGCCAGCACGACGGCCAGGACGATGCAGGTAAGGATGCTCAGGTACTTGGCCGTCGCGTACGGGAGCACCAGCAGCAGCAGACGCCCACCGACGAGGCCGCCGACCAAGCCGCCGACGAGGGAGACCACCGGCTGCTTGGCGGGGCCACCCACGCCCCACCCCCAGGCAGCCCCCACCACGAGACCGATCAGCACGAACGCGATCCAGTGCAACATGCCTGTCCCACCTGGTCCAGAGAACGTGCACAACCGGAGCTCCGGCCGTCCACGCCGTCCGCCCGACCAGGTCTGTCGCCCCTTTCAGCTTCGGATTTGCCCCTACGCGGGGCCGTAAGCAGTAGGCGGACCGGGACCATGTGGCGGTCACCCGCCGCGCGCTGGGACTCCCACCCCCACCAGTACGGGCACACGGCTCGGCGGCGCCAGGCGTGTCCGTGCGGCCGAGCGGCCACCCCGTTGCACGCGGCCACACCCTAAAGCAGGCGGCGACCTTGCCGCGGCGGCGGCAGAGGCCCTTTTCACCGCTCGCAGCCGGGCTCAGACAACGGCCAGCCACCGCTCTGCCACGCCGCGTAGGATTCTACACTTGCTTCGCGGTCTCCCGCGTGATGCCGACCGTCGCCCGCTATGGGCCGTGCAGTACCGCCGGTCCAGCAGTTCCCCCGGCACCTTCCACCCCGCCAGAGCGACGACCGCCGGCAGGATCACGCCGGCACACGGCGTCCGTCACGGCTGGCCAACCGCAGGTGGTGCGCGATCGCGGCAGTACGCGCCCATCCGCCCCGCCGTTCTTACCCTAACCTGTAGTTTGACGCTGCGATCGAGGCGTGGGACACCTGCGCGTCGTCCCAGCCCGTCCCAGCCCGTCGAAGAACAGTATCCATCCTGCATCTCTGGGCGCGGATCCTTATCTCTTGGTGATCACGTACTTCGCACTCCGCACTCACACCTCGTCGTGCCACGTGCCATCCATCCAAGTGCCGTCGAAACGCAACGACGCGTGGTCGACGGGGTCGACGAAGAGGGACTGGAATGCAGCGTCCACGCAGCCACCACCTTATTCGTACGGCTCAGTCTCACGGATTATCGGCGGTGGGTTGTTCGAGAGGCACGCGAGTCTTCCTGCGGCGATGTCGGCGTGGGGGGACTGGCCCCGGGACCGCCCACCCCGCGCTGGCGCCGCGCCCATTCGGGCCGGTACTCCAAGCCGAGGCTGGGGACCAGGATGCTGTGCCAGGGCAGACCGGGCCCGAAAGCGCCTGGCAAAGGTCAAAGCGCTGCACCCCAGCCCCCCCGGGGTTTCACCGTGGGAACGGTCCGCACACCACATGGCCGTGACCCGGCCCTGGCGCACCCATCGCTTACTAACCCAACGGGCCGCCCAGATGCTGAGCCGCCACCGCTGCCCCCCAACCTGGCGTACTACGTAGGAGCCCTACGGCGGGTGTCGAAGGGAAGTGGCATGGCTACCCAGTCGTCCTCGTCTCCCGACCCCCGCCTTGGATACGCGCTATTCGATGGCCTGCCCCTCCCCGTCTGCTTGGTGGCGGACACTGGCTCTCTGGTGGCCATGAACCGCCAAGCCATGGCCTTCTGGGACGTGGACCCACACACGGTGCTGGGGCGACCGGCGATGCAGGCCCTCGGCATCGTCCCGTCCGACGGAGGGGGCGATGCGTGGGGAAGGCTCTCACCGCCAGGAGCCCACCCTCGCCTCCCCTGCCGGGTCACCGGCCGGGATGAGCAGGTCCGGTCCGTGTCCGTCATCTACACCGCGCTTACCGGCACCGATCCGCCTGTTGGGGCGCTGTTCATACTGGAAGGGGCCATGGCAGAACTGCTGTCCGATCTCCCGGAGTGGGCCCTGCGCGACCCCGTCACGAGCCTGGGCAACAGGCAGCTCTGGGCACGCGAGTCGGCCGCTTGGTCGTCGCGGTCCGGCTCGGTCGTCTTTCTTGATCTCGACGATCTCAAGGAAGTCAACGACCTGCATAGCCATGTCGCCGGAGACCGGCTGCTGGCCGCCGCGGGCCAGGCCCTTGCCGCCATCACGCCACCAGAGGCCCTCGCGGTCCGGTACGGCGGGGATGAGTTCGTCGTCGTGCTGCCGGACCCGGACGCAGTCGCCGCCGAGGCGTGGGCGCAGCGCGCGGTACGCCACGTCGCGTCCGCCGCCGCGTCGCCTGAACTGCCCATCGTTCCTCGATTGAGCCACGGGGTGGCGGCTTTCCACCCGGGCGGCCTGCGCGAAGCGGTACAGCGTGCCGACGACGTGCTCTACGAGCGCAAAGGCGTGCTCCTGCCCGCGCGCAGCGGCGGGCGCATCATCCTGACGCGGGAAGGTCGCGCCGGCCTCCGGGGGCCGGGCGACGACCGGAGGCAGCCCCACCCAGGGGCCTTTGGCGCCAGTTTCGGTCCCGAGTTCGACGGGTACTTCCGGACGCAATACGCTCGCGCCGTCGAGCAAGCCCGAGAGTTCGTAGCGTTCGTCGCGCCCGAGCCAGGCTCCGCCGTGGTCGAGGTGGGGGCGGGTTCCGGGCGCATCACCTTCGATGGCGGCTTGGCGGAGCGCATTGGCCGGGACGGGCAGCTCCTCGTGACCGACCCCTCTGCACCGCAGTTGCAAGCCGCGCGCATGCATGCGGAAGAACGGGAATGGGGTTGGGTACGGTTCCTTCAGGCACCGGCCGAGGACCTGCCCCTGGCCAGCGGAACGGTCGATCTCGTACTGGGCGCGATCTTCCTACACTTCACGGAGCCTGCGCAGGCCCTCCGCGAGATGTTCCGCGTCGTCCGCCCGGGCGGCCAGGTGGCCATCTGCGCCGGTCGCGAGTTCGGCTGGACCGGGCCATGGCCGGATGTCTTGGATCCCGTACGACGAGAGTTGGACTCAGTCGGGTTGCCGTTCCGGCACCACTTCCTAAAGCCCGGGGCGTTGACCGATCTGGTGACTGCGGCTGGGTTCCAGGTGGAGCGGGTATCGGAGACGGGACCGGACCAGTGGGCGTTCCCGTCCGCCGAGCTCGCGGTCGCGTCGTGGAGGCAACTGGGTCTCGTTCGCCTGCTATTGAAAGGCGTGCCCGATGAGCGGCATGCGGCCGTGCAAGAAGAGGTTGATCGCCGGCTGCGCGCCTACTTTACCCGCTATCCTCGGGAAGACTGGACCCTGGCCGGGTACGTCGATAATGTGGTCGCACGGAAGCCGGTATAGGGGGCGTCAGCCGTTGCGCGACCACGTACACAGGGCGTACGCGCGCCTGAACCGCTCATGTAAGGCGACGGGTCCCTGGGCGCGGCGCGGCGCAGAGTGGTGGGCCGGAGCTTAGTACTACCCTGGGCACTTCCTGATCTTAGGAACAACGACAGGCGTCGCGGCCCAGTGCGTGTACGTTCATCGCAGCAAAAACGCCTTTGCCGGCGTCATGACCACTTCTTCACTGCCCCCTCCGCCACCCGTTGCGCGGCTCCTAACGGTATACCGTTACGCTCAGCCCATCGGTGCTGTGATTAACAAGCCATTCGGGTAAGCATTCGGTGAAGTGCGTGCCGAGCCACTAGCTGTGGTACGCGCTCGCCACGGGGGTGCCGTCGACCCACCAGGCGTAGCGGTCCCAACGCAGTTCACCGAACAGGTACCCATTCGGTATCCAGACGTCGCAAATCCTCGCGATCGGCGTCGATGAGCCGCTCCGACGCTACGGTGAGCACAAGACTTGGCGAAATGGCGTCTGGGTCCGGCGATAGATCCAAGGCTAACATGGGCGGGGAGCCCCAAATCCCACGAGTCTTATCAAGCAATTGGACCAAAGATGGGCCCAGGGAGGGGTGTGAGTAAAGGACTTCTTCAACAGCCATCCAATCAGCGCATCGACATGTGCTTTGGATTCTGGCAAACGCGTCAATGATCAAATATCTGCCATCGGCCTTCGAAGGTTGGCCGCAGTGCTTCGGGCCGGCAACCTCCGATGAGTCTTGGATAGGCATTTCCCGGATTGCGGGAGGGTTTCCGTGTGGCTTGGCCCGCATGTCAAAGATCAGGCCACCGCGTGTTGCGGCGCCGGCTTTCGCGCGGTCGTTCACGCCAGAGGCAAAGAGCTCTCTCACGGTTGTTTTCCTCCCTCCTCGTCTGCGACAGAGAATGTCTCGCGAAGAGATGAGCTCGTCCAGGCGGTAAACGCATCGTAAAGTCGGTCGTGCGCGCAGGGGCGGGGGCCCGCCGGGCCAGGCGGCCATGGCCTCCGGGCGCCCGTCGGGGTCTGGCTCCACGACCGACGCGGCGGAGGCCAACAGATCCCATGCCGGCTCTAGCGCCCTGGGGCGGGCCGCCTCGACGGGCAGGCGGTCCGGGCCGCGGCCGCCCCCTGGCCGGGGCGCACCCCCGCGGCGCGCGCACGGTGGCAGGCGTCCCAGACCACGCCCTCACGCAGCAGCACGATAGGACGCGCCGCACCCGCTAGCAGACCATGGAACCGGACGCACCCCACCCATGGTCCCCGCCACAAGAGCGACCGCATCCGGCCCCCGCCCGCGCGCGCCCATTGTAGGAACGGGTGTCCCCATAGGCAACAGGAACCCATCGCCAGCGTTCGACGCCGCGCCGGCCGAGAGGGCAGCGTGCACGCGCGGCGCAGAGGGACCGCCGCGCGCACGGGGGCGACGGCGGCACGGATGCATGGCGGCGGGCGCGAGGCCCGCTGCCAAATCTGTCTTGAGCCGTCCGACGATATGCACTAGTCTGGTTACCAGGCGGTGAAGGGCATGGCAGTGACCACGGTGACAGACCTGAAGGCTCGTCTCAGTGCCTGGCTGGATACGGTGCGCGCAGGGAACGAGGTCGTCGTCACGGATCACGGTCAGCCGGTGGCGCGGCTGGTACCCATCGACCCCACCCTGTCCGGATCCCGGCTCGCCGCGCTGGCGCGGGCGGGGCTGATCCGCCCCGCGTCCGGCAGGCTGCCAGAAAACTTCTGGAGCGCGCCGCGGCCCGCCGTCCCGGGGGGAGCGGCCGCACGCGCCGTGATCGAGGACCGGGACGTCCGTTGAAGTTTTGGGACGCCTCCGCCCTCATCTTGCTGTGCGTCGCGCAGGAAGGCAGCCAGCGCGCCATGGCCTGGCACCAGGAGGACCCGGATGTAGCCGCTTGGTGGCTGGCACCCGTGGAGTGCGCTTCCGCCCTGCACCGCCTGGCGCGCG
>JAJZZC010000286.1 GCA_021797775.1 Bacillota bacterium
AGGGCCGTGAAGCCGCCGCCGCTGAAGCTGTACACCGCCACCGCGTCGCCCGGCGGAACCTGCGAGGGATCGAAGGTGAGCGTCAACGTCGCGGGCTTGGCGAGGGTCGCACCCCCTCCGAGCTGGACCTGGACACCCGTGCCGAGCGGCGGCAGCAGATCCGGTGCCAGGGCCAGGGGCAGCGCCGCAATGCTCAGACCCTCTGCCACCGTGGGCGGGTCTTGGGGTGGGCCGCCGGCCGGAGGCGGATCGCCACCGCAGCCGCCGCTGCTCAACAGGCAGGTGTTGCCCGTGGTGTTCTCGATCCACCACATCCGCTGCAGGTCGTTCTGCACCGCCTGGTCGTAGCACTGCACCCCCTGGCAGAGGCCGGTATTCTGAAAGCTCAGCGAGCCGTCGATCCCAGGACCGAAGAACACCGCCTGCTGGCAGCCGGCGTCGCAGCCGTTCGCTGCCGCGTTGACCAGCGCGTTCTGCCACATCTGGTACCAGGGATCGGCCGGGCTGGCGGACTGCGGCGGCGTGCCGAAAAGCCAGGCGTTGCGATCCGCGTTCTCGACGTACGCCACCGTTCCCTGAGGATCCACCGCCGACGGGGGCAGGGCGACGTTGGATGTCAGCCAGTCCATGGCGCTCTGCATGCTGTAGAGGTCCGACGCCGTGCCCTGATTGGAGCCGATGTCGAAGGCGGCCTGCTCCGAGGCGCTCAGGTGAACGTTGACGGCCGTAGGCAGACCCAGTGCGGCGTCGACCTGACCCATGAAGGCGACGAAGCTCTGCGCACTGAAGCTGGATGGCACCGTCACCTGCTGACCGTTGATGACCAGCACCGCGCCCTCGCCCTGCTCACGGGCCTGTTCCAGGGCCTGAAACAGCTGCTGGCCCGCCGGCGATGCGGACGGGTTGTTGCCGCCGGCCGCCAACTGTTGCAGCGCGCTCGGCGACAGCACGATCTTGACGGAACCACTCGTGGCGCCAGAAGGCACAGCCAACGTGGCCACGCTGCCGCAACCCACCGTGCCGCCGCTGGCCGACACGCTGCCCGATCCCGTGCAGCTGACCGGGCCGGTGTAGGTGAAGCGGTCCGCAGGGCTGGCAGCGCTGGCCCCGCCGGGGGCCGTCACCATCACGTCCACGCTGCCGCTGCCGGGCGGGACAACCGCCGTGATCTCGCTGTCGTTCACCACGGTGAAGCTGGCGGCCGTCGTGCCGCCGAAGCTGACCCGCGTTGCGCCGGCGAACCCGCGGCCGGTGATGGTGACCGCCGTGCCGCCCGCGGCGAGACCCGAGGACGGGGAGACGGCATCGACCACGGGCACCGATGCGTACGTGAACAGCCCCGCGGTGGTGGGCTGGCTCCAGCAGCGGAACTGGGCGCTCCCTCCGATGCCCACGGCGGTGCCGATACTCTGGACCCGCACGTAGACCGCGCCGGCACCTTGGGGCACCACCGCCCGGATCTCCGTGTCCGAGACGACGGTGATTCCCCCGCTGTTCAGCCCGCCGATGTCCTGGGAACCGAAGGCCACGGTGATGTCACCGCCCGGCACGGGTGAGAGGCTCTGGCCCCTGATGGTCACGAGCGAGCCCGGCGCGGCCGTGCTGGGGCTGATCCCCGTGACGACCGGCTCGCCGGTGTAGGTGAACGCCGCGCCCGGCTGGGGCAGTCCACCCGCCGTCACGTATTGCGTCCCGCATCCGGCCGGCGTCGAGCCTGACAAGGTGGCGCCCGAATAGGAAGTGACACCGCCAATCCCGCTCACGGGACCGACGTCCATGCTGTAGCTGCCGACGACGTGGAGCCCTGGGAAGGGATTGAGGTTTGAACCGGCGGCGGTGAATGGCGTGCCGCCCTCCATCGGCCCTTCGTTGGGCGTGATGGAATTGATGACGGGACAGGGGACATTGAAGGCGCATGTCCCGACGGCGGCGTCGAAAGTGTACAGGTCGGCGAAGCTGCGCAGGCTCTTGCCGGCCGCGTTCTGCACCCGTACGTTTACGGAACCGTTGTTGTACGTCAGGCACAGCCCGACCTCGTTTTCCTCGGCGCAAGTCGGGGGTTGGGCGATGATCTGCTGGTCCGAAACCACAGTGAAGCTCGTGGCCTGGTATGGGCCGAAGTACACGGCCGTGGCCCCGCTGAACCCACTGCCGCGGATCGTGACGGGTGCGGCCGGCGTGCCGGCTGCGTCGTAGTTGGGCGACACCGTCGTCACCACCGGGAGGAGCGGGGCGAAGGTGTAGCTGTTGATGGTCGAAACCGACGGCGCGGTCGCCGCGTTCTGCGCCACCAGGATGTCCTGGCCGCCCTGGGGCAGCGTCGCCGGGGCGGTATAGGTGATACTGAGCGTCCCGTTGGCCCCCGTGCTGAACAGGGTCGGTGCTGCCCCGAGACTGGTACCGCTCACATTCGCGCTACCGCCGCCGCTGGCCGGCAGGAAGGCCAGGTAGACCGGGGCGGCCGCCAACGGTGCGCCCTTGCTGTCGAGGGCCGTGAGCGTCACGGTCGTGCTGGCGCCCGCTGCCAGCGACCCCGTTGCCGCCACCGGGGAGGAGGAGAACGCATAGCCCGCCACCGGCGCGAAGGCGTAGCTGTCGGTCGCGGTGGCCGTCGGCGCGCTCTCGGCGTTCTGGGCGATGACCTGGTCCACGCCGGCGGCCGGCAGGGTGCTTGGCGCGGTGTACGTCACCGTCACGTCGCCCGAGGTGTCCGCCGTGAACGGCTCCGGCGTCGCAATCAGCGTTGTGCCGGCGACAGCGGCGCTGCCCCCGCCCGTCGTCCCCTGGAAGGACAGGTCGATGACCGCGCCGGGGATGGCTTGGCCGTTCTTGTCGGTGGCGGCGACGGTTAGCGTCACCTGGGCCCCTGGCTTCAGCGAGCCGGGTCCGGCGATGGGAACGGGCTGCCACTTGAGCACCATGATCGGGGACTTGGCGGAACCCAAAAGGAACGGCAAAGAGTTGCTGAGGCCGGTCGCCGGGTTGTAGACCGCCACCGAAACCGTGCCCGGCGTGACGCCTGGAACGGTCGTGACCACCTGGCTGTCGCTCCAGCTCTGCACGGCGGTCTGCACGGCCGTCTTGAGGCTGCCTTGGAAGTAGACCGCGCCGGCTACCGTGCCGAAGCCGGTGCCCGAGAGCGTCAGGGTCGAGTTCGGCGCCCCGGCCGTCGGCGTCAGGGACTGCAGCACCGGACCGGTGAGTGTGAAAGGCAGGGGGTTGCTCTCTGCGCCGGTCGCGCTGCGCACGGCCACCTGCAGACTGCCCGGCGTCAGGCCGGTCGGCACCGCTGCCGCCACCTCAGTTGGGCTCCATCTCGCCACGGATGTCTGTGTTACGGTGGTCGGACCCGCGGTGAACACGACCGTGCCCGGTGCGCTGCCGAAGCCGGAGCCAGTCAGGGTCAGGCTGGAGCCGATGGCGCCGCGATCCGGCGTCACCGACGCGAGGAGGGGTGCCGTGGTGACCGTGAAGAGCGCGGGCGAGCTGGTCAGCCCGTCGGTGGCGTTGTACACGGACACGCTGACATTGCCGGGGCCGAGCGTCGCCGGCACCTGCGCGCCTACCGACGTGTCGCCCCACGAGGTAACGTTGGCCGCGACCGGAGCCTCGCCGCTCGGCGTGAAGTACACGGCCCCGGCGACGGTACCGAAGCCGCTACCCGTGACCGCCAGCGGCGTCCCAGGCGGACCGGAGGAGGGCGTTAGGGCCGCGACGGTCGGTGGCAATGCCGACGCTTCCGTCTGGAGGATCATTCCGCCCATCCCGACCGCTATGAAGGCGGCGCCCGTATAGGTGACCGCATCCAAGTCATTCGCCGTCACCGGCACAATCTGCGTCCATGCGGATCCGTTGGTCGAGAGATAGGCATGCCCGCCGGACCCGACAGCCACAAACTCGCCGCTACCGTAAGCGATGCCAGTGTATCCGGCAATGTCTGTAGTCGGAAGGTTGGCAGTTGTCCAGGTAGTGCCGTCCGTTGAAGTGAACCCGTAGGGTATCCCGTTGAGAGTGTTGCCACTACCCACGAGAACGAAGCGGCCCCCGCCGTACGCAATGCCCCCTGGACCGAACAGCGAGAACGAGCTGCCGGCTGACCACTGATTCCCGTTTGGCGATGTGAAAATCTGATCCGTACCGGAGTTCCCGTCGAACGCAGCAATCACGAACAGTCCCGCACCGAAAGCGATACGGGTTCCGCCCGGACCCGCTGTGTTGAATGGTGCGGATGTGATGGTCCAGTTCGCGCCGGTCGCTGACGCAGCGATGACGTCGCTGCCCGTGCTGAAGTCCCAGCCGACCGCCAGATATTCGCCATCACCGTACGTGATACTCCCCCAGTCGTAAACGGAGCGTGCCACCGTCCAGCTTGTGCCGTCGGTGGACGTGATGACAGTCTCGTTCCCGACGCCCACGTAGCCGGCCGATCCGTAGACCAGCGTCGTGACGGTCCGCCTCTGTCCGGGTGAAGCAATCGAAAGCGTCTCATCGGACCAGGCACCACCAGATGAGGTGACGATGGGGACGTCCACGACACAGTTGTTGTAGCAAAAATTGAGCGGCATGGTCGTTCGCCCGAGAGCCACCGTGGTTCCGCCACCGTTCGCCACGGCGACGAGGTCGGCAGTCGTTGCCGTAGTCGAGACTGGCGCGAAGGCTAGCGTGGACCCGTATCGCCAGGCGATGCCGCCGGCATTGGGCAGGAAGTTGCCGACAGCGACCAGCCCGGAGCCGTTCCAAGCTGCCCCGTCGAGACTGACGGAGCCCGGGAAGGCCGGCAGTGCCGTCCAAGTGGTGCCGTCGGTAGAGGTATACAGGGCTGTGCCGTCGGAGGCGTAAAATCCCTGACCGGGAACGAAGGTGACCCACGTCAGCGATCCGGTGCCGCTGGGTGGCGCGACCTGCGTCCAGCTCGTGCCATCGCTAGAGGTGAGTGCGAGCCGGCCCCCACCGGCCACAGCGAGGTAGCCCACGGCCACGAAGACGCCGTTGCCATACGCGGCGTCGTTGAGCTGCCACGTCGTGTTCGCCAGAGGGCTGGCCGACCAGGCCGTGCCGTTGGACGACGTCAGGACGTTGGCCCCAGACTCCACGGCCACGAACGTGCCGGACTGAGGGTCGTAGGTCGCGGCGAAGACGGAGTTGCCAGCGGCGGCCGACTCGCCCGAGGTGTCCAGGGTCCAGTTGACACCATCGGCGGACGTGAGGGTCACACCGCCTGACGCGCTGGCCATGCTGAACGCGACGAATTGGCCGTCACCGTATGTGACGGTCGTGAGGTCGTTATCCGGCTGCGATGCCGACGGAACGCCCGACACGGGCGAACTGGCGGCGGCCCACACGGTACCGTCGGTGGAGGTGAGGATGGTCCCGTCCTCGCCGACCGTTACAAAGCGCCCGTCGGCGTATGTCACACCGCTCAGGGCCGTGTACGCAGCCTTCGGCACGCTGGCGGCCTGCCAACTGGCCCCGCCGTCGCTGCTTGTCATGACGGCCGCGTTTCCGTTGAAATCCCGACCGACCGCCACCAGCAGCCCGTCGCCAGAGGTGACGGCACTCGGATAGAAGGAGTACGGCGCCGCCATGGGAACGGGCAACCACGCCTGGGCCCTGCTCCCGAGGACGATGGTGCCGTGGGTTCCCACCGCAACGCAGCTTGCCGGGGCGCAGGCCACACCCGCGAGCGACTCCTGGGTCCCGGACGCTACCGTCCGCCACGCGACCCCGTCTGCCGAGGTCAGCATCTGGCCGGAGGTGCCCACCGCCAGTAGCCCCGCCATCCCCGCCGCGTACTCCACTGCGTCCAGGCTGCCCGAGACCCCGCTGGTCTGCGCCGTCCAAGCGGTCCCGTTCGGTGAGG
>JAJZZC010000039.1 GCA_021797775.1 Bacillota bacterium
TCAAGCGACTCGAGCGACTGGGCTATAAGGTCACGCTCGGCGCCGCCTGATCTGCCCGCCAACATCCGCACTCCTTTGGAACGTGGGGCTAGCCCACGCGCTTTCTTGTTGCCCTGAGCCGGAATCCGGGCCCGGGCACCGGACACGGGCTTTTTCGCAGGAGGCGAAAGCATTGCGATGGCGGCTCGGCAGCTGGCCTCCGAAACAGACAGTTGCTATCAGGAGGTTCTTGCCGATGCGCAGGAATTCGCTCAACGACTCGTTGAAGTCGGTCTTGCCGAGGACGCTGGGGTGCAGCGTATCTAGGCGCGACGCAAGGACTCGCGTAAAGAGTCCTCTAAAGAGTCGCTGGTGTATTGATTGGCATCGTGACCGTGACCCGATCGCTCCCATAGCAGGGAGGCGAGAGCGTTGGGCATCATAGGTGCTTGGGCGAGCCTTGCGAAGGCGCCAGCAGACTGCGACGATGGCAACATGACCGCCCGTGCACTGCGACTCACAGCACTCAGCTCAATGACTGACGACCTTGCCTTGGTTGCGCCGCTGGTCGAGTGGGGCGAGCCCCGCAAGGCCGGGAATTGTGTCGGCATCGCTGGTAGCCTTAAGGGTCCGCGGCGGGCGATGGCTGCAACCCATATCTCACCCGAAGGTGAGATGCTCATGTGGAATGGCTATGTCTTGGGCAGTAAGCATTCGGTGAAGTGCGTGCCGCGCCACTAGATGTGGTACACGCTCCCCGCGGAAGTGCCGTCGCCCAACGAGATGTAGCGGTCCCAACGCAGTTCACCGAACAGGTACCTTGGGCAGGACAGTGCTCGGTGCTGAAGCGATCGACGCGATCGCCCAAAAGATCGCCGAATTAGGCCCGGCAATAGTGGATGATCTGCCTGGCGATTGGACTGCGGTACATTGGCGGCCAGCTTCGCAGTCGCTGGCATGTGCGAGATCTCCGATAGGCGTTCGGCCACTTTATGTATATTGTTATGGCAAGGAAGCAGCCGCGGCTACATATCTGCCTCAGTTGGTGCATGCAGTTCGGCCGGCCTTGGACTTAGATGGCTTTGTCGCGGAGCGCCTCGCTCTCGCGGAGCTGGGTCACTCGCGTGCTATGCCATATTCGCACGTGGTCAAGGTACTTCCTGGAGAGTACTTGGTCGTCACGGCGTCCGGCCTGCGCAGCGTCAACCGCTGGCTCCCCGCATTTGGCACGTTCACCCATGAGCCGGAGGAAGCCCTAATACAAAAGTTTCGGTCTTTCCTGGAGTCATCTGTCAGGGCACGGCTGCAGGTCGCTTCAGGTGTGCGACTTGGTCTGAGTGGCGGGCGCGATTCGACAACGCTTGCATGTGTAGCAGGGCGTTTGGCGCGCGAACTCGGTGTCGAGTTGGTCGGCGAGAATCATTGGTTCGAGGTCGCGGGTGATGAACGGCGATATGCCGTCGCAGCAGCTTCGACCGCCAACGTGAGCCTCCTGTCGAGGCACGTGGACCGGGACTACTTCGGGAAGTGTGGAGAGATCCGGCAGTGGTCGGTTCCTACTGAAGGAGTACTGCACGATGTAGAAGGCCCGAATGGGGTTGATGAGGAGGCGATGATACCACGAATGGTCGGTCACGGTTCGGACCATTTATTTGATGCTTCCCCTGCGCCCTCCAAGTATCTCAAGGAAATGAAGAATTGGGTTGGCGAGCTTCGTTCCTGGCTGTGTCCACCGCCTTGGTGGGAGGTCATGAATCGGGATAGCACTAATCGCTTTCGGCTAAAGAGGACACTGGAGAAATGTGACGTTCCACTGGTATTCCGAGACCGCGATCTGCGGCGGGATCTGTGCGCTTTTGTGCTCACCGATAGCTGGTGCGGCGACGCCCGTCTGCCGTCGACGCTACTGGCATATCCTTTTCTAGATCAGAAGATTGTTCGCCTGTGCTTTAGCTTGCCAAAGCGGCTCAAGCGGGGAAAAGGACAACACCGTGTTTTGTTGAGAAAGGCGTTTGCGCGTGATTGGCCGACGGAGGTGCGTGAACGAAGAGCGAAAGGGGACATGTCCTCACCAGTTTGCGAAGCGGCGCGGAGGAATTGGAGGCTTATAGATGACAGGCTTCGTCGCAGCGTTCTTGTGAAGGAGGGCTGGTTTGCATCGGAGAGCCTGCGTGAGTGGATGATGCTGGCGCTGAGGGAGGGGCGCGGAGGCGCTGTTGCCGCGCTAACAGTCCTTGAATTGGAGGTATGGTTACAAAATGTGGTGTCGTCGCAGTCGGGAGGCACGGTGTAGCATTTCAGAGGCGCGATTATTCATGGCGCGGAGTGACGTCCGTGTTGTTGAGATTGATGGGGAAGGCGTACTATGGGATGAATCCCGAGACATGTATTATGGGCTGAACGCACGAGGCATGATTGCCTGGCATATGCTGCGTGGGGGCGCATCGGTGGCTCAGGTCGCCGACAAACTGATGTTGGCGTGCGGTATGGATATGGCCGATCGTGACGTGGTAGTGGCTGATGTGAAGGAAATGTTCGAACATCCTATGCGGCTCAGCCTGGTCGAGTGATTACAGCCCCATGCCCGTGCCGTGCGCCACGCGGCATGAAAATCCGTCGGCGCGGCAGCGCGGGCCCGCATGGTAAGGGGTGTGCGCACCTGCCGCTTTGCTACCGTGACCCCCGGGGTTTCACGTTAGCTGTGGGAGCCGAAGGGTTGCACGAACTGAGGGCGATGGGTATGAGGGCGCAGCGGATCGGCAATTGGGTTCAGAGCGTAGTGCTTCTGTCGTGTGCGAGGATTGCCTCGTGGGCTGCGCGGGTTGGTATCCGCTGCCTTAGCACTAGCCGATTGCTCATAGTTCTCGGGAGGCAGACGAGGAACCGTGTAAGAGCCGAAGGCTATGTCAGTCGCTTCAAGGCTGTGTGTTATACCATGGAGAGGTTGCGTTGGAGGGATGGGGGGGAGCGATGCTTGGAACGCGCTGTAACCGCCTACGTATTGTGTGCGGTTATCGGTGTCCGTGCGGCGTGCGGTAATGCGAGTAGGTGTTCGAAAGTGGCCGTTCGGTGCTCATGCTTGGACGGAGGCGTATGACATGGATGGTAAGCCGCTTGGGGTTGTTGGAGACTCCTTAGAGTTTGTCTCACAGTTTACCGTTATTCGGCACACAGGATGGAGTGGGGTGGGTGGACGGGCGGTAGTGCAGGAAACCCCCGCATGGGGCGAATAGTGCACCGGGCGGCGCATCTGGGGTGTGGTAAGGCGGAAGGCGGCTGATCGCGGCACCAATGTGACGGGTGTACTCGCTGTTTATGTCGGCCTTTGCAATAGATGTTACGGTTCCTAAGAGGAATGGTTCGAGTTATGGGTTTAGAGGTCCCATGGGGAAATGCGGTGGCAGGGGCATTCCTGTCGCAGCGTGCGCGCAAGGTTAGGGTTAGGTGGGGTGGCGGTAGTGGGTCGTCTATATGGAGACAGGACGGTAGTGTTATCTGACGAGGACATACGGCTTGGGCTGGAGCAGTTCGCTGAAACGGATGCTACGGCGCAGGAGATACCATTATTGCAAGAGATTGCGCATCGCGCATGCGGAGACGCGCGGATTGTTGCTCTAATGCGCCAGGTCCAGAGGGGTCAGCCGTGGCCGCTGTTGCTCCTTGGTGCTGCAAGATATGTTCGGCTGCGGGAAGTATGTGGCGACCGCAGTTGTTGCGAAGCGATGTTGCGTGAGGCAGTGTGCGATTTCGACGATTATGAAGCGTTCCGACAGGTGTGCTTGACGCATGCCGACGAGATTGCGCTCATGATAAGGACGCGGCGCGTGCAAACCAACGAGGTTGGCAGGACGGCGGTGTTGTTTGCGGCTCTTGGCTATATAATAAAGGATTTCTGTGCCAACCGCCATTTGTGCTGGCTCGATGTAGGTGCGAGCGCGGGGTTAAGCACCTTGGTTGGAGAGTATAGGTTTAGCCTTGGCAGACTGTATCAGGATGAGCGCAACGGCGGGGTGGGGGTGTCCTGCCAGACTGCCATCGGAGGCCATGAAGAGGCCAAGGATTGGGGACGGCCCATGGTGGGCATGGCGCTCGGGATTGACGTCGGGCCGCTGAATGTATGCGACGAGGATGCGGCGCGTTGGCTATTGTCATTGGTTCCATGGTGCATGGAGAGCCGAGTACGAACACTCTGTGAATGCATACTGGAGGCACGGCAGCGGACGGTTGTGGTGCTATAGGGCGTCGCTCTTGAGTCGGTTGAGACGGTTATACAGGCCATCCCTGAGTGGTTGATTGTATGTGTTGCTCATGCTCACGCGGTCTACCAGTTCGGGAGGGAGAAACGGGAGGCGTTTGACGCAGCGTTGATTAGGGCATCTGGGCAGAGACGTATTGTACGCGTCGGCGTGGAGCCAGCGTTTGTGCGCGATGGAGACCGTCTGCGGGCGAGAGGCGAGGTGAGCGCTTGTCTGTATTTTGGTGGAAATAAACGCTTTGAAGGTTCTGTTGGCGTGTGCGATCGGTACGGACGATGGTTTAGACCAGATATCATCGGCATAACTGCGGCTGATCATTCGTGTTGAGAGCGAACAGAGAGATGACTGATCAAGGTCATTGCGAGCGGGCGAGGGACGGGGTATAGGGGTGGAGGAGAGAAAAACAGCCAAAGGCCCCGGGTGGGTCTGCAGCACGCTTGGCAGCGAGCAGACCGACCTGGGGCCTCTGGCGCGGTGGTTATCCGCATGGTCATGGTACGGTGGCCCGTCACGGAGATCAAGCAGTGGCTGGAGACGTGGGCGGTGTGGCTCGCGCTGTGGCCAGAGCGGGCGGCGCGGGTCTGTCCGCACTGTGGGGCAGAGGCCTTGGTGGGACGCGGGTTGCGGCGGCGCACCGTGCATGTGGAGAGGCAGCCGGGAAGGCGGGGCGAGACCTGCGTCGTGGAGAGACTGTTGGTGCAACGGGTGCGCTGTCTGGCCTGCGGGAAGACACACACGCTGCTGCCGGTGTTCCTGGCGCCGTAGAGGGTGTCTCACAAGTCGTAGAATTTGGGGGGGCAAGCGGCCCTGCCGGGAGTGTGACCGGAGGAGGAGGGAGCGTCAAGGGGGTTCCATGGCAGTGCGTCACCGTGGATGGTGCAGAGCGGCCGGAGCCGAGCGGTGTGCAGACGGCAGGCAGGAGAGCGTGGACGGCAGGGAGAGCGACCCCCTGCAGCAGCGACGGTCGTCACGAGCGGAGAGACGGCAGACCAAGGGCCGGGCGATCGAGCGCCAAGGCAGTGCCCCGGCCCCACGCGTCGGTGTTGGCTCAGGCGCCGACGGCCAGCCCACCGCCCTGCCGGGCGTGGTGCTCCGGCGCCGCTTGGAGCGCCGACAGGTGGCGGCTTGCGGGCGGACGCCGCAAGCGGGACTCCGTCGCGATGAGCGCTGCAGCGGACCAACGGTCCGCCTCCCTGCCATGCCGCGAGCTACGGACCCGCCGGGTGGTGCGCCGGTGTTGAGAGAACATAGACTCAATGGCGTTGGTGCTGCGGAGGCTCCGGGCCAGGGCCGCCGGCACCTGCGGCCGCAGGTGTGTCGGGCTGTCCTCGATCCCCTCCCGCAGGCTGGCGGCGGCCTTACCGTATCCCCCCTGCTGCGGGGCGTCCGCCGGCCGCCGCGGGTGCTGCTCCGCGCGCGCGGGGTTCGGGTCGGTCCAGGCCGTGGCCAGCGCTCGCTTCACCCTGCGCGGTGCGGTCTGGGGGAGCTTGTCCATCACGTTGCGGGCCTTATGCTGCTTACGCCGATGTCGGCATGAGCGTCACGCACCCAGGCCCCGCGTGCGGTACATCCCCGCCTCCTCCGCCGCCACGTCCATCCGCACGACCTCGTAGCGGCCGTCCCACTCCAGCACCGCGACATGACCCGCTAGGCGCAGCCCCTCGATGAGCCGCGCCACCTCCTCCGGCACCTTCCCCTGCCGCCGCACATCCTCCACCGCCTCGCGGGCCATGGCCAGCAGCACCTTGCCGCGGGCGTTCTGCCACATGTCGCCCGCTGCGGCGACGCCGGCCTCCGCCGCGAAGAGGGCGCGCGTGCTGTTCGTCGCCAGCATCGCCAGGCCGTTGCGCTTGCGGATGGCCGTGAACAGGTCGGCGACGAACCGGCGGGCGTGGGGGTTCTCCAGCAGCCGCTGCCCCTCCTCGAAGTAGACGGCGGTGTAGCGGCGGCCCCGGTCGCGCTCGGCCTCCAGCATCTCCCGCACGGCGGCGCCGTCCAGGGCCATCTTCAGCGCGCCCAGGCGGTCGTCGGCGTCGGCCGCGTCGGCGACATGGACCACGATCAGCGGCGCCGTGAAGTCCACGTCGTCCTCGGCGGCGAACAGGTGGGCGAGGCCGTCGGCGAAGTAGGGCTCCAGCCGTGCCGCCAGGTCGCGCGCGGCGGCCAGCAGGGCGGGCGGCAGCGCCGGCAGGGCCCCTACGGCGTCGCTGGTGGGGGCGTTGGCGTCAGCGCCAGCCGGCCGGGAAGTCGCGCCTCCGTCGGCCCCTCGACTGCGGGCCCAGCGGAGCCGCCCGGCGCCGCTTCCCCCGCCGCCTCGGGCCAGCGCAGGCGCCGCTCCGCCGTCAGCAGCCCGTGGCGCTCCAGGATGCGGTGGACGCGCCCCGGCGTCGCCCCCTCGGCCGCCAGGGCGCGGGCCAGCGCGCGCTCGCCGAGGTCGGGGCTGCGGCGGACGACGGCCAGCACCGCGGCCTCCAGGGCGGAGCGAGGGGCGGGCACCTTTCCCCTGTCGCCGCCGCCGTGGGTCTCTGCTGGGGCAGGCGGGACGGGCATCTCCTCCATGGCCGCTGCCGCCGGAGGCGCTGCCGCCGCCACCTTCCACCCCGCCATCTCGGCCAGCGTCGCGTACCAGCCGCGCAGCCGCAGCCGCCGTCCCCAGGTCGCCGGGTCTCCCGGGTCGGCGCCCGCCCGCCGGCAGGCCGCCGCCGTCACCTTGTCGACGAAGGACAAACTGGCGGCCGGGCCGGCCTTCCATGATGATGGGTATGTCTTCACCACATCCAGCGGGGCCCCGCTGTTGCCTAAGAATGTGACCCGCGATTTCTACCTGATGCGCGACAAGGCCAACCGGATCGCCTGCGAGGCCGCGCGGAAGGACCCGAAGAAGGAGCGCATCATCCCGGCGCTGCCGCTCCACGCCCTTCGCCACACTGCCGTATCCGTCCAGATTGCCGCCGGTGTGCCGCTGCCCACCATCAGCAAGCGGATCGGCCACAAGCAGGACGGTCTGACGGTCAATCAGTACGGCCATCTTCTGCCCGAGGCCGACGCCGAGGCCGCGCACGCCGTCGATGCGCTCCTTGCCCGCCGGGGCGGTACCCGCAAGGCGAAGTGACCCGCACACGCCGTTGCCTGCAGACAGGGGCAGACGGCCGAATGTCTACAAACGTGTCTGCAAACGCTGAAGCCCCACGAGGTCCTAGCCTGGCGGGGCTCTCTGCGTCCGTTCTCGCTCTAGGCGTTTGGCGTGGTGGGCCAGCAGGGATTCGAACCCTGGACTCCCGGATTAAAAGTCCGGAGCTCTGACCGCTGAGCTACTGGCCCGACACAAACGGCTGGGGTGGCAGGATTCGAACCTGCGAGTGGCGGATCCAAAGTCCGCTGCCTTACCGCTTGGCGACACCCCATCGCCTGACCGCCTGGGTGCTTGGGGTGACTGATGGGGTTCGAACCCACGACCTCCAGGGCCACAGCCTGGCGCTCTAACCAGCTGAGCTACAGTCACCACAGGCGACGAACACGGGCATTATCGTCGAGCGACGCTGGGCAGTCAAGAGACTCGGTTGGGGGAGTTGGGGGCGGGCGTCCAAGTCGCGGGCGACCCGCAGTGCACGGCAGAGCGGTGGTGGCCGTGCACCGCGCCGAGCCGCAGCGTCGGCGCCTGTGGCGGGGTGACAGAGACAGTGGCGAGGCGAGTGGGGACCCCACGACGCGGC
Source organism: Bacillota bacterium (assembly GCA_021797775.1). GTDB lineage: Bacteria > Bacillota > Sulfobacillia > RBS10-35 > JAJYVN01 > JAJZZC01. The sequence continues at coordinate 7,949 of JAJZZC010000039.1, forward strand.
GCGAGCCGCACGCCGGCGATCCCGGCCCGGGACGTATGCCGTGCGCGCCGGGCGGGTTTGGGGACGGCCTCCAGCGCAGCGCCATGGGATGACGCGCGAACCGGTGTGCCAAGGAGTGCCGACACCGAGGGTCGCCGCCACGGAGCCCCCCCGCCGTGCCCGGTGGCGCGCCCAGCCACGACGCGGCGGCAGCGCGGGGCGCCCCTCTCCTCACACGCCCGGGCTGAAGCCTGGCAACTGTGCCAGTAGCCGCGAGGTGCCGGGGACACCGCGCATGAGCCACCCAAGCAGGGACCGGCCGACGGGCACCAGCGTTCGCGCGGCACCGGAGCTGCGCTCCGCGGCCAATACCTGGGGAACGTGCCAGGAGACGCCGGCGTCGGCGGCGAGCACCAAGACCAGCGCTACCATGAGCGCGGCACTGGCGGCGGCCGCCGCCGCGCCGGTAAACCGGTTGATGCCGCCGATCAACGGAACCCTGTTCACCGTAGAGGAGAACGTCCCGATCATCCAGCGTAGCACGGCCTGCGCCACCAGGAAGAGCGCCGCCAAGGCCGCGAGGCGCAGCAGCCAGTCGGCGGCGGTGAGGGAGGCCGCTGCTGTGCGGACCACGTGGAGTGACAGGGCCTTGTGCGCGAGCCACAGTTGCCAGGGCGCGACCAGACGGGCCAGGGGGGCCCAGGCGAGAAGGGTGGGGGCCCAGCGCCAGCCGACGAACAACGCCAGGAGACGGCCGATCAGGCCGTAGAGCACGGCGACCAGACCCTCGCGGTAGCCGGCCACGGCGCGCCACAGAATGGGCGCGAGGACGACCAGGTCCACCAGCCGACCGTTGAGCCAGCCCACAGGATCACCCCTTTGGCGAAGCCGGCGGGCCGGCCTGGTGTGCCACCCCAGCGGTCCCGTGCCCGAAGGGCACCACTCCGGTCGAGGCTGGCCCACACCTGGTCGCGGCGCGCGGGGCCGCTCGTTTGCGGGCGCCACACCTCGCGGGGGAATCTGGCCCAGCGCCCCGCGGCCTACATGGCCTTCCCCCCGGCATCGTGGCCGTCCTGTGCCTCGGTGCGCCCCGCCGTCCGCAAAGACCCGCCCAGCGTCCGGATGACGGCCCACACCCGGGTTCACGGGCGGCCGAGTGCCTACCAGGCACTCATGTTATAACGCGCCCGCGTGGCGGACTCTGCCGAGAGGGAGCGGCGCGTGACCTGCAGGACCCAGGCGGGCGCCCATCCGCGCCGCTCCCTCGGTGGGCGCTCCGCCCGCGGCCGGGGAGAGGGGCCTGCGGGCGGCGGGCCCGCCCTCGGCCGTCCGGCCCCGCCCTCGGGGCCCCGCGCTCGCGCCCCGACCCCTGCGGCCCCTGGCCGGCCCCGGATGAGGCTCTGGGCCGCCCGGCCACGCCGCCAGGGTTCGGATGTGCCACGGCGAAGGGCCCTTTGGCGATACGCTGCGCATGTGCACAGCGGGCCGGGGCGGCGCGCCGGCCGGGACGGATGCGCCGCTAGGGGGGCGCTGCAAGACGCGGTGCCGGATGCATGGACCACGACCCGTAGAGCCCCGCTCTGCTCTGGCGAGTACCTGTTCGGTGAACTGCGTTGGGACCGCTACGCCTGGTGGGTCGACGGCACCCCCGTGGCGAGCGCGTGCCACAGCTAGTGGCTCGGCACGCACTTCACCGAATGCTTACTCTGGCGAGGCCGCCAGCAGTGGGAGGAGCCCTTGCTGCAGCGGGCTGTGCCGCTCGCCCCTAGCACGGAGTGCTGCAACAGACGGTTGCCGGGCCGGGCTGGGCCGCAGTCAGAAGACCTTGGGGCGCAAGAGAAAGAAACCCGTGGCCTCGCGAAAGGGACTTTCGCCGCGGCCACCTAGGGGAGGGGCGCCGTTGTTTCCGCTGTGCTTGAACACCAGCACGATCCGTCCACGTTCGTTGACCGAGAAGATCGAGACCGCCGCCCGCGCGGGCTTCGACCTCGTGGAACTCTGGAGCGAGGACGTGGAGGCCTTCGTCGCCGGGGGCGGCAGCCTTGCCGCCCTGCGCGCCCACCTGCACCACGCGGGGCTGCGCGTGCCGTCGATGATCGCCCTCACCGGGTGGGCCGACCTGGACGCTGCGGCCTTCGCCCACCGCCTGGAGACGGACATCCGCGAACGGCTGGAGACCGCCGCCGCCCTGGAGTCGCCGTTTCTGGTGGCGTCGCCGCCGTTCAAGCGCACCGTGGACCTGGCCGTGGTCGGTGAGCGGTACGCCCAGTTGCTCGCCCTGGGCCGCAGGATCGGCGTGCGCCCCACCATGGAGTTCCTGGGCTTCGTGCCGCAGGTCAACGGGATCCGCGTCTGCTTGGAAGTCGTTGCCCGCGCGAACGATCCCGACGCCACCTTGGTGCTCGACCCGTTCCACGTGTTCCGCGGGGGCGGCGGGTTCGGCGACGTGCGGCTCGTTCCCGGATACGCCATCGGCATCTGCCACTTCAACGACGCCCCGGGCGACAAGCCGCGCGAGAGCCAGCGGGACGCCGACCGCGTCCTGCCGGGCGACGGGACGCTGCCGCTGGCCGACATGGTGCGCTCGCTGCACGCCGTGGGCTATCACGGACCGATCTCGTTGGAGCTCTTCAATGAGGCGCTCTGGCAGCGCGACCCGGTCGAGGTGGCCGCCGAGGGCTGCCGCCGCATGCGGCAGATCGTGCAGGCCGCCGCGCCCGCCGCCCGCTGAGGCAGGGGGGTGGGTGGGGCTTGTCCGCGGCCCACCCCCCTGCCTCACGCCCACGGCTCCCCGCGTGGGCCGCAGTGCGCCTCTGGGTGCCCGCGCAGGCGCGCAGGGGGGGCGCGCCCCCCCTGCGCGCGGTCCACGGCGCCCCCTGCAGGGTGCGTCCACTGCGGCGATGCGCAACCCGTGTGGGGCCGACACCGCGCAGCCTCGCGCCCTGGGCCGGGGGCCGTGCCGTGTGCTACGCCCTGCCGCGCGCTGCCCACGCCGGGGGGTGGGCCACGGCGCAGGTCAGGTCGTGCCGGGTCCTGCCGTGTGCCCGCGCGCGCCGCCAGCGCCCCAGCCTCTGCATCGCGCGCCACCGGCAGTGTTTGTGCCGCCCGCCCCGGTTGCGGCCCGCGGCCACAGGCCTGCTCCGCCCGGTCCTCGGTAACCTCAACTGCGCAGGGTGGATACCCCTCAGCCTGTGACGGACGTGTCCTCCCGCCACCCGAGCGCCGACAGGTCGCGCCGCACGGCGCCGATGGACGGGGCCAGCAGGGGCAGGTAGTGGTGAACGACCTCGATGCAGACGCGCACCCGCCGTACGCCGGCCACCATGCCGTCGAGTTCGGCGGGCCGCACATTGCGTACGGTCCAGCCCGCCTCAGGCGGCAGGTCGACCCACGGCGCGGCGTGGCGGTAGAAGGGCCCTCCCGGTTGCACGTGGCGGGCGTGCAGATGGATCTGCGCGGCGCCCATCGCGAGGGGCGGGCGCTGGCCCATATTGTCGCCCGCGGTCTGCCAGTCCGAGACATCGACGCAGAGCTCGACCCCGTCCGGCAGGGCATCCACGGTGCGCGCGAAGGCGCAGAGCCCATCAGGGCTGCCACCCAGGGCCTCCTTGGGTTCGAGCACCACCCGCAGGTCCAGGCGTGCCGCAAGGGTGGCCAGGTGCGCCAGGCGCCGGTGGACGGTGGTCACCGAGGGCCACGGCTCACCCCGCTCGGGGAAGTGCACCAGCACGTAGTCCAGGGGGACGCCCGTCAGGGACGCGGCGATCCGTTCCAGCGCCGCCTGAAAGCCTGCCTCGTCAGCGGTCAGCAGGTCGAGCCGGCGCGGGTCCGAGGCGTACAGCGGCCAGTGCGTGCCCAGGGACGCCGGCCGTAGTTCACGGCGCAGGTGGGCCAGCTCGTCAGGGTCCCGCAGCATCGAGACCTCCAAGCCGCCCACCGGCAGGCCGCGCAACGCCGACCAGTCGTGAGCCGCTCGGGCGTCCGCGTGGGCCGCGAGCCCGGAGAGGGTCAGCGCGAAGGTCAGACCACCACCTCCCGGCGGATGCGCCGCAACCGGCCGTCCGGGCCCGCCACGTGGGCAGCCAGCGCGTAGACGCCCGGTCGGGCGTAGCGGTGCGTGACCTGGGGCTGCAGGGTGTTCTCGCGCTTGATGCTGTATTGGCGGAAGGACCTGAAGTCGGGCCGGAGCGGCGCCTCGTCGCCGGCCTCCGCCTCCCATTGCACGGCCCAGTAGTCCACCTCGTCTGGCTGGCGCAGGGCGAGCCGCACCTCCGCCCCCACGGTGGTCATCTCCAACGCGTCCCCGGCCGGTAGGGGCTCGGGGACCTCCGGTGCCACGGCCAGGACCTCAAATGCCCGCCGTTCGGGCAGCGTGAGCAGCCGCCCGCGCGCCACATGGATGGCCGTGGGGTTGAGGTCGCAGCCAAGCCAGCGCCGGCCGAGCTTCTCGGCCACCGCGAGGGTCGTGCCCGACCCGGCGAAGAGGTCCACCACGAGGTGCCCCGGATCGGAGGAGCTCTCCACGACCCGCCGCAGCAGGCTTTCGTTCTTCTGCGTCTCGTAACCGGTCTTTTCGGCCGAGAAGCTCTTGATCTGAATGGAGTCCAGCGCGTCGGCCCCGGTCAGGGCGTGTTCGGCGGGGCTGCCGTTCCAGACGTCGTCAATCGGGTGGCCCGGGCCCTCGCCGCCCCCGCGCCGCTGATACCCGGGAAGGTGCGGCACGTAGGTCTTGTTGAAGGTGAACCGATCGGGGTCGCGCGTATAGAATAGGATCGTGTCGTGGTTGCGCACCCAGTTGCGTACGGTCCCTTTGTAGCCGGAGACCCAGCCGATGCGCCACACGATCTCCCGCTGGAAGCACTCCGGTCCGAAGATCTCATCCAGCAGTACCTTCACGTAGTGCGCCGCTGTCGGATCCAGGTGCACGTACAGCGAACCTGTGGGCGAGAGCAGCGCGTGGGCGAGCTCCAGCCGGGGCAGGAGCATGTCCAGGTAGCCGCGCAGACCGCCCTCCCAGGCGTCCGAGTAGGTGTGCGCGCCCTCGGTCCCGGGTTGGCGGCGTACCAGGAAGCGCCCGCCCGTGCCGAACGGCGGGTCCATATAGATGAGGTTCACGGCGCCGCGCAGTTCCGGCAGCAGGGCGCGCCCCACAGCCAGGTTGTCGCCCAGGACGAGGCGACCGCCGACCTCCGCATCCGCGGGGCCGAGCAACGGCGGCTGAGCCTCGGCGTGGCGCTCGACCGGGAGCAGCAGGGGCGGGGCGACTGCCATCCACGCGTCAGTGGGCGGCCGCTCCATCCAGTGGAGTCTTGGTCGTTCCTCGATCAGTCCGCTCATGCCGTCAGCGTTCGCCGGGACATGGCGCGGATCCTAGGGCCACACCGGGGCGGTCGCAGGGTGCCGCGACGCTCGACAGGGGGCGGTCGGTGGGCAGCGTACGTGCGTTACCAGTGCGAGGGTGGTGCGCATCCAGGCGGACGGAGGGGAAGCCACCGGTCCCTGGGAGGCGTGGCCGTGCGCTTCCGGACCGGCTGGCGCGCCATCGGGGCGGAACCTTCGCGGGCCGCCGACAGGCGGGGGAACACCCGTCCGTCGGGCCGAGCCGGCGTGGCCCTCGGCGGGCGGCCTGCCCCTTCGGCGCGACGGCCACACCCGTGCCTCCGGCGCACGACCCAGGGGTCCAGTATGGAACGCGGCGCCAAGACGATCGCCCCCTAGCGCGTGCGGCCCGAGGGGAACGCCCCCTCCCCGCCTATGACGGCGTTCTTCTCGGCCAAACCGCTTGGGCCAGAGGCGGTTGCCGGCACGGCGCAGAATTCGCCCCGGTCGTGGCCGGCCAGGCCGGTCGCGGCGGTAGAGGCGGCTCGGGCGCACCGGCCCCGATCCCATGCGCCGCCAGCGCGGGCGCATCCGCGGCCGACCGGGTGGGGGCCCCTGCTCGCTCGCCGGGCGTTCCCGCCGAAGGCCAGCCGCCCAAGTGACGTCACCCCGGGAATCGATCGCCCGCCGAAGGGGGCGAGGATTGGCCGGCGAAGCAGATCCGGGTCGGGCCCCACGCACCGCGTGCGGCTTCGGCTTTCGCGCCGGGGTGCGCGTGTCAGGGGGGGGCGCCGGACTGTGGTCGGCGGGGGCCGGTGGTCCGGCCGCACTACCGCGGTGGTCCTGCTGGGCGGCCCATCTGGACCATACAGGGGGCAGAGGAACGGGGTGCATGCCTTGGACAGCGAGCGGGTCAGCGAATCGAGCCTTCGGACGGCTCCCGTGCCGTCGCTGCTGCCCGCCTCTTTCCTCAACCACAGCGGCGATGTTTCCTGGGAGTTTGCCACCTCGGACCGGGGCACGGTCCGTGCGGGGGTACGTCTCGTCGCACGGCGGCGCATCCAGCGGCTCTTCGGCGCGGATGCGACCACCCAGGAGCTGACGGCGCTAGCCGCGGCTGCGGTCGGCACCGGTGCCCCGGTGGATGGCGCCGGCGCCGTCTGGGTGACGGCCGCGAACCTGGAGGCCTTGCGCGCCTTCGTCCGCGAGCGCCAGCAACGTGCGTTGCCGCTGGTTGCCGAGGGATGAAGCCAGCCTTCGCCGGCCCGGGAACCCTCAACGCTCCGGGGCATCCCACCGATACCGTGGGTGTGGCAGGGGGTGGCCAAGGAAGGCGGCGGCCCTACCCGAAGGCGCGAGCGGCGGCGGCGGCCGCAGGGAGGCAGGCCGCCGCCCCCCCCGCCTCGTTGTACCGGTCTCGTGGGCCACCCCCGCGCGCCAAGCAAGCCGCAGCTTCTGTCCATCTTGTCAGGCCGTCACGGTAGCGCGTCTGTTCCCCTGAGGCGGGGTGCCTCCGCCCATACCGTGTTCTTCGCAGGGGGAGCGGCCCGCCGCTGGCCGCAGCGGGTTAGCGCTGGCAGGGGTGCGGGCTTTGGCGCGCCCGGCCGCGGTGAAGCGCTGGGCGACGAGCCCGCGGTGGGCGGCGCGGGGATGCCCCGGGGACGGTGGACCGGGAAGGAACGGTAGGCCGCCCTCGGCCGTGCGAGCCTGGCTGGTGGCCATCGCCACCGGAAGTATGGGTCCGTACGGGCCGCTGGGCGGCCCCTTCAGATCGGCGAGCCCCCATACCCCTCGCCCCCCCCCGCCCGTCCAGCCCCTACCGGCCCGGTTGCTCGCGCGGCGCGCGGCCGGTAACGTGGGGAGCCGGGGGGGCTCGCTGATGCAGGTCCTGACCATTTCCCCGCGTGGATACTGTTACGGTGTGGTGGACGCGCTGACGATGGCGCGCCGTGTGGCGGCTGACCCCGGCGTGCCGCGCCCCATCCACGTGCTGGGCATGATTGTGCACAACCGCCACGTCGTGGAGGACCTGCGCCGGCAGGGGATCGTCACGCTGGACGGCGGTAGCCGCGAGGCACTGCTCGAGCAGATCGCCTGCGGCACCGTGATCTTCACGGCACACGGCATCGCCCCGGAAGTGAAGGCCAAGGCGCGCGCCCGGGGACTGACCTGCTTCGACGCCACCTGCCCGGACGTGACCCGTACCCACGACGTCATCCGCGACCGGGTGGCCCATGGCGCCGAGATTATCTACGTCGGCAAGCGTGGGCACCCGGAGCCCGAGGGCGCCGTGGGGCAGGCCCCGGGCCACGTCCACCTGGTCGAGACCACCGAGGACCTGGAGGGGCTGGACCTGCCGGGCCCCGTGGCCGTGGTCACGCAGACGACGCTATCCCAGTGGGACACACAGGCGCTGATCGACGCCTGCCGGGCCCGCTACCCCGGAGCCGAGGTGTTCAACGAGATCTGCTTGGCCACGCAGCAACGGCAGCAGGCCGTCGCACAGCAGGCCGGTGCGGCGGACCTCGTGCTGGTGGTGGGGGACGCGCGCAGCAACAACAGCAACCGGCTGGTCCAGGTGGCGCAGGAGATCGCCGGTCGGCCGGCCCACCGCATCGACAGCGTCGAGGACATCCGCCCGGAGTGGCTGCGCGGGGTGCGGACGGTGGCCGTGACCGCCGGCAGTTCCACCCCGACACAGCTCACCAACCAGGTGGTCGACTACCTGCGTGCCCTGCCCGACGGCGGGCCGGCGGAGGGGGCTGCGCCGCCGCCCCCCGCGGCGGCCGTGCGCCTGCCCGGGGCGCGCTGAGGGGGGGGTGCAGCTGTGGCCTCTTGGGGACCGGCACGCGGCCGTGCCGACGGTCGAGGGGGCGCGGGGCCATGACTGGGCGTGCGGACATCTGCCGTGGCTGCGGGTGTGCCCGCGGGTGCCTCCACCACGGCCTTGCGGCAGGCGGAGCGGATCGCCGCGAATCGCTGACCTCCAGCAGGCCAGAGAGACGGCGGGGCAGCCGTGCGCCGGGCAGGCCCCGTGTCCAGTCCGGCGCGGGGGGGGCTTGTGGACCGGGCGGCTGCCCCGCGCGACGGTCTGTGGCCGTCGTCGTCGTCGCCCTCCCGTGCGGGGGGCTGCGTCAGCAGCTACCCGATTTTCTTGTCAAACCCGGACAACCGCCGTTTGTGCCGCCCCTGCCGTAGGACCGGCCGCAAGGATGGGGCTCGCTTCCAGCACCGAGTCCACGTGCCACACGGCAGGCAGTCACAGTGCGCCTCGCCTCACCGCCGCTCCTCCGGCGCGGCGTGCACTCGGGTCTCCGCCATCCGTGGCTGCGAAGCGGGAGGAAGCCCCCGCACCCCTCACGCGCTGCCAGCGACCAGCCCCACCACTGGGCGGCTCTGGCGCGGCGCTCGCCTGCGGTGTTCCACGGCGTGGCGTGGCGGGTTGGCGGGGCCGCGCCTCGGCTCGGGCCCGGTGCCCCTTGGGCGTCCGCACCGCGGCCGGCCCCCCCTGTGTCGGCGCGGACCTCGCCTATTGCGCGCGCGCCTCCGGCGCCTTATACTCTCCCTACGTCGCCGTTGTCGCGGGCGGGCGTGGCGGAACGGCAGACGCGCCAGCCTTAGGAGCTGGTGGGCGAACGCCCGTGAGAGTTCGATTCTCTCCGCCCGCACCGGGGACCTGGACGCGCGGGAGTAGCTCAGGGGTAGAGCGATTGCTTGCCATGCAATAGGTCGCGGGTTCAAATCCCGTCTCCCGCTCCATATGGCCGCGTGAACCGTGCCCTCCGTCTTTGGGGGGCGCGGTTTTGTTTTGTCCGGTATGTCGCATATGCATCGGATCCCCCGGGCGCCTGGGGAACGGGGCCTGGCCTACGCAGGCCGCCGCTGCGCGTGACCCCAGCGGAACATATTGCGTCTGGACGATGATCACCTCGGGGTCAAGGGCGCGGACGAAGCGGACGCGCCTTCCCGCGCTCGCGCCGGCCACCCGCTCCCGCGTAAATCACGCGGCACCCCGGCCAGCCCAGAGCCTCCTGCCATCCGGGTCCCTGCCAAAGGCACTCGCCGCCGCTGTCAACGAGAGCCGAGGATGGCCCGCTCGGCCTCTGCCGCATCCCCAGCCCGCGCCACCACCTCTAGCCACTGGTCGAGCAACTCCATGTCTCCGACTCCCGCCACAGCCTGCCGCACCTGTTCCGGCACCGGCCCCAGGCGTAGCGCGAAGACCTTGAGGAGCCACTCACGCGCGCCTTCCACCCGGCCCTTGGCCAAGGGCTCCGCCTGGAACTCCTTCCGCAGGTCCTCATATAGCTCTTGCGGCAACGGCATGCTCTTCAGCACCTCCCGGATCCCTGCCCGATCCGCCGCGTCCCTCCGACTGTACGCCAACGCCTGCATGGATTCCAGCACCGGCCCGCGCAGTTGCTCAGGCAGCGCGCGCGCCACGGCGATTCCCCGCGCGACCACTCCGGGCAGCGGCCTCGCGCCTTCCATCAGGGGCACCAGCGCGAGCAAAAAGCCGTCAGCGGCCGACAGCGCCTCCCCCCGGCTGGCCCGGGTTTCCAGGCGCTCCAGATCTGGTCCCGCGGGGCGCCGCGCCAACAGGACTTCCTCGACGGCCAAGAGTAGATCGCCCGACCGCAACACGCGCTTCGGCGATCTCCTCCGGCCCCAGAACACCACAGTACGCACGGTACGGCCGGGATAGGCCTCGCGCACCGCCACGTGATGCCGAATGGTTCGCCACGGGTCGGCGCTACCCAGCTCAAACTCCAACTGCCAGAGGATGCCGGCCCCGTTTTCGAGCAGGCCGTCAACCCGCACCGCCTGCGTTTGGACCGTGATCAGCTCGGGATCGAGCGCGCGGACGAACCGTCCGCTCTCCACACCCAGCATCCCGAGGTCGCTGCCGACCTACTGCTCGACCATTCGGCGCAGCGCCTGGTCTGTCATCTCTCTGTGCGGGTCCGGCAACCGCCCACCCCCGTCCTGGGGTCCCGTCGATCCTGGATGTCACACTGTCATTCTACGCTGCCTCTCGGTAGAGTCAACGCCTGGTCGCGCTCGCACCGGCCACCTGCTCCCGCTTCTCTCCGTACATCGCCGCGTCCGCCCGCCCGACCAGGGCCCGCGCCGTGTCCCCCGGCCGCCATGCCGCGATACCGACTGAGAACCCGACAGGCGCCGATCCGTTCGCGGCCAGGTCCCGAAGCCTCCGCGCCGCCGCTTCCGCCTCCTTCTGGCCCGCCCGCGGCAGCACGAGCACGAACTCGTCCCCGCCCCAGCGCACCGAGGCATCCCCGGCACGGGCCGCCCTGGCGAACAGTCGCGCCATCTGGGCCAGGACCCGGTCGCCGGCGTCGTGGCCGCGCGGGCGGCATCGGCATACCACTTTGCATCGAACACCCGGTGTCACCTCCATGTCCACGGCGGGCCGAACAGCCGCCAGAGGGCGCCACCCACCACGAAGAGAACCGGGAGAGTGGAACCGACCCCTTCCCATACGAAGGAAAGCGGTTGCTCGCACTCGAAGGGTTCCTGCTCGAACTTGTCGCGGCGGCCATCATTTTCGTCGTCGCCGCTTGGCCGGTGTGCTTCATCCATGAAGCGGTTCACTACGTCTGGCGCACCCATATTCTCAAGCCTCCCGTTGACGCCTATATTTTCATCTGCTGCCGGAGGCAGATCTCGTCTCTCCCCCCCGCCGGACGAGCAGCTTCGTGGCTTTGTCCGCATAGGCAAGGTATTCATCCTGATTTTCGCAAAGGGGTTGCCCGGCGCCTTCGCGCCCAGGCGTCGGCCCCTCGCCACGACCTCACCCGCTCGTATGGCAGAGTCCTTCTGCGACAGCGGCGCCCGCCAGACACTGCGAGATTCAGGTATAACAGCAGGAGCCTCCCCACAGAGGGCAGCGGCCAAAGAGTTGCAACCCAGCCAGTGCCAATACTGGACTCACGACGTCATCCACACTAACGTGCAGCACGGGAATGGAAGTCCCGTCTGCTTTGGTGAGTACCGTCACGGCCACTCGCACCCGGACAGATATTGCGTGGCGGCGGGGTTCTTCCATTCTCGCCAGCCAACGATACTCCCCGCCAGGCGCAACGGGCACATCAATATCCGTGAAACGTTCCGCTGCTTCTTGCACAACGCTAAACGAAACACCGACATGCCCTTCCGCGCTGCTGCGCCAGTCAGAAACCGGTCTTGACAGCATATCGAGAACCTCCCCATGCGCAGGGCCCTCGCACGGCCGGTTCTCTTCTAGCACAACCGCCTCTGTCGGCACCAACAATCCCTTCTTTTCGCGATACGTTCCCGCATCTGGAACGTTACCGTCGCGTCCTGTAAAGCCCCAACTCCCCCGCTGGCAGGTCCAACCGCACCTGCACCCACCCACGTCCGCCGTCGCGAATCACAGCGCGCCGCGTGTGCAACTGCCGTCGCACCGCGTCCAGCACCCCGGCGGGGACGGCGGCGTGCCGGGCCAGCGCGTCGACCTGGTCGGTCTCCAGGGCGAAGACCACCTTGTACAGCGCATTCCCCCACAGCGCCTCGCCGTGCCCGGCCTCCCACAGGGCCCCCGGCGTGTTCGTCGCCAGGACCAGCGACCCGCGCCACTTGCGGATCGTGGTGGCCAGGGCGGCGAAGTGGCGCGCCAGTAACGGGTGCCCGAACACCCGCTGCCCCTCGTCGACGACCACCATCGTCCACTGCCCGGCGGCGCGGCCCTGCCGCAACCACTCCCACGCCGTACTGAGCGCGAGCTGGTACTTCACCGCCAGCGTCGCCGCGTCGGCGTCCGACGCCAGGGGATTGCCCAGGTGCAGCACCGTCAGAGGCGCCGGCATCGTGGGTATCGGCAGCGGGTCGGCCAGGATCCCCGCCATGCTGCCCTCGAAGAACCGCCAGAGACGCTGGGCGACGGGGCCGGCCCACGGGTCCCCGGCGTCGCCGCGGGCCCGGATGCGCCCGTAGATGCCGGCCATGCGGAACTCCGGCGGCAGTGCGCCGTTCCGCCATGTGTCGGGCCGGTCGCGCCGGACGCCGGACGCGGCGAGCAACCCCACCGCCTCCTGCTCGACGACCGCGCGCTCGGCCTCGGTGGCGCCCTCCAGCAGGTCGGCGAACGTGCCGCCCACGGCCGCCAGCAAGCGGTCGAATCGCCCCGCGTCGTCCTGCGCCACCCCGGTCGCCTTCGGGAAGCGGCAGGGGTCCGGGTAGCGGCCGCCGCCGCCCGAGAGGTCGAGGTAGGCCCCGCCCAAGCGCTCGCACAGGGCGCGGTACTCGCCATCCACGTCGAAGACCAGGGCCCGCCACCCGTCCAGCAGCGCGCCGGTCACCGCCACGGCCTTGAGCCACGTGCTCTTGCCCTCGCCAGACGCCCCGACGACCACGGCGTTGGTGTTGCACTCGTCCTGCTCGTGCCGGAAGTCCAGCAGCACCGGCCGGTGGTCGGCGGTGTCGTGCCCGACGTAAATCCCGCGCGGGTCGCCCGCGCGCCCGGCGTCCGCCGGCACGGTCCGCGCCGCCGCCGCAGTGATGCCGGTCCGCGGGGGCCACCAGCGGACGCCGCGGAGCAGCGGGTCCCCGACCGGCAACGTGGCGGCGAACCCCGGTGCGTGGCCGAAGCGCACCTCCTCCAACTCGACCCCGCGCATCTCCAGGGCCGACCGGACGCGGGCCGCGTCGGCATCGAGTTGCTCGGGGGTGTCCGAGGCCACGGTGACGTAGCACCACACGTCGACGACGCGCTCGCCCCGGTACAGCACCGCGTCGCGGATGCGCCGGATCGCGGCCACCGCGCCGACCTCCTCCGGCCGGGCCGCCGCCGCGCGGTCCCCGGCGCCCTGCTGGTCCACGCTGGTGAGCAGACGCCGCAAGCGGTTCTGCATGGCCCCGGTCCAGCGGAAGGACGACGGCGCCGCCGTCCAGCGGACCCGGAAGACGGCCGGCGTGGTCAGCGCGGCGGCCCACAGGGCGTCGGCGTCCCGCGGCCACTCGCGCACCACGAACGTGCGGGTGGCCACGGGGACGGGGGATTGCAGGGTGAAGGCGCCGGGGGTTTCGGCCGCGGACGTAGACACGGCGAGCGAGACGACAACTGGGCCGGGCGGGACCGATGCCCGCCAGGGCAACCGCAGGAACAGCACGACGGTGTCAACCTCCTCTTGGCCGCGCAATGGCGTCATCAGTGCCAATCGTGTGGCCACTCCCTCAGCCCCTGGCCACCACCCAGCGCACCGCCGCACAGGTCCTCTTGGTCCAGCGGAATCGGTGTCTGCCACCCCGAACTGCCGTGTGGCCGCACGCACGGGCCGGGGTGCATGGTGCGCCGCCACCCGCCCGCGCCCGACGTCAGCCCCAGAGACGCCGCCGTCTATCCCCTGATCCGCGAGGAATACGGACGTGTAGGGGCGGACTCACGGGCCCATTGGCGGACCGGCACCTCTCGCGGCCCCGCCGTCTCGAACTGACGCAGCGCTCGCTGAAACTCCCGCCAATACCGTGGCGCGCGCCCGGGTCTCTACAGGTGGGAACGGCGAGCGGAGGGAGGAGGCCGTGATGGTGGCAGACATCGACGCCTTCGAGGCCGAGGTCGCACCGCTGCTACCGAGACTACGCTCGGCCGCACGCCGCTTGGTGGCAGACCGGAGCCTGTCGGAAGACGCCGTCCAGGAGGCCCTGCTGCGAGCCTACCGCTTCTGGGACCGGCGGCGGGGCGACACGGTGTTGCCCTGGCTTCGCCAGGTGGTGGTGCGCGAGTGCTGGCGTCTGCTGCGTCGCCAATCCGCCGAGGCGGCAGTGCCGGTCACCGACGAGATGTACGCCGCGACGGCGCCCCCCGACGAGCGGGCGATCCTGGCGGATGAGTACGCGGAGGTGCGTCGCGCGGTTGAACGCATGCCGGAAGGCTACCGGCGGGTGCTACGACTCCGCCACGGCCACGAACTCGGCGAGAAAGTAATCGCGGCGATCCTGGGTCTGCCCCTCGGCACGGTGCAGTGGCGGCTCAAACGGGCGCACGATCACCTGCACCTGGTGCTGACTCAGCGCCATACGTCCCCGCTCGCCGCCACGCTGCGGGAGGTGACGAGGGAGATGGAGATCCGGGTGACGACGCAAGGCAAGGGGCCGGTGGTGCCGCCACCGGCGGGCGTGGATTGGAGTGGGTACATCCAGTACGAGGATGTGAGCCTGGACCAAGCGCGGGCGGCCGTACCGGCATTCCGGCTCCCGGCGGCGGTGCTGGGGGTGCTGGCTGCGTACCCCGATCTCGTGGTCCGGTTGGGGCGGCGCGGCCCGGATGCGACCCGTGGGGCGGGTCAACCCAACAACATCTCCGCGCACACGGCGGTGGGACAGCGGCTGGTGATCGAATGCCATGTGCCCGAATACGCCACATGTGACCATGTGCACTCTTTCCCGGGTGCGGAGATCGGCATCGATGAAGACACCCAGGTGGCGGGCCAGGCTGGCCACTGGACAAAAGTGAATGCCCAACACAACCTGTGGTGGTTTTCCAAGACGGGAGCGTTTTGGCGCGTCGCAGGCGAGGTGCCACCGGAGGAGGTCCGGCGCATCGCCGAGGCCATCGAGGCCGAGGCGACCATGCCCACCGTGTGACGCGAACAGTTCGAAAAGGGCGAGACTGGGCGGGCGGTGGACGCACACCCGCCCAGCTACCCATCCACCAACCGTCGGTCCCTGCTCGATCGTGCCGACGTGTTCCCAGGCCACCAGAGCTGAAGAGGTCCCGGCCGTCCGCCACGGGTGCCGCGCCGCCGAGCGGGGCGCCCCTGCCCGCCACCGCCGCCATGGCCGCCGCGCCGGTCGGGGCGCGAAAGCGCACCCACACCGTGTCCGACGACCCGCCCGGCGGGGGTTCGGCGGCCAGCTCGCGCCGGAATCCGAGGTCCTCGGCGGGCGGGTCGGCCGGCGCCCCCTCGGCCCCGCCGATCCCTGGCCCGAAGAACATCCCCCGCCGCCGGGTCCTGCCACGGCCACGAGGGCACCGGCACCGCGCGGCCCGCCGTCCCAATCCCCTCGCGCATGGCCGCCACCGTGGCGGCGCGCTCCCGCAACCCCACGGCCGACACGGCGGCCGCCCCCGCCGCCGCCGTCAGGCCCGCACCCTCGAACGCCCGGCCCGCGGCGTCGGCCACGGCCGCTCCCCCGGCGAACCAGCCCGCCACCACCGGCATGCCCCCGTACACCAGCAGGAGCAGCGGCCGCGACCACACCGCCCATAGCACCAGGGCCAGTGCGGCATAGGCGGCCAGGGCGAGCACCGGCACTGCCACCTGCGCCAGGGCCTGCTGGAGAAACGCCGGGGGCGGGCCGGCGCGCGTCGCCGTCCAGGCCAACCACGCCATGTCCAGGGCCGCCGTCAGGCCGGCGGCCAGCAGCGCGCGCAGCGTGAGGCGCGCCCACCCGAGCGCCGCCCGCTCGCGGTCCGCCAGCGCCCCGCAGAGCAGAGGCGCCACCTGCGGCGCCAGGGCGAGTGACCCCAGGGGTCGCGGCAAGGACCGGGGCCGCTGGTAGCGCGGCCACCCCGGCGGCGCCCGCCAGGATAAAGGCGGCCGTCAGAACACGGACGATCACGCGCATGGGAGCCACCTCCTCGAAATGAAGCAAAAAGGGATGCGCGGCCCCGTGAACGGGCCGCGCATCCCTCTGATGAGCGAGCGGAGCCTGGTTGTCGGATCGGTCAGGCCGTCCGGGCCGAGGCGAGCGCGCGCCGGTCCTCGGCCGTGGTAAGCGTTCAGGGGGGGGGCATGCGGCGCCATGGTGGGACCTGAACCTGGCGGCAACGTAGCGCCCCAGCGGGCCCCTCGCGACAGACATCCCGCGCGCGCCGGAAGGAGTCTCCGCCCCCGTTGCCGGAGAACTCCTACCGCATGCCGGTCCGGCCTGCCGGACCGGCGGCGTGGCGAGGGATCGGCCGTAGCGTCGGGTGGGTCCGGTGCGCGCGGACCCACCCGCCAGGGAGCAATCGGGGGAACGCAGCATGCACGCGGTCTGGCAGGTCGGCGCCGAGCGGGTCGAAGTGCGCGAGGTAGCGATGCCGTCGCCCGGGCCCGGGGAGGTCCTCGTGCGCCTGGCCGTCTCCGCGCTGTGCGGCAGTGAGTTGGAGGGCTATCGCCGGGAGCGCCAGGGGGCGAACGGGGGGCACGAGGCGGCCGGCGTGGTGGTCGCGGTCGGCGCCGGCTGCTCCCACCTGCGTCCGGGGGACCGCGTCGGGATCTCGGCGGTGCAGGGCTGCGGCGCCTGTGCGCACTGTGCCCAGGGCCACTACACGTACTGCGAACGTCATCGTGTGCTGACGGGTCTGCACGCGGAGTACGCCGTCAGCCGGGAGCTCGGCTGCCACGCGCTGCCCGCCGACGTGCCCTGGGAGGCGGGCGTGCTTCTCACGGGCGACGGCCTCGGCGTGCCGTACCACGTCTCCCGGCGCCTGGGCGAGCGCACGCGGCCAGGAACGGTGGTCGCGGTGTTCGGGGCCGGGCCGGTCGGGTTGGGGAATGTGCTCGTGCAAGCACGCCTCGGGGCCCGCGTGGCGGCCGTGGACATCTCCCCCTACCGCCTGTCGCTGGCACGGGCACTAGGGGCGACATGGGCCGTCCCTGTCCAGGCCGGCGGAGGCCTGGAGGCGGAGGGCGCCGCCGCGCTGGCGGCGGCTGTGCGCGCGGCGTGCGGTGGCGCGCCCGACGTCTGCCTGGAGTGCGCGGGTCGGCAACCCACCCTCTTCGCCGCCCTGGAGGCGGTACGCACGGGCGGGACCGTTGTCTGTGTGGGCGAGCAGGGCGCCGCGCCCATTAGCCCCAGCGCCCACCTCATCCGCCGCGACATCACGTTGATGGGTTCGTGGTTCACCCACTTTTCCGAATACCCCGCCATGCTCGATCTCTACCGGAGCGGGTGGCCCGTGGCGGATCTGGTCACCCACCGCTACGCCTTGGACGACGCGCCGGAGGCGTTCGCCGCGTTCGCCGCGGGGCGGACGGGCAAGACGCTGCTGTGTCCGTGGCCGGCGGAACTCTCAGGGATGGCGGGAGGCGCTCCCAGCCCGGGGCCACGGGCTGCGAATGGCGCGGGATAGGCGGAGGCGCGATTGCGTGACGGACCGATGCGGGGTTCCCCGCTATGTGGCGCTGTCGCTCGGGCCCTTGCCGCCGAGTCTCCACGGGCACCCGTGTCGGCGGTGCGTGCGGCGCCCGCCCGCCGGGGCGCCCGCTGCCGTTGCGGCGCCCGCCGGGGCTTGGTGATCGCCGCAACGGTACGGGGGCGGGGGTGGAACGGTGGCCGGCGGATTCCAGCGCCGCCCGTCCTGCCCCCGCCCGGTGGTGGCCGCATGCGCCCCGTCCTGTGGGCCGGCCCGCCGCCTCAGCCCCCCGCAGCCGCTCCCGTCCCCCTGGCCTCGCTGCGCAGTGTGGGCAGCATCGGACCGAACACGCTCTGCACCACCGCCTGAATCGCCGCCGCATGCCCGAGGAGCACGTCGGCGCCGCCGGGCGTGGTCCAGTTGCTCACCGCGTTGTTGCTATACTGCAGGACCGCGCGCCGGATGCGGCTGTGCGGCAGGCTGAGCGCCTGCGCGGCGACCTTCGGCACGCTGGCGAGCGGGAAGTTCGTCGTCACCGAATGGGTGAGGATGTTCGCCAGGGTGGGAAGCTTGAGCAGGGCGAAGGGGTTGAGCAGCTTCTGCCGGAGCGCCAGCAGGATGGACTGCTGGTCGGAGTCGCGGCTGATGTCGCTGAGCGGCAGCACCTCCCGCTCGCGCGCCAACTTCAACGCGTTGATCCCGTTGAGGTTGTGCCAGCCCTTGGACATCTGGAACGTGGTGCAGGCGTTCTCCGCCGGGTTGGGGAAGCAGTGGTCGTCGATGTTGTAGGGGACGTAAACGCGGATGCCCCCCACCGCGTTGACCAGGTCGACCAGCGACGAGTACGAGACCACGGCGTAATAGTCGATGGGCACCCCGATGGTCTGGCTCACCGTCTTCTCGGCCAGAGCGGGCCCACCGATCTGCAGGGCCGTGTTGATGCGCTGGTACCCGTACCCCGGGATGTTCACCCAGAGGTCACGCGGCACCGAGAGGACGGCCGCGACCCGTTTGCCGGGGTCGTAGCCCATGACGATCATGGAGTCCGTCTGCATGCCGCCGAACTGCTTGGTCTTTTCCGTGCCCATGACCAGGACCGTAAAGGGTCCGGACGGCAGCGGGGCGGCGCCCCGCGCCGCCGGATGGAACGCCACGGCGAAGACGCCGCTGGCGGCGTCCATCAGCAGGGCCCGGACGCCCCCGGCGACGGCGGTGCCCACGGCGAGGATCAGGACCAGCAGCGCGACGGCTCCCGCGATCCAGGGGCGTGATCCACGCGGACGGCGCCACTTGCGCCGCCCGCTGCGAGAAGTCGGGGTGGGCAGGCTCATGGCTTGCAGATCGACCTCCGAGATGGCCCGCGCCCGTTGTGACGCCTGCCGGCGCCAGGGAGCGCGGCCACCGCTTTGCCGCGGGCGCTGTTTCTCACTTCAGGACAGCCCCCGTCGAGGCCGACGTCACCATGCGCACGTACCGTCCGAGCCACCCCCCGCGCACACGCGGCTCTGGCGGCTGCCATGCCGCGCGGCGGCGCGCCAGTTCCTCCTCCGGCAGGAGGACGTCCAGCCGCCTGGCGGGGATGTCGACCCGTACGCGGTCGCCTGCGCGGAGCAGCGCGATGGGCCCGCCTTCGGCCGCTTCCGGCGAGATGTGGCCGAGGCAGATGCCCCGCGTGCCGCCGGAGAAGCGGCCGTCGGTGATCAGCGCCACCTTCTTGCCCAACCCCTGGCCCTGGATGGCCGCCGTCGGTCCCAGCATTTCGGGCATGCCGGGCCCGCCGCGCGGCCCCTCGTAGCGGATGACGACGACGTCGCCGGCATGGGCCCGGCCCCCGGCGATGCCCGCGGCCGCTTCGTCCTGCGATTCGAAGATCACGCAAGGGCCCTCGTGGACCTGCACCACGGGGTCGACACCCCCGGTCTTAAGGAGCGCGCCATCGGGGGCGAGGTTCCCATAGAGCACCGCCAAGCCGCCGCGGTCGCTATGGGCGCGCTCCAGCGGGCGGATCACCTCGGCGTCCCGGACCTCGGCGGCGGCGACGTTCGCCCCGAGGGTCTCGCCCGTGACGGTCAGGCAGTCTAGGTCCAGCACCCCGGGACGGCGGGCGAGTTCCTTGAGGATCGCGCTGATGCCACCCGCGCGCTGCACGTCCTCGATGTGCCAGTGCGAGGCCGGGCTGACCTTACAGATGTGGGGCACGCGGTCGGCGACCTCGCCGATGCGGGCCAGCGGGTAGTCCAGCCCCGCCTCGTGGGCCAGCGCCATGCCGTGCAGCACGGTATTGGTACTGCCGCCCATGGCCACGTCCAGGGCGAAGGCGTTGTCTAGCGCGCGCACCGTGACGATATCGCGCGGCTTGAGGTCCCGCTCGATCAGCCCCATGAGCCCCCAGGCGGCGCGGCGCGCCAGTTCCTCGCGCTCCGGCGTGGCGGCGAGGATCGTGCCGTTGCCGGGCAGCGCCAAGCCGAGCGCCTCGCAGAGGCAGTTCATCGAATTGGCGGTGAACATGCCGGAGCACGAGCCGCAGGACGGGCAGGCCAGCCGCTCCAGCTCCAGCAGCTGCGCGGCGCTGGTACGGCCGGCCTGCACGCCCCCCACGCCCTCGAACACGCTGATCAGGTCGATGGGCGTGCCGTCGGCGGTGCGCCCGGCGCGCATGGGGCCGCCGCTGACGAAGATCGTGGGGATGTTCACGCGCAGCGCGGCCATGAGCATGCCCGGCGTGATCTTGTCGCAGTTCGGGATGCAGATCAGGCCGTCGAAGCAGTGCGCCAGGGCCATCGTCTCCACGGAGTCGGCGATCAGTTCGCGGCTGGGCAGCGAGTAGCGCATGCCCATGTGGCCCATGGCGATACCGTCGTCGACCCCGATGGTGTTGAACTCGAACGGCACGCCGCCGGCGGCGCGCACGGCCTCCTTGACGACCCGCCCGAAGTCCTGCAGGTGGCGGTGGCCGGGGATGATGTCGACGTACGAATTGCAGACGCCAATAAAGGGCCGGTCGAAGTCCTCCTCCCGTACTCCGGTGGCGCGGAGCAGGCTGCGGTGCGGAGCGCGGTCGACCCCGCGCTTGATCACGTCGCTGCGCATGGCGGTAGAGCCCTCCCTTGGGACAGCGGGGCGCCGCGGACCCCGTGGTCGCATTCGCCCCCGTCCGCGGCCGGCCCTTCCTGGGCGCCGGGGTCGCCAGGGTGACGTCACGTATGTTGGCGCGCAAGGGGAAGATGTTGGGGTGGTAGCGGGCTGCAGGAGCCGGGCGCCCGCGACGCGCCCGCGGGGCGCGCGCAGCCCTTGCGCCGAGTGCAGGCTCGTGTAGGCCAGTTGCCGCGGGCGGCGCCCCTTTGGTACGCGGGCCCCGCGGCACGCCTGATTCATCCTGACTTTCGCAACGGGGCGGCCGGTCGCGTTGGTGCCCAGGGGCCGGCCCCTCGCTACGACCTCACCCGCTCGCGTCGCGGGGTCCTTCTGCGCCAGCGGCGTCCGCCTGACACTGCGAGATTCAGGTTCATTCGATGTCCAGCCTGGCCACGTCCAGGAACGCGACCAACTCCGCCCGCCGGCAATCGACGCGCAGCGGCAGCCGCGTGCGGCAACGACCCGGCCCTCCCGACGGATGCGCTCGGCGATTTTGGCGCGTGTCTCGGCGCGATCGGTAAGGTCCGAAGCAACGACTCAGTGGATCCCTTCGCGGTAAGGAGCCGCGAAATATTAGATTTGAGCCCGGGCGTGGCCGGAATGCGAAGTTCCCAGCGACTCTCCCCAAGAGAACTGGTTCGGGGTCTCGCGTGCCAGTCCAAGGCCAGA
>JAJZZC010000287.1 GCA_021797775.1 Bacillota bacterium
GAGGGCATCGCCGTCCACGTGGTTGGCGGACATGACGTGAGCGGTGAGGATGAGGTCGGTCGTGGTCTGGGTCACGAGGGTGACCTTGTATCCTTGCCAGGTGACACGGTGACTGCCCTCGCCCTTGCAGCCGAAGCGTGCATCGGCGTCCAGGGCATTGGTCACACGGTCTGAGGGCGTCGCCAGGCCGTCCTTGCCGCGCTCCTCCAGCACGCGGCGCCGCAGGTTCGCTGCGCCGACCAACACGCCCGTCGGCGCGGGGGGAAGGGCTTGCAGGATGCCCTTAGCCTTCCGTACCCAGCGGCCCCACAGACGACAAACGTACTTGAGTGGTGCGTCCCGCGTCGCCGCTGCGGCGCGCACGCGGGGGCGGCTCTTGTCCTGCTGACCGATGCCGCGGTCCTGCTGCGCTCGGGGGTATGTGGTGGGCGCAGCGCAAGACTGTGGGCTCAAGTGGTCTGAGCCTCCATTCTTCTGAGGGAGGCGACCGGAGGGCGCCGACCGAGGGGCTTGGACTTCCATAGGTCGGCCCATTGGCCATGCTGGGAAAGCCTGGTGGCGTGCACACCCTCACAACCCAGAGGCCATGCACGCTCGGCACAGAGGGGATAGCGCATACGCTCGGCCTTGGTGACGAAGTAGTCGCGCGCCTTGCGTACCTCGTCCTTGGCCGCGGATGCGCGGCGCCGGAGGGCGTCAAGGGCGGCGATCACGGGAGTGGCGCCCTCGGGAAGAGGGCGGTGGAGAGGGTTTCCGCCCAGGACGACCTCATGGACCCTGATGCCGAGGGTGGCCCACCCCCTGCGCCCGGAACGCGCTACGGCGCCTCAGCGGGGCCGCAGCCGTCCTGCTGGCCCTGGCGCTCGCCGCCCCGGCGGCGTTGGCCGGCGTGGTCCGGTCGCAGAGCCCGTACCGGTTCCAGGACACCTACACCGACACGGCCGCGGTCAACCTGCCCGCGACCAGCGCCCTGGTCAACACCGCCGGCATCGGCACGGTGACGCTGCCGTTCGGGCCCGTGAGCCTGTCCTTCGACCCGGCCGGGACCTATCCCCTGGTCAGCGCGTTGGACGGCATCTTCTGGTTCGTGTATGACGGGCAGTCCGTCGTGCCGGTGACCGCCTGGAACCTGGGCGCCATCGTCGGGACGACGGGCGTGAGCTGGATCAGCGGCGGCAGCGCGTTCGCCGCGGCCATATCGGGGGAGGTCGCCGTGTATGGGCTGGTACCCAACGCCGGCTACACGGCGGCGCGCGTGGCCACGGCGAGCTTCTCCGGTGCGCTGGGCCCAGCCCCGGGCCCCGCGGCGCTGCCGTCGGCGGTGCTCGTGGCCACGGACGGCGGCGCAACGATCCTCGCGGCCCAGGGCGCGGCGCTGGTCCCGGTTTCCGGCGGCCTGGCCGGCCTGAGCGGCAACCTCGGCGTGGCGGCGACCGTGGACGGGTCGGTGGCGGCGACCGGGCAGCGCGGCGTGCAGCTTTGGGCATGGGACGGCACCGCGTACGTGGGGGCGTCAGCGTGGGACCCGCCGGCGCCCCCGGCGGCGGACGGGCCGGTGGTCAGCGTGGCGTTCTTCCCGGGCAGCACGGGGCAGGGCGGCGGGTATTGGGTCCTGACGGCCGGCGGGCGGTTGCTGGCCTACGCCTACGGCGCGACGGGGGCGGTGCCGGTTCCCGGCCTGTCGACCCCGGTCTCCACCGCTCCAGACGCCCCGGCGGCCATCGGCACGGGGTGGCCGTCCGCGCCGGATTCGGTCGGGGTGCTCTACCGCAGTGGGTGGATGTACGAGGACCTGTCGACGGGCGTCCTGGCCCCGGACCCCGGCCGCAGTCTCACCGGGCAGGATTGGGCGGTGTACGAACCGGCGGACGTGCTGCAATCCGTGGTGCTGCCCGTCAACCACAGCGTGGACGAGGTACGCGTCGAGGACGCGGATTGCGCGGCGGGCAAGACGCCGCCGAACTGCAGCGGCCTAGCCGCGCTGTCGCCGGGCACGGCGGTCTCCTACGCGGTCAGCACCGACGGGTGCCGGACGTGGACGCCCGCGCCGCTCTTCACGCAGTCGCCACAGGGGCGGGGCATATGCTCGCGCCTCTCGCGGCGCTCGCCCCATAACCGGCCGGCGATCCGTTATTCTTCGCCCCCGCTGCATATCCCCTGCCGGCCCGTCGTCGGCGCTACGTCGTCGCGAGTCACAAGTGGTACGCCGACGGGGGTAGGTGACTACGGGTACGTGCTCTCGCGCGGGGTGCCATACGCCAAAAGGACGGTGACGTGCCTTGCCACGAGCGCGCCCGCCCCTCTTCTCCCCGCGCTTCCGTCGCGCCGGGTCCCTGCTCGGCACCTACCGCAGCGGGCCGGTGCTGCGCTGGGCCCGCGTGGCGCTGGGCATGGCGGTCCTGGACACCGCATCCATCGCGTCGCTCGCCTACACGGCGCCGTACCTGCTGCTCTTCTCGCCGGGTCTGGCCCGTGCCGCCAGTGTGGCCCTGCACGCGGGGAGCGCCCTGGTGCTGCTGACCGACGCCGCGGCGCTACTGCTGCTCGGTGGGTACGCGGGCGCCACGGCGGTGTACGCCATGACCTGCCGGCGGCGCTGCCGAGCGGCGGGTCTGGCCGCGGTGTACCTGGTACCGGAGGCACCGGCCCTGGCGCGCAAG
Organism: Bacillota bacterium; assembly: GCA_021797775.1. Lineage (GTDB taxonomy): Bacteria > Bacillota > Sulfobacillia > RBS10-35 > JAJYVN01 > JAJZZC01. Next base: position 2,661 of record JAJZZC010000287.1, read on the forward strand.
GCCCTGCGGGCGGGCCGCGGCATGGCGCCCCCCGTGTGGCGAGAGGCGTACTCGGTGCACCCGGAGCGGGGCCGGGCCACGGCGGCGGACCCGGACGCGGGCGGGGATGCGGATTGCGCGATCCCGGACGGCGACGAGGAGCGCTTGCGGCACCTGCTTGCCGGGCGGGCGTACGCCCTGGTTCCGGCCAGGCGGCCAGGGGGGTCCGACGGCGGGCGGCGAGGACGACGAGAACGATTGCGCGCGCCCTTGGAAAAGGAGGTGTCACCGTGAAACCGCCGATCCCGATCAGCCCGATCGCGTGGTGGTTGCTGGAACTGGCCGTGTCGGCCCTGGCCCTGCGCTGGGCGTGGCGGGCGATCAAGGGCCTGCCGTTCGCCTTCCTCGCCCTTGCGGCCGCCGCGTTCGTGTACTTCACGGTCCCGGGCGCGGGGGGGATGCTGCACGGATTCTGGCTGACCGAGGGGCCGCGCATCATGCACGCCGTCACGGTGGCGGGGGAGACTATCGCGAACGGCATCCTGCACGTCGCGACGGCGAGGCTACCGGTCAGGCCTGTCCCGATTGGGCCGGCGGGGCCGGGAGGTAAGTAGCGCTCCGTAGATCAGCGATGAGCCTTCGGCAAGGCCGCCAGGAGATGCCCCAGCAGAGGGATGCCAAACGCCACAAAGACCACCACCAGAAGGCCGAAAAGGATAATCGTCATACATCCCCGCGCTGCTGTCGCCCGCTCTTGCTGCCGCAGGATCGCTCGGAACAGGCGCATGGCCTTGTCTTCCTCCTCCACCTGAAGAAAGATGCGTGGATGCCGCGCGGCCAAGCGGGCCGCGCCATGGGCGTGATGCGGCAGTCTACCCATGCCCGCCCACCATCAGCGGATCGCTGCCGGGTTTGCCGAACGTCGGTAGGCGGCTACGAAGTGGTGCGCGGCGATGGCCATGGCGGCGACCACACTCATCGAGTTTCCCATGCCATACATGGGGATGTAGACAGAGTCCTCGCACACACCGAGGGTGCTGCTCGCAACGCCGCACATTTCGTCTCCGAACACGAGAGCCGTTGGAAAGGCCGGGCTGTAGTCCTCGATGGATGTGGCCGTGTCGGTCAGTTCGACCGCGACCGGACGGAACCCTTCGGCCGTGAGAGTCCCGACGGCGGTACGCCCGTCCACGAAGTGCTGGTATGGCACCCAGCGTTCCGTCCCCATAGAGGTATGGCGGATACGTGGGCGCGGGGGCACGGGAGTCGTGCCACACAGACACAGACGCTCCAAACGGAGCGCATCCGCAAGCCGGAACGCCGCGCCAACGTTGAAACCGCTCGTGAGGTTGTCCAGTACCATGGCTACGGGGTGCTTTGGCAGTTGGGGATACTCGTCACGGCTTGGCTTCCGGTTACGAAGATCCGAAGCCGACAGAGCGTTCATAGGACGACGTTCACCCCCGCCTGTTCGGCCAACCTCAAAATCTGCCGTTTGACCCTCTCCGCGGTCTTGAGGGCGAACTCCTGGTCCTGCGGGCTGGTGTACTCCTGGGACTTCCTGATGTGCTCATAGTAGGCTCGCTTTTGCCGTTCGATCTCGTCAAGCAGGTCCTTGCGCTTTCTCGTCACGCCAGAAACCTCCGCAATGGTTGGAGGCGAGCTGGAGGCGGCGCCGGGAGTCGAACCCGGCTAGGCGGTTTTGCAGACCGCCCCCTGGCCGCTTGGGTACGCCGCCGTGTCCAGTGGGCCGCTACCGCGGATCTTCGTCGCACAACGCTTTCGTCAGGACGCCACGGACCCATTCGCTCACCGGAACATCTTGCCGGATCGCGGCGGTCTTCACGGCCTTGAACAGTTCGACGGGAACCCGAACGGACAGGGTCGCCAGGGCCTGCGGGTCGGCATCACGCGGGGGGCGGCCCATCCGTACGCGATCCATCGCCTGCACCTCTACCGAATAGTAGCGCGCGACATAGGGTGAGTCAAGGGTGGGTGGCCGGCCCGAGACGGCCAGGCAGAAAGGAGACGACCGTGCTGAGCCTACTGGTCGGGGGTGTGTCGATCGCTTTGCTGGCCTTGGTCGCCTGGCCCCTGGTGCGCCGGGTGGGTGCCGGCAGGCCTCCGGCCATGGCGCCGGACCGCCCGGCACGCCTCGACCTCCCCCCTGCACGCCTCGGACCCGTCCCACCCGACTCCGCCCTCGGCGGCTGGCTGGTACTCCTGACGGCCGTCGCTGCGGTGTCCGCGGCCGCCGTGCGCCTGCCCCTGCCGGCCCCATGGCGGGTGGTGGCGGCGGTCGCCGTCCTGGCCGGCGCCGCGTGCTGGGCGGCGTACCTGCCCTGGGCGCGCGCGGCGGGGGCCTGGCACGTCGTGGACTTCGGCCGCTTCGTGGCCCGGCACCTGCCCAGGCGGTTGGTCCGATGGGTCCGCCGCAGGACCGGCGCCGGGGAGCACGGCCCCTCGGGCGCCGACGACGGCGCCGCGGCCCTGGAAGCGTTCGCGCGCGACGCGGCGACCGCCCGCCGGTCCCGGCATCTGCATGCGTTCGCCCACCGGGCCGCCGAACGGATCCACGCCACGCTGCGTGCCAACGGCGGCGGCCTGTTCGGCGAGGGCAAGCCAGCGGAGCGCGTCGGCCTGGCGGCCGAGCCACGGCCTGACGATGGCTCCGCGGCGTTCCGCCTGATCTACCCTGGCGGCACGCCGCTGCTGCCGGTCCGCCAGCTCTGGCTGCGGCTGGCCCAATCGGGCGTCGTGGGCCACGCCCTGGGGTTGCCCGCCGCCGCGCTGACCATGGCGGAAGAGCCCGGCGGCGACGTGCTGGTCGTGCGCTTGTTTTCTGGCATCGGGGATGGGACGTCAGCGGCTCCGGCGTCCGGCCTCGCACCGGCGGTGCCCGCGGGCCCCCTCGCGCCCCTCGGGATGAAGCAGGACGACCCCGACGCCAAAGGCCCGATGGCGCCCGGCCTACCGCCGCTATCCCTGCTGGCCACCGCCGCCCCCGACACGCCCAACCGCCCGGACGCCGTGCTGGCGCCGCTCGCGACACGGGCGGTCGAGGCACTACGCCAGTTGACCGGCGTGGATCTGGCCCCGCTGGGGTACGTCGCGGGCGCATCCGTGCTTCAGGTGCTGTGCCGCATGCCCGACGGCACCAAGGCGGACGCGCTGAGCAACCAGGCGGCCAACACGGCAGATCGGA
>JAJZZC010000288.1 GCA_021797775.1 Bacillota bacterium
CGCCTTGGTGCCCAGGGGCCTGCCCCTCGCCACGACCTCACCCGCTCGCGTCGCGGGGTCATTCTGCGCCAGCAGCGTCCGCCTGACACTGCGAGATTCAGGTTGAAGTCGCTCGGTTCGCCCTGGTGGACGACGGCCGCTGCCCCGGCGGCGACCACCGACTCCCTGCCTCATACGGAGCGGCCACCGTGGTGGTCACCATGTCAGCCTCCGCCGTAGCTGATGCGGCCCTCCCGTGGGGGCGCGCGTCTCGGGCATCGTGCTGCACCTCCGGACGTGGGGCCCCGCCGCGCCGTTGTGTCACGCGTGCCGCGGCGCATGGGCCCGTGTGCCATGTGGAGCCAGCGCACCCGTCGCGCCGCCGCCGGTTCCCGGGGATCCGCGCGCCCGCTCACGGCAGGGCGGCCCCGCGCGCGGCGACCCAGAGGCGGTACCAGTCGTCCCGCGAGAGGCAGAGGTGGCAGGCCTCCGCCGCCTCTCGGATGTGCTCCGGGTCCTGGCTGCCCACAACGGGCACGACCCCGGCCGGATGGGCCAGCAGCCAGGCCAGCGCCGCCTGGCCGGGCGTACAGCCGTGGGCGCCGGCGCAGCGGCGTAGTTCGCCCAGCAGGCCTTGCAGGCGTCGGTGGGCCGGGTCGTCCGCTGGCAGGGCGCGCCCCCCGGTGAGCAACCCCCGGGCCAGCGGGCTGTAGGCCATGGGTAGCAGCCCCATCTCCGCACAGAGGTCCAGGCCACCGTCCTCCAGCGGTTGCAGGTTCCAGAGCGAGAAGGAGGGCTGGACCGCAGCCAGGGGTATGTCTAGGTGGGCCTGTAGGGCGCGTACCTGGCCCGGGGTGTAGTTGCTGACGCCGACGGCGCCCGTAACCGCCGGAGGTGCTCCCGCGCCCCCGCCGGTGTCAGTAGCGGCCCACTCGTTTCGCGCGCCGCGTCTAGCACGGTCGCCAGTTCCTCGTCGTCCTCGGGCTCAAAGCAGCCACCGGCCGCTTGCACAACGTAGGCCTCGTCCCCCCCGCTCGGCGACCAGGATGGCCTCACCGCGCTGAGCGATCTCTCTGCGCAACTGGTCGAGAATTCCCTCTGGTCGCACGATCTTGGCCACAGGCCAGCCCCCCTGACCGATAGCCTATCACGACGGGGGTGGGGCGGCATTGGTGTGAGTGGAGTCGTTTGCACATTTCGGTACACGGGCAGCCTGGGGAGCGCAACCGGAACCTGGTTCACGGCCCCCCGCGCAAGCCGTGACGCGGCGCGGGCGGCTCCTGCGGTTCTTGCCTACACATCGTCCGCCGGTCGCCACGAACGCCTTTGCCGGCGCTGCCGGAGGGCATGCGCGGCGGGTTACGGGCGACCGGCCGATCACTGGGCGGGTCGGTGGGGCGCCGACCGTGCGCACGGCGCGCGGTCGGTATCGATCCGGGTTCCGTGCGGCGTCCTGTTCGTCGACGGTATGGCCGGCGCAGGCGCTACGATCCCTGCGCGTCCGCCCGCCGGACCGTCAGGCGCCACGTCTCGGCCGTGACCGCTTCGCGCGGCCGGAGGGTCACCCGCCAGAGGCTCGGCCCCCACACCCCGCGCAGGCGCTCGTCGTCCAGGGGGATGGTTTCCACGGCCGCGTCCAGGGCCGCATCGAACAGCAGGACCGCTGGCGCGCCGCGCCCACTGCCCGTTTCGATCCGGCCCGCCGCGCGCACGACAGGGGTGTCCGCCAGGATCAGACCGAGGCGCACGTCGTCGGTGGCCCCAGAGAGAGCGCGTACGCCTGGCCGGCCGGGATTCCTGCCGTGCGCTCGCCGACGGCGGCGATGCGAGGGTCTTGCGGCGGCGATCGATGCCGTGACCGCTGGGCGATGTCGCTGGGGGGGCTGAGACGGGCAGCGGCTGGTGACGGGTGACCGCCGGTCTGTCCGCGTTCCACGGACCCCCTTCATGTCGCGGCGGGGTCTGGCGCCTGCCGCCTCCGTTCGATCGCGGGCCACTGCGACTGGATGCAAGGAGCGTGGTCCCGTGCCGCCGCCGGCGCAGCGCCTGGCCCGGCCCACGCGCGCTTGGCGGTGGCCCTGCCAGAGCGCGCTCGGGACCTCTGTCCCTCAAGCTGGAGCGAGCCTTCCTGATGTCCCAGCGGGGCCGACCTTGCCAACGGCACACTCGCTGCCCCCTGTGGTCCGCACGGCGGGCACCGGTCCGGCATCGGGCCGCGTCGTTCTCGGTCCGCTTCCTCAACAGCAGGGCTTGGCTGGTAGCCAGTCGATCGGGGGGCACGCGCGCGCCCCGGGGCGAGGGCACGGGGCGCAGACGACGGGCGCCGCCTCGCGAAAACGCCCGCGGCCCAAGGGAACGCGCCACCCCGACCGGCGGGCTTCCCGGCGGATAGCGGCGACCTGCGCCGCCGTTCCGAGCCCAAGCCCCCCACCGATGCCACCCTGGGCACCGCCGCAGGGCCGCGTCGTTCTTGGCAGACGGCCTCAGCCACAAGGGTTAGCAGCGTATGGCGATAACCCGGGGCGTACGGCGGCTCTGGGGAGCCCCCTCCGTGCACCGTCACCGTGGGCCCCCCTGGCCGAAATCGTGCGGCCGTTGCGGTGGCAGGCACCGGGGCGGGCAGCGGCTGCCCCCGCCCACCACCGCACGGCTGTGTGCGCCATCGTTCGCACCCCCAAGCCCCCTGGCGGAATGACGCCACCCTGGGCACCGCCGGTGGCCAGGAGGATGCGTGGCGGCGCGCCATGAAGTGCTGCCGACGACGCCGAACTGCGGGAAGCCGATGCGACGCCTGCAGCCGCGACCGACTCCACACGTTCTGCACGCGCCCGGCGTGGGCGGGGGGTGCGGGATGGCATGCGACGCCACGGCCGGGACCAACGGCGCCGTGCTCGGGAGCAGGCCATCGCCAGGGCCCGGCGGACCGCTGGTGCTGCAGGGGACCTGCGCGACAGACGGCGCTGGGGCCTGCCCGAGCCCGTCTGGGGCCATTTCGCGAAGCGCCGCTACTTCGACTGCGGACGGCCCCGCTGCGGTCTCTGTCACTGGGGTAAGCACGTCGGCCTGCGTGAGCCGACGGTCCAGGAACGGCGCCAGCTCGCCCGCGCGGCCGATGTCTGACGAGGAAGGCGGAGCGGGTGGTTCCCGGGCGGACCGGAGGCCGACCGCAAGGGGGTGCCCGGCGCGGGGAACGGGTGCCGCGCGCGCGGCACCGCCCCGTTGGGTGGAAAGCCGCGCTGGGGCCTGCAATTCGCGCGCTTCAACCACCGCGGCCGGACCCGCTACCTGCGGGTCAACAGCGACCCCCAGGAGGACACGGGCGAGACCCACGCCCCCGTCCCTTTCTACGTGGTCGCCGGCACCCCGGCCTACGGCGCGCTGATCGATGCGGACCGCATCGTCACGCTGCACGTGGCGTCCACGGTTTGCCGCGGCCGCGACGTCCCCGTCCGCGACCGCACGACCGACCGGCGGTGGCAGGCGACGCCCCCGGGCGATGCGGTCGAGGCGGTCATTGCCGGCGGCGCCGGGATGCGGATCCTGGTCTTCGCGGGCCCGACCGCGTTGGACGCCGTCCGCCGGTACAACCTCTTTTTCGGGGGCGGCACGCTCCCGCCGCGGTGGGGCCTCGGCTTCTGGCACCGCACGCCGACCCGCTTCACCGCCGACCAGGTCGTGGAGGAGGCCCGGGAGTACCGGCGGCGTGGCGTGCCCTGTGACGTCATCGGGCTGGAACCTGGCTGGCACTCCGCCGCGTACCCCTGCACGTTCGAGTGGGACCCCGAGCGGTTCCCCGCCCCGGCCGCCTTCGTCGCCGCCCTCGCGGCCGAGGGCTTCCGCGTCAACCTCTGGGAGCACCCCTGGGTGGCGCCGCGCGCCCCGCTGGCCGCCGAGGTCGAGCCGTTGGCGGGCTCGCACACCGTGTGGGGCGGCTTGGCGCCGGATATCACGCTGCCTGCCGCACGCGAGGCCATCGCGGCCCAGCATGACCGTGTGCACCTCGCTGCGGGCGTCGCCGGCTACAAGCTGGACGAATGCGACGGCTCGGAACTCACGCGCTCGTCGTGGATGTTCCCGGCACACGCGACCTTCCCGTCCGGCCGTGACGGGGAGGAACTGCGCCAGGTGTACGGGCTGGCGTTCCAGCGGCTGACCGAGGAGCTGTTCCGGCGGCGCGACCGCCGCACCTACGGCCTGGTGCGCGCCAGCGGGCCCGCGGCGGCGCCGCTCCCGTACGTGCTCTACACCGATCTCTACGACCATCGCCGCTACGTCCGCGCCCTCTGCGGTGCCAGCGTCTCGGGCCTGCTCTTTTGCCCCGAGGTGCGCAGCGCGCGGGACGGGGAGGACTGGCTGCGCCGCGTGCAGGCCGTCTGTTTCGCGCCGCTCGCCATGCTCGACGCCTGGTCATCCGGGACCAAGCCCTGGTCGTTTCCCGAGGTCGCCGATGCGGTCCGGCAGGCCATCGCGCTGCGCATGCGGCTGCTTCCCTACCTGTACACGGCCTTCGCGCGCTACCACCTGGACGGGACGCCCCCGGTCCGGGCGATGGCCCTCTGCGGCGACGGCGCCGCGCCGCTGGCGCTGGCGGACGACCAGTTCCTCGTCGGTGAGGATCTGCTGGTGGCGCCGGTATTCGCCGGGGAGCGGGAGCGCACGGTGCTGCTGCCCGCCGGCACCTGGCACGACTTTCAGACCGGGGAGGCCTTCGCGGGCGGAGGCGAGGTGCTCGTACGGACGGAGATGGAGCGGATCCCCGTTTTCGCGCGGGCGGGCGCGGTGATCCCGCTGATGCCGGACCTGGCGCACGCCCCCCACGCGGGCGACACCGTCCCCCTGGAGGTCCTGCACTTCGGGCAGTGTCCGGGGCGGTTTGCCCTCTACGACGACGACGGGGAGACCTACGCCTACGAGCGGGGCGCTTGGCGGTGGCTGGACTTCCGGGTCGAGCTGGCCCTGGACGGGTCGCGGACGGGCACGGCGGACCCCCGCTGCGCGGAGGTGGGGCCCGGGCTGGCGTACGGCCCCGTGACGTGGCGGTGGATGGGGTAGGGGGGGGTCTCGTCCGCCCGCGCACCGTGGGCCCGTGGCACGCCTGGGCAGGGCCGATAGATCGCCCAGCGCGTTGGCTTCACCACGGCGGCGCCCCGCAGGGGCTGCCGCAACCCGGACGCTGCCGCCGCGTACCCCTTGACCCGAGCCGCAGCCAGTTCGCCCGCCCGCTCGGCCAGTCTCTTTGCCCGTTCGGCGGGCGTCAGGCGGCCCTTAGCCTCGTTCGAGGACTGGTCGCGGCGGTAGCCGCCGATCGCCCGCTGGACGCAACCATGAGCGTTCCCTTCGAGGCCCTGGGGCCCTGGCGGGCTTGCCCCTGGTTGGACGGGCGCAGAGAGAGGGACCTGCAAGCGCGGCGGGCCCAGCGTGTGGCCGCGGCCGGCACACGAGGATCCATGCGCGCCTCTACCCGCTGCGGTAAGCATACGGTGAAGTGCGTGCCAAGCCACTAGATATGGTACACGCTCGCCGCGGAAGTGCGGCCGACCCACCAGACGTAGCTGTCCCAACGCAGTTCACCGAATAGGTACCCGCTGCGGAGCTGGCGGCACCCCTGGCATCCGGTCCCTGGCCCTGCCCGATGTCAGCGCATGGCGCCCGTCAAAACCAAAAGCCAAGCGGGACAAGAGTTTCCTCTCTCCCACTTGGCAGCGCCCAGTGTCTCCCGATGCAAGGCTCAGACTTCGGCTCATCGGTTCGCCGCCGCCCGGAAACCGTTGAGCCCCAAGGATCACCCAAATACTGGCAGATTGTGCATCCCGCACGCGGTCTGCC
>JAJZZC010000289.1 GCA_021797775.1 Bacillota bacterium
CTTCCGTCTCCTGGCCCGCAGCAACCACAATGCGTACGCCCAACACGTCGAACAACGTCTCCAGGTACGGGAATCCGAAGCGCGCCAAGCGATCCGGGTACTCCACGAGAAGAAACCGCAGTCTCATCGCCGTGCCGCCTCTGGAGCCCCGCGCCGCCCACGCCGCCGCGCATTCAGACCCGATGCCACGTCGCTTGCCTGTAACACCACACCGTAGCCGTTCACCGCCGCGTACTCCATGAGGCGTAGGCGCTGCCGCTCCAGGTTCCCCGCCTCGGCCTGCTTCCCTGTACTGACCCGGGTATAGACGGCCGCCGTCTTCTCGCCCGTAGCGCAGTCATCGCCCAGCAAGGCAGAGGACATCCGCCCGTGCGTACCGTCGGTGCCCGCCCTCGGACCGGGCAAGGGGGCGCAGTTTGCCTTCCTTGTCCCATCGGCGCAACGTCCCCACGTGGATCCTCAGTGCACGGGCGGCCTCCGCCGGTCGGAGAACCTCCGACCACCCATCAAACCTGCTCATACCTATCTTATCGGCGCGATTTGCGCGGCGTTTAGGGCAGCTGCTTCAACCTCCCGCAGTGGTTGTCCCGCGTGCCGCAGGGGAGACATGGTCAGCGCTCACCCCCGCCCCCGGCCGCCGCAGAGTGCTGCGCCGACCTGGGCGAGGGTGGCGTTCCCTCCCGAGAGCATCAGCACCACGCGGCTGCCGCGTAGCCGCTGCCGCAGGCGCAGGGCGGCCGCCAGCGGGGCCGCGCCTGCCGCCTCCGCGAGCAGATGGGTCTTCTCCAAGTAGAGCGCCATGGCGGACAGCATGTCGGCGTCGGACACCAGCACCAGGTCGTGCAGGTGCCGCCACAGGATCGTCAGCGGTAGGTCGAAGGCGACTCGGGTGCTGAGCCCCTCGGCGATGGTCTCGGCGCGCTCCGTGGATACCATCCGTCGTTCGCGAAAGGAGCGCCAGACGGCTGGGGCTCCCTCCGCCTGGACCCCGACCACGCGGCAGTCGGGACAGAGGGCGGATGCGACCAGGCAGGCCCCCGCCGCCCCGGAGCCGCCGCCCACCGGGACGAAGAGCCAGTCGCTCTCGGGACGCTCCAGCAGGGCCTCCAAGGCCGCGGTGCCCACCCCGGCGACCAGCAGGGGCTCGTTCATCGAGTGCACGTAGCGTGCGCCCGCGGCGGCGGCGTGTGTCTCACAGGCCTCGCGTGCCGCGTCGAAGTCCCGGCCTGTCAAGCGCACATCGGCGCCCAGGGCACGCATCGCCGCCACCTTGATCGGGTTAGCCCCATCGGGCGCGAAGATGGTTGCGGCGATCCCGAACTGGGCGGCGGCGTAGGCCATCGACTGCCCGTGGTTGCCGGTGGAGGCCGCAGCGATCCCCGCGCCGCGAGACTGGAGGTCGTGGGCTTCGGCGGCGAGCAGGTTGATGCCGCCCCGCACCTTGAAGGCGCCGGTCGGTTGTAGGTTCTCGCACTTGACGTAGACCTCCGCGTCGAGGAGCGCTGAGAGCGCCGCGCTCGGCAGGAGTGGGGTCGGGGGCAGGAACGGGCGAATGCGCCGGGCTGCCGCCAGCACGTCCTGGACCGTCGGGATGCCCATCCTCTCACCACCCTGCGCCCCCGTGCACGGGTGAGCGCTTGTCTGCAGTGTATCGCGTCGGCGACCGGCGGCGGCTCTCCCTGACGCAACGCACCAGGCAGCCGCAGGCCCGTGGCCGCTGCGCGTCACGGCCGGTCACCAGATTGCTCGTGCGCGGCCCACTGCAGGGCCGGCCGAGATGTCTTTTCCGAGGCCGGCTCTGCTCTGAACCCCGCCTGGGCTCAGTGCGCCACGGCGGCCGTTGCTTGCGCCTGGGCCCCCCGGCAGGTCCCCGGCCCCAGACCTGCGTAGAGGACAGGCGTTGGCCCCGCCCCCGGGGCTGGAGCGGCCTCCGCCGCGGGAAAGGGGTCTGCTGCCGTGCCCGCGACCGACCGGCCCAACGTGATCCTGATCTGCGTCGACCAGTGGCGCGGCGATTGTCTCAGCATCGACGGCCATCCTGTCGTGCACACACCCTACATCGACGAGTTGGCGCTTTCCGGAGCGCGCTTCTCGCGCGCCTACTCGGCCACGCCTGTCTGCGTGCCCGCCCGCGCCGCCCTCTTCACCGGCCTCTCCCAGGAGAGCCACGGCCGCGTCGGCTATCGGGACGGCGTGCCCTGGAACTACCCGGTGACCCTGGCGGGGGAGTTCACGCGCCACGGCTACCAGACCCAGGCTGTCGGCAAGATGCACGTCTACCCCGAGCGCTCACAACTGGGTTTCCAGCACGTGATCCTGCACGACGGCTACCTGCACTTCGCCAGGCGGCGCGATCGGGACTACGGCCTGGTCGACGACTACACCCCCTGGCTCCGCGAGCGCCTGGGGCGCGACGCCGACTATTTCGAACACGGCGTCGATTGCAACTCCATCGTCGCCCGCCCCTGGGACAAGCCCGAGGACACCCACCCGACCTGCTTCGTCGCCGCCCGGGCCATCGACTTCCTGCGGTGCCGCGATCCGCGCAAGCCCTTCTTCCTGTATGTGTCCTTCCACCGGCCGCACCCGCCGTACGATCCGCCGGCCTGGGCCTTTGAACAGTACCTGCAGGCGGACATGCCCGAGCCGCCTGTCGGCGACTGGACCGGCGTCTTCGCGCCCTACGCCGAGCCCCACCGGCCCGACGCCCTCGCTGGTGCCGTGTCCCCCGCCATCCTGCGGCGGGCTCGCGCCGGGTACTACGGCCACATGACGCACATCGACCACCAGGTCCACCGCCTGTGCGAGGCCTTGGTCGACTACGGCGTGGCGGGCAACACCTGGATCTGTTTCGTCTCGGACCACGGCGAGATGATGGGCGACCATCACCTCTTCCGCAAGGGTCTGCCCTATGAGGGGTCGGCGCGCGTCCCGCTGATCCTGGCGGGTCCCCGGGGGAGCGGTCTCCCAGGCGGCACCGTGTCCGGCGCGCTGGCGGAGCTGCGGGACGTCATGCCCACCCTGCTGGATTGCGCGGGGCTGCCGGTGCCGGCGGAGGTCGAGGGGTGCAGCCTCCTGCCGGCCGCACGCGGCGGCACCGAGCCGGTGCGCCGCCATCTTCATGGCGAGATGGTCATGGTCGGGCAGTCCATCCAGTGGGTGACGGACGGGCGCGAAAAGTACGTGTGGTTCAGCGGGACGGGCCGCGAGCAGCTCTTCGATCTGGAGCGTGACCCACAGGAGCGGCGCGACCTGGCGACCCTCCCCGGCGAGGCGGAGCGGATGGCGCGGTGGCGGCGGGTGCTGGCCGACGCGTTGCGCGAGCGTGAGGAAGGGTTTACGGACGGGGAGCGGCTGATCACCGGGCGGCCGGTGCACGCCCTCCTGCGGCATGTCCGCGAGGAGCGGGCGTAAGGGGTGGCGGGTATAGCAGGGGGCCGCCGCATCGCGGCGGCCAGGGGGGCCCGCGCCGCGCGCGCCGCCGCCGTACACGCCACCGGGCTGCCGTGGCTTCCTGCAGTGCGGCCTCCGCGACCGCCCGCGTGACTGCGATCTCTTGACGAGAGGCCGTGGTTCCTCGAGCCGTAGTGCCCCTCTGGTCAACGGTCCTGGACGACAGCCCAGAGCGGAGGCATAGGCCGGCGCCGGCGAGGCGCGCACGCCATCCTCGACCGGCTCGCCGACGTCGGGCTCGGCCACCTCAGCCTCGGCCAGCCGCTCACTACGCTGTCCGGCGGCGAGCGGCAGCGGCTGAAGCTGGCCACCCATATGGCCGGCAACGGCGGCGTCCACGTCCTCGACGAGCCGACGACCGGCCTCCACCTCGCCGACGTCGAGCAGCTACTCGGCCTGCTCGACCGGCTCGTCGACTCCGGCAAGTCGGGCATCGTCATCGAGCACCACCAGGCGGTCATGGCGCACGCCGACTGGATCATCGACCTCGGCCCCGGTGCCGGCCACGACGGCGGCTGGATCGTCTTTCGCGGGCACACCCGCCGACCCCGTCGCCGCCCGGTCCACCCTCACTGGCGAGCACCTTGCGGCTACGTCGGCATCTGACCGAGGCCCTCCCGGACACCGTGAGTGACATCCCCCGGCATGCCCTCCGGGCGCGCCGGGGGATGGAGGACGGCCCTCGGGAACCTTGCAGCCGAGCCCGGGGGACGCCGGTGGAGCGAGAACCGGCCCCGAGGGCAGCCGACCCACCACGGTGCCAGCCGGGGAGTGGCCGCACCGGACCGACCCTGCCCGGCCGGGTGGCGGGTCCTGGCTAGTGCACCTGGCCGGAGACCGGGCCACGGCCACCGTCATTACCCCTCAGGCTCGTTCCCATTGCGGGTGACGGGCTGAAGGGCATCGTGCGCGGCGCGCGCCTGCGCGACGAGAGCCTCGGCTTGGTCGCGGCTGAGCAGCGCCCCCATGGTTGTGACCTTGCCCTCCAGCCTCTTGTACGAGGAGAAGAAGTCCACGATCTCCTTCGTAAAGTGGGGACCGAAGTCGTCCAGCGTATGGATGTGGTCATACCGTGGATCGACCGCGCACACCGCCACGATCTTGGTATCGGGCTCTCCTTGGTCGATCATCTCGAGCCCACCGACAATGCGCGCTGGAATGACGCAACCAGGGAAGGTGGGAACGCTCATCGCCACGACGATGTCCAGAGGGTCGCCGTCGGGTGAGCGCGTTTCGGGAATGAAACCGTATTCCGCAGGGTACGCCAAGGCGGAGTATAGAACGCGGTCCAGCCGCAACCGGCCATCGACGTGCTCATACTTGCAGCGCCCACCCTGCGGAATCTCAATCACGCAATCCAGCCGCAAAAGGGAAACCTCCATCCTCCGGCCCGCAGTGCACCTTCGGCTGACGGCCCCGGCAGGGCGAGCAAAGGCACATGCGCCTGGGTAACGCGCACCAGGCGTCGCGACGGTGGTGCGCTGCGACCAGTGGATGAAGGTATCCCAGAAATCGCGCCGATGTCCAGATGCCCGTCTGAGGTATAGGGGCGAGTGGCTTCGTTTCCGCGAGGTCCACCGCCCACCAGGGTTCGGGTCCAGCCGGCGGCAAGGCAAGGGGCTCCTCCGACCGCAGGCACCAGGGCGTCAACGCGGCAGTCCGTTACGGCCGTCGGCGCGGCAGCGCCCCACGAACGCGTGGCGGATGGTCACCCTGAGACCCGGGCGCTCCGGGAACGCGACCTTGCCCCCCCATCGGCAGAACCGGGGCATCGACGAGCTCGGCGAGGACGGGTTTCCGCCCAGCGGGTACGCCAATACGGGCACGTTGGGACAGGTCGCGGCCAACTCCCAGCCCGTCGGCGAACAGCACGGCCGAGCCCCAGACGTGGGGCGCGAGCGTGCGCAGATGCGCGGAGGCCAGCACCGCGATGCGCATGGCTGCTGTGATGCCCCCGCAGATGGCCGGGTCGGGTCGCAGGATGTCGGCCCCGCCGACCAGGATGAGTTCGCGCAAGGCTGCGGCAGGAGGACCGGCGCGCGTGAACGGAACGGGCACGGGCGCCGCGATGTGTGGCGCATCGCCCGCGCGTCGCGGTCGCATCATGGGGACGCCCCCATGCGCGACACCGGCTGTGGAGGCCACGGGGCTGGAGGCGGTGAACGAGAGCGAATAGGAGCCTTTTCAAAAAGTCTTTAGGGGTTATAGTTTGGATTCCGAAGTTGGCGATGGCAGAGATGGTTCGGCAGGGGAGGCGCCCAGGGTGGCTGCAGAGGGGATGGCGAGATAGCCGGCGGCTG